>JBHICV010000047.1:0-16087 GCA_046759765.1 Acidimicrobiia bacterium
CAGCTCCGCGACCGAGCTGAAAGCGAGACGGATGAAATCCCAGTTGATCTCGCGTCCATCGGTGCCGAGATACTTCAGTACGTGTGCCCGTTCCCGCTGAACCTCTTCCAGCGTCTGGGTGGTCGCTGTGCCGGGCTCTGCGGTGAACCAGCCGACGGTGGTGTTGTGATCGTGGGTGCCGGTGTACGCGACACAGTGCCGCACGTGATTGTGCGGTCGGTATTCTCGAGCCTTCGAATCCCTCCCAAACGCCATCTGCAAGATCCGCATGCCAGGGAGCCCAAACTCGTCGCGCAACGCGTCGACTTCGGGCGTAATGACTCCCAGGTCTTCGGCGATCACCGGAAGGTCACCGAGCGCACTCCGTAGGGCCTCAAACAGCGCCGCCCCTGGACCTTTCACCCATCGACCGTTGATGGCATCGGGCTCGCTTGCCGGGATCTCCCAATGGGCCTCAAAGCCTCGAAAGTGGTCGAGCCTGACCAGGTCAACCAGCAACAGGTTCGCCCGGAAACGATCAATCCACCACCGATAGCCCGACTTGGCTCTCTCGTCCCATCGGTAGATCGGATTGCCCCACCGTTGCCCGGTGGCGCTGAAATAGTCTGGCGGAACCCCGGCAACCACCGTGGGGTACCCGTTCTCATCGAGATAGAACAGCTCGGGATCCGACCAGACCTCCGCGCTATCGTGTGCGACGTAGATAGGCAGATCACCAATGATCCGAATGCCTTTGCGATGGCAGTACTCTCTCAGGGCGGCCCATTGGTCGAAGAACAGGTACTGGATGTACTGATGAAACTCTACGATGTCTCTGAGCTTGAGACTCCACTCTTGAAGCGCTTTCGAGTCGCGCTTGGCCAGAGCTTCCGGCCAGCGAGTCCAGATCTTGCCCTCATGAGCTTCTCTCAGTGCCATGAACAACGCATAGTCCTCCAGCCACGCGGCATTTTTCTCACGGAATGTGCGACAGGCATCCGCGTGACCGGCCGGGGACGCAGATTTGAACCGTTCGAACGATCGGCGCAGCAATTCCAGCTTGAACTCGATTGCCGAACCGTAGTGCACGCGGTCATCAGGAAATGAAGGCGGACTCTCCAACTCACCGGGTGCGAGCAGCCCCTGCTCTACGAGCTTTTCCGGGCTAACGAGAATCGGATTCCCGGCGAAAGCGGAAAAGCACATATACGGAGAGTTCTCGTAGCCGGTAGGTCCGAGCGGCAGCACCTGCCACCAGCTCTGCCCTGCCGCCGCAAGGAAGTCGACGAACCGGTACGCCTCCGGTCCAACATCACCGATCCCCCAGCGCGCAGGCAGGGATGTGGGATGAAGCAAGATTCCGCTCCCCCTCGAAAGGTTCAACCTGCTTCCCCTCACCCAGTCAGTGCTTTCGCGTCCGCTTTCTCCGGACCTGGGCCTCGCGGTGGAAAGCTAGCGCTGTAGGTTGTAAAATGTCATGCAACGCGGATGCCCGTTCGAACAACCAGAAGTCAGGCCCAGCATCCTGCCGCTTTCCGCGGCTGGGCCCCTGTGTAGAACCCAGAAAAGAGAAGCTGTTCAGCGTATGCATCGCAACCTCAAGAGTAGCAGAACGATTGCACACAGAGACTCCGTGGCTGCCAAACGACGTACTCATATGATATCGCGACAAGATCGCGCCGCAAGAACCAGGCGGGCGCGTACGGAGCACACCGCGTGAGCGACGTGACCCTCACGCTTGCCCACCATGTCCGGACGACCGCCGGGCCGGCCGCAGACGAACTCGCGGTCATCCTGTCCCAGCTCGCCTTGGCCGGCAAGCTGATCGCCCGCGAGCTCGCCCGCGCCGCGCTGGTCGGTCAACTGGGCGCGACCGGTGAGATCAACGTGCAGGGCGAGGTGGTGAAGAAGCTCGATGTCTGGGCGGACGAGGTGGTGGTCAACGTTTTAGAGGTGACAGGGCTCGTTGGGACCCTCGTCTCGGAGGAGAAACCGGAGCCGTTCCACCTGCCTCACCGCGGAGGGGAATACATTGTTTGCTTCGACCCGGTGGACGGCTCGTCCAATCTGGACGTGAACGGAATCGTGGGGACGATCTTCTCTGTACACCGTCGCCGAGAGCGGGCGCGCGATGCGCTCCAACCCGGGACAGGCCAAGCAGCTGCGGGCTACATCATGTACGGCCCCGGCACTCTCTTCGTGTACTCGGCCGGAAATGGCGTCCACGCTTTCACTCTCGACCCTACCATCGGGGAGTTCGTCCGCTCCCACCAGAACATTCAGATTCCCGCCCGAGGTCGAACCTACAGCGTGAACGAAAGCAACTCTCCCCGTTGGCACGCGAGTGTCCGGCGCTACATCGAATACCTCCGGACCCCAGACGTGACCACGGGCCGGCCCTACACGGCACGCTACGTGGGCTCCCTGGTTGCCGACTTCCATCGCACACTCCTGGAGGGAGGAATCTTCTTGTACCCTGCCGAACCAACGCCCGACGGAAAAGCCACCGGCAAACTCCGGCTGCTCTACGAGGCCGCGCCCATGGCGTTCGTTGTCGAGCAGGCCGGAGGGCGCGCCAGCACCGGCACGGAAAGGATCCTGGACATCGATCCCACTTCCCACCACCAACGAGTACCTTTCGTGATCGGAAGCCCCGAGGACGTCGCGTTGGCGGAGGAATTTATCGGGGAGCGTCGCTAAGACGACGCAGGAGGGTTTCAATGACAGAGCGGGTGAGAGAAATCCTGAGCTGGTACGGGAGCGACAATCCCGGCACACTGACGAACCTGGCCAGGTTGCTCAATCATGGGAGCCTGGGGGGGACGGGCCGGCTTGTCATCCTCCCCGTCGACCAGGGCTTCGAGCATGGCCCGGCGCGGAGCTTCGCCCCCAATCCGCCGGCCTATGATCCGCGCTACCACTTCGAGCTGGCTGTTGAAGCCGGGTGTAACGCCTATGCCGCGCCGCTCGGCTTTCTCGAGGGAGGTGTTCGCGAGTTCGCTGGTCAGGTGCCGCTCATTCTCAAGCTGAACGATCACGACGTTCTGCTGGAGGAGCGAGATCCCACGCAGGCCCTCACCGGCAGTGTCCGCGATGCTCTTCGTCTGGGGTGCGTCGGGGTTGGCTTCACGATTTACCCCGGTTCCCTGCACCGGCTCGAGATGTACAGCCAGATTCGTGCGCTGGCGGAGGAGGCCAAGCAGTACGGTCTGGCGGTGGTGATCTGGTCTTATCCGAGGGGGTCGGGGCTGAGCAAAGAAGGGGAGACGGCCATCGACGTCACCGCATACGCGGCCCATATCGCCGCCCAACTCGGCGCTCACATCATCAAGGTGAAGCTTCCCTCCGCCCACATTGAGCAGGCCCCGGCCAAGAAGGTCTACGAGCAGCAGGCCGTCCCGGTGGGGACCCTCGCGGAGCGCGTCCGTCACGTGGTCCAGGCTGCCTTCAACGGGCGGCGTGTCGTCATCTTCTCCGGTGGGCCAGCCGAGCGGGATGAAGTCGTGTTCGAGGAGATCCGGGCCATTCGCGATGGCGGCGGTTTCGGTTCGATCATCGGGCGAAACTCGTTCCAACGGAAAAAGCCCGATGCTCTCAAGTTCCTGCGCTTGATCATGGACATCTACATGGGAACCGTCAAATAGAGAGACGCGCACGCCTCGCCCTGATCATTCTGCGACAACAGTTATTCGACGGCTCGCTCTGCTCAAGCCAGGCAGGCTTCGTGTATCGCGCGGCCATGGAGGGCGTCCTCAGGACGCGTCACAGGACGCGGATCGCCGGCAGCCATGAGGCGACCCAACGAGACAAACGATACGGAAGGAGAGATGAAGGCATGGACGTGAACACCGGGGAGATCGAAACGCTTAAGGAACGAGCCAGGCGGCTCCGCATCCTGGTCATGAAGATGCTGGCGGCGGCGGGCTCCGGACACCCTGGGGGCAGCTTGTCCGCCGCCGACATCGTGACGTGCCTCTACTTCAGCGTGATGCGGCACCGGCCGGAGGAACCGTTTTGGGAGGACCGCGATCGATTCATTCTGTCGAAGGGACACGCCTGCCCGGTTCTTTATGCGGCCCTCGCCGAAGCGGGCTATATCACGCACGATCTCTTGACTTCCCTCCGGCGCTTCGGGAGCCCGCTCCAGGGCCATCCGGATCGGCGGAAGCTGGGCCTGATCGAGGCCTCCACCGGGTCTCTCGGTCTCGGTCTCAGCATGGGCATCGGGTTGGCCCTCGCCGCCCGCCTGCGAGGAAGCCCATCCCGCACATACGTGCTCCTGGGAGATGGCGAATCGCAGGAAGGACAAGTGTGGGAGGCGGCGATGTTTGCGCCGCACGTGCACCTCGGCAATCTCTGCGCGATCATCGATTACAACCGCCTCCAGCTCGACGCCGCGGTCGAAGAGCTTACCGACCTTGAGCCGCTCGCGGACAAATGGCGGGCGTTCAAGTGGCACACCATCGAAATTGATGGGCACGACATCGAGCAGATTCTCGATGCGTTCGACCAGGCGGCCGGGATACCGGACCGGCCCACTATGATCATCGCCTCCACCGTGAAGGGAAAAGGGATTTCGTACATGGAGCATCAGCTGAAGTATCACGGGAGCGTCCCCGACAAGCCGGAGCTCATTCGCCAAGCGCTCCAGGAGCTCGGCACGGAGGTCGTGCCATGATCCGGCGGTGGCGGTCTCCGCTTGAGCTCGGCCCGGCTACCCGGGAAGCCTACGGTCGAACGCTCGCCCAGCTCGGCGAAGAGAACCCTCGCATCGTCGTGCTGGACGCGGATCTTTCCAAATCCACATACACCGCCCTGTTCGGGGACAAGTTTAAGAAACGGTTCTTCAATGTCGGGATCGCCGAGGCCAACATGTGCTCGATCGCTGCGGGGCTCTCAGCCGGGGGCTTTGTCCCCTTCGCCTCCAGCTTTGCCTCGTTCCTCATGTGCAAGGGGTATGAGCAGCTACGGATCTGTTGCGCGTACATGGAGTTCAACGTGAACTTCGTGGGAAGCCACGGCGGCATCAGCCTCGGGGAGGATGGTCCCTCGCAGCAGTCCATCGAAGACGTGGCGCTCGCCTGCTGTCTGCCGGGCTTTACGGTCGCAGTCCCAGCCGACGAGGTCGCGACAGCGGCTCTCACCCGAGCCGCAGCCGAACACTACGGACCGGTCTATCTTCGGGTCGGACGACCGAAGGCGCTTCGGATCTACGCTCCGGGCGAGGGCTTTTCCTTCGGCCGCGCGAAGACTTTGTCCGACGGAACGGACGTGGCGGTGATCGCCAACGGGTCCATGGTGGCCATCGCCTGCCAGGCCGCGGAGCTCGCCGAGCGCAAGGGAGTCAACGTCCGCGTCATCGACTGCCATACGGTCAAACCGCTCGATGAGGCAACCATTGAGATCGCCGCCGCGGAAACCGGGGCTCTCGTGGTCGCCGAGGAGCACCTCAGCCGACCCGGCCTAGCGAGCCTGGTGGCGCAGACGGTAGTAAACCGCCGTCCTGCGCCCATGGAGTTCGTGGGGCTGGCGGACACGTTCGCTGAGTCGGGCACGCCCCGAGAGCTTTTCCGCGCTTACGGCCTGACCGCCGAGCATATTCTCGGAGCGATCGATCGCGTGCTCGTCCGAAAGGAACAGGGCGCCGAAATATCACGCCGCTAGGAGAAACCCATGCCACTCGTCGACCTCCGACAGTACGGCCAGAGCGTTTGGTACGACTTCATGAGCCGGCAACTGCTCGCTTCCGGAGAGCTCCTCCGAATGATCGCGCGTGACGGCCTGGCCGGCGTGACTTCGAACCCCACGATTCTCGAACAGGCGGTGAACAGGTCGGATGCGTACGACGAAGAGATCGCGCTGCTTGCCCGGCGCAAGATGTCTGCTCGGGAGATCTACATCCGCGTTGTGACAGCAGACATCGCTGAAGCGGCCGACATCTTGCACTCGGTGTATGAGGCGACCGAGGGGGGGGACGGTTACGTGAGCCTAGAAGTCTCCCCCGCCGTGGCGGACGATGCCGAGAGTACCGTGAACGAGGCGCTGTCCCTCTGGCGGCTCCTGAACCGCGAAAACGTCATGATCAAAGTCCCGGGCACCGAGGCCGGCTTTACCGCCATCCGGCGACTGATCGCCGAGGGCGTGAACGTCAACGTCACGCTCTTGTTCTCTCGCGAGGATTATGAACGAGCGGCGCAAGCCTATATCAACGGGCTCAAGGATCGGCTCGCAAAGGACGGCGACATCCGCAAGGTCGCCTCAGTCGCGAGTGTGTTCGTGAGCCGCATCGACACGATGATCGACAAGGAGCTCGACCGACTGGTCGCGGCCACGCGCGATCCAGAAACGAAGCACCGCCTGGACAGCCTCAAAGGCAAGGCGGCGATCGCCAATGCCAAGCTCATCTACCAACGGTATAAGGAGCTGTTCGGGAGCGCCGAGCTTCAGGCGCTCGAGGCCCGAGGAGCCCGACGACAGCGACCGCTCTGGGCGTCCACCGGCACCAAGAACCCAAAGTACAGCGACGTTCTCTACATCGAGGAGCTGGTCGGCCCTGAGACCGTTACCACGGTGCCACCAGGCGCGATGACCGCCTTTCGCGACCATGGCCGCGCGCGTCCGAGCATCGATCAGGACGTGGATGGCGCCCGCCGCGTCTTTGCCGAGCTCGACTCCATCGGGGTCGATGTCTCGCAAATCTACGCAGAGCTCAAAGCAGACGGGCTGAGAGCGTTCGCCGACTCTTTCGACGCCCTCATGGTGGGCATCGACACCAAGCGCAAGGCGGCCCTGCTCAAGGGGCGCTATGAGATTGCGGGTGCAGGCCTGGGAGAAGAGCTTGATCGCTATAGCGCCGAGCTTCAGCTGGCCGAATTCGCACGGGGAATGTGGGTCAAGCGGGCGGACCTCTGGTCGGAGGATCCGGCGGAGCAGAGACGCATCGGCAACCGCTTGGGATGGCTCGATTCTCCCGAGCGTATGGTCGCCCAGCTTCCTCGGCTCAAGCGGTTTGCCGCCGCCGTCCGGACGGATCGTTTTCGGCATGTGGTACTGCTCGGCATGGGTGGGTCGAGCCTCGCCCCGGAGGTCATGCGGGCTGTTCTAGGCGTGCAGCCCGGGTCCCCCACATTTACCGTGCTCGACTCCATCGACCCGGGCGCCGTCCGAGACGTCGAGCGCTCGATCTCGCCCCGGGAGACACTCTTCATCGTGGCCAGCAAGTCGGGCACCACCGTCGAGCCCAACGTGCTCGCCGGCTACTTCAAGGACCGCCTCAAGGCGGCTGGAGTATCGCAGCCTGCAGGGCATCTCGTCGCCATCACGGACGAAGGAACGCCCTTGCACGAACAGGCCCTGCAGGACGGATACCGCCAGATCTTCGTGAACCCAGCAGATATCGGCGGCCGCTATTCCGCCCTCTCTTTCTTCGGCCTGGTCCCCGCCGCCCTCATGGGCATTGATCTCGACGGCCTCCTCGCCTGGGGCCGGGGAATGGCTCTGCTGTGCGGCCCGACTGCGGCCGTGGGCGAGAACCCGGGGGTCGCGCTTGGGATCACCATGGGGACGGCGGCGCGGAACGGACGCGACAAACTTACCCTGATTACGGGTCCGCGACTCCGCCGGTTCGGCCTTTGGATTGAGCAGCTCATCGCCGAATCGACCGGAAAGCGCGGGACGGGCATCGTGCCGGTTGATGGGGAGCCGCTCGGAACGCCCGAACTGTACGGCAACGACCGGCTGTTTGTCCGCTTGAGACTCCACGGCGGTGATCCCGAGGAGCACGACCGAGACGGCAAGGTCGAGCGGCTTCGCGCCGCCGACCATCCAATCGTGAACATCCGACTGGTGGAACCTCTGGGAATCGGGGCAGAGTTCTTTCGCTGGGAGATCGCGACGGCGGTAGCCGGCGAGCTCCTAGGGATCAACCCGTTTGACGAGCCGAACGTCCAGCAGGCGAAGGACCGGACGAAGGCCCTCCTGAGCCGGTACACGGCCGACACCCGGCTCCCGGAAGCGGCGCCACAGTTCGACGTCGAGGGCATCGGGCTGACCTTGAACCAGGTGGTGTTGGAGAAGATCGGCACGCCGAGCTCTGACCCGGTGGACGCCCTGGGCAGGTTCTTGAAGCTGATTCAACCGGGCGACTACGTCGCCCTCCTCGCCTACGCACCCCCGACCTCCGCGCTCGAGTCCAGACTCGCGACCCTTCGCCAGGGCTTTCGCAGTCGCCTCCGGGTTGCCACGACATGTGGCTTTGGGCCGCGGTATCTCCACTCCACCGGGCAGCTCCACAAAGGCGGCGTGAACAGCGGCGTTTTCGTGCTCTTCACCGCTCACCCCCGCGAGGATGCGCCCATTTTGGGCGAGCCGTTCTCCTTCGGCGTGCTCGAGCTGGCCCAAGCGCTCGGGGACTTGGAGTCGCTCGAGCAGACTGGACGCCGGGCCCTGAGGATCCACTTGCCGAGCCCGGAACCAGCGGTGCTCGATCGCGCCTGTCGCCTGCTTGAGGCGGCACTGGTCAAGTAGAAACGCACCGGTTGCCTGCTCATAGTACACTTCGTTTCGAGGCGCCGGCTGCGACCGGCTTCCAGGAGGCCAACTATGGAGATCGGATTCATCGGCCTAGGACGCATGGGCATGAACATGGTGACTCGCCTCAGGCAGGACGGCCATCGCGTGGTCACGTATGATCGGTCCCGCGAAAAGGTCAAGGAGTCAGAGGCCCAGGGAGCCGTCGGCACCGACTCGCTCGAAGGGCTGGTGCGCACCCTGGCGCCACCCCGGGGGGTGTGGCTGATGGTCCCTGCCGGGTCCCCCACCGAGGACACGGTTCGAGCCCTCACCGGCCTGCTTCAAACCGATGACGTGATCATTGATGGTGGCAACTCCTTTTACAAGGACGATGCCCGTCGGGCGACTGAGCTCCAGCGAAACGGGATTCATTATCTGGACGTCGGGACGAGCGGCGGAATCTGGGGACGTGAGGTCGGCTACTGCCAAATGATCGGGGGCGAGAAACCGATTTTCCGGCGCCTCGAACCGATCTTCAAGAGCCTCGCGCCGCCTGACGGGTATGCGTATATGGGACGGCATGGCGCAGGTCACTACGTGAAAATGATCCACAATGGTGTCGAGTACGCCATGATGCAAGCCTACGCGGAAGGCTTCGCTCTCATGCACAAGAGCGATTTTGACCTCGACCTGCGGGCCATCGCCCATCTGTGGAACCAGGGGAGCGTGGTTCGCTCCTGGCTCCTCGAGCTGACGGAGCTCGCGCTCGAGAAGGACCCCGAACTCTCCGACATTAAGGGTTACGTGGAGGATTCCGGGGAAGGACGCTGGACCGTGTTTGACGCCATCGACAAGGACGTGCCCGCCCCCACCATTACCCTTTCCCTGTTCAGCCGCTTTCGCTCGCGTGAGACGGAGTCGTACGCCGACAAACTCCTCGCCGCCCTCCGCCAGGCGTTTGGGGGGCACACGGTGCGGCGCATGCGACAGGAGTAGCGCGGCGTGGATGGCCTCACCCTGAATCCCCTCACCGCCGGTCTCCCGCAAGACCTCCTTCCTCAACCCTCAACCCTCGTCATCCTCGGGGCGGCCGGCGATCTGTCTCGGCGGAAGCTCCTGCCTGCCCTTTATAACCTCTCCCTCGATGGCCTCCTGCCAGCCGGCTTTGCCGTCCTCGGAGTGGCAGTGGACAAACTAGACGACTCGAGCTTTCAGAGCTTCGCCCGCGAGGCCGTGGAACGCTTCTCCCGGCGGCCGCCGGAGGCCGACCAGTGGTCGGGTTTCGCACGGATGCTCTTCTATCTCGCCGGCACGTTCGAAGATCCGCAGGTCTTCGCGGCCCTTCAGCGCAAGCTTGAACAGATCGAGGAGAAATTCGGTATCCCTGGCAATCGGATTTTCTACCTGGCAATCCCGCCGACGTTGATCGCGACGTGCGTGCAGCAGCTCAAGACCGCCGGCTTAGTCGCCGGCCCGGAGAACGGCCGGATTTCGCGGGTCATCGTCGAGAAGCCGGTTGGCCGGGACCTGACGAGTGGCCGAGCGATCAATGATACCCTCACGCAAGCCTTCGCCGAGCGCCAGATCTTCCGCATCGACCACTATCTCGGCAAGGAGACCGTGCAGAACATCCTCGTGCTGCGTTTCGCCAACTCCATCCTCGAGCCCATCTGGAATCAGAAGTACATTGATCACGTCCAGATCACCGTTGCCGAGGAGGAGGGTGTCGGAACTCGTGCGGGTTACTATGAACAGGCTGGGGCCCTTCGGGACATGGTCCAGAACCACCTCCACCAGCTGCTCTCCCTGATCGCCATGGAGCCCCCCCGCGCGACCGATGCCGAGGTGGTGCGGGACGCCAAGCTCGAAGTCCTCCGCTGCCTCCGCCCTGTGCGTGGCCCGGACGTCGAGCGCTTCGTGGTGCGCGCCCAGTACGGTCCGGGCTACCTCCGTGGCGAGGAGGTCCCGGGATATCGCCTCGAGGATAAAGTCCGCCGCGACTCAACAACGGAAACTTACGTGGCGCTCAGGTGCTTCATCGATAACTGGCGGTGGGCGGGGGTGCCGTTCTACCTGCGCACCGGCAAACGCATGCCGAAGCGCGCCACGGAGGTCGCCATCCAGTTCAAGGAGATCCCTCAGATTCTCTTCAACGCCGACCCGGTGACTCCCCTCGAACCCAACGTGCTCGCGCTTCGGATCCAGCCCAACGAGGGCTTCTCGCTTCGCATGAGCTCCAAGCTGCCCGGGCCTAAAGTACGAGTCTATCCGGTGAAGATGGACTTCGGCTACGGCACCGTGTTCGGCGAGGACGCTCCGGAAGCTTACGAGCGCCTCCTCTTGGACGTCATGGCCGGCGATGCCACCCTGTTCATGAGACGCGACGCGGTCGAGACGTCCTGGGCCTGGGTGACCGACATCCTCGACGCCTGGGAGCAGAGCCGAACTCGCTTCATCCCCGAGTATCCAGCGGCGAGCTGGGGACCCGTCGAGGCCGAGAGGCTCATCCAGGCGAACGGCCGGAGATGGAGAACGCTCTGAGCCGAGCGGGGTTCGTCTCCCACGAGCCCAAGCGCGTGGACGCAGCTCTGATCGAGCGAGAGCTCGCCCAGCTCTGGCGGCCGACCGAGGGCCACGAGGACGAGGCGCCCACCACGCGGGCCGCCACGGCGAATGTCATCGTGTTCTGCCGGACCGAGCAGCAGCACGAAGCGGTCGCGCAGGAGATGCTGACCATCGTCGCCCGACATCCGTCGCGCGTCGTGACGCTCGTGGCCGACCCGAGCAGTCAGAGCCCCGAGCTAGAAGTCAGTGTGACCACGCACTGCCGCCTCGTGGACGGACGGCAACAAATCTGCAGCGAGGATGTCACGATCCGGACGGGCCCTCCGGGGCTCCGCCGCGTTCCCTCCATGGTGCGCTCCCTCCTCCTCGGCGATCTGCCCACAACGCTCTGGTGGGCCTCACCCGAAGCCCCACCCCTCGTCGGCGCCCTCCTGGACGAGCTCGCCGGCCTTGCAAACCAAGTGATCTACGACAGCGTCGCCTGGTCCGACCCGCTTCGTCAGCTCGTCGTCACGGCGAAGTGGCTGGCGGGCGAGCGATCTCAGGTCGTCTCCGACCTGGCTTGGCGTCGCCCAAAGCTCTGGCGTCGCCTCATGGCCCAAAGCCTCGATCCCGCGTGCGCACCTGAAGCCTTGGAGTCGATCACGGAGGTCCAGGTGGAACACGGGCCTCATGCCCTTACCCAAGCCTGGCTCCTCGTCGGCTGGCTCGCGTTGCGGCTCGGGTGGCAGCCACGCGGAGGGAAGGTGGCCCCGGGACCCGAGGTCCGTTGGTGGTTCGAGTGGCCCCACGGACAGCCGCAGGTCCTCATCCGACGCCGGGACGACGGCGCGGCGGAGATCAAGAGCCTTCAGATTCGCTCTCGAGTCTCTGGCCGACCGGTGACGTTCCGCTTTCACGCGCAAGGGCCCGGCCGGGTCAGTGTTCTCGTCGACGGACTGGCCAGTCGCGAATTGACGCTCTCGGGTCCCGTCGCTTCCCGTGGTGAGCTGGTAGCCCGGCAACTCCTCGATCTCGCGCCCGACCAGCTTTTCCGTCAGAGCGTTGGGCTCGCACGGACGATGGCCGAGGCGATCCTCTGAGGTAGGTCCCATCGTGCGGATACCCCTCAGACATGCGCGGTGGTGACGGGTAACACCTAGCTGCCATGGCTCCCGATGCGTCGATCGCGTATTTCTCGATGGAGGTCGCCCTCGAAAGTCGCATCCCCACCTTCAGTGGGGGGCTTGGGGTGCTGGCGGGCGACACGCTCAGAAGTGCGGCCGATCTCGGGTTGCCGATGGTCGGCGTAACCCTCCTGCACCGGAAGGGGTACTTCTTTCAGCGGCTGGACGCCGAGGGTCGGCAGCACGAAGAGCCCGTCACGTGGCCGATTGACGACCTCCTGACACCGACCAAAGCGGAATGTCATGCAGAGGTCGAAGGTCGACAGGTCACTCTGCGGGCGTGGCGATATTCGATTGTCGGGGTGGGCGGCAATGTGGTTCCCGTCTTCCTTCTGGACACGGACGTCCCTGGCAATGAGCCGTACGATCGCCGACTGACTGACCACCTCTACGGCGGCGACGAGCGCTATCGCCTCTGCCAGGAAGTGATGCTAGGTATGGGTGGCATCCGCATGCTCTGGGCGCTTGGCTACACGGACATGGCTCGGTTTCACATGAACGAAGGCCATTCGGCCCTGCTCGCCCTGGAACTGTTTGCGGAGGAACTCAAGCGAACGCCCGAGCTGGACGAGGCTGCAGAGCGGGTCAAGCGCCGGTGTGTGTTCACCACGCACACCCCTGTGCCGGTCGGACATGATCAGTTCTCGCTTGACCTGGCCTCCCGGGTGCTCGGCGCTAAGCCGATCGAAACGCTCGACACGCTTGACTGCTGTGACGGGGCCCTCAACATGACGCGGGTGGCGCTCCGGTTGAGCCACTACGTCAACGGCGTCAGCAAGCGGCACGGTGAGGTCTCACACTCGATGTTCCCTGGCTATCCCATCGGGTCAATCACGAATGGCGTGCACTCGGCCACATGGTCCGCCCCGTCGTTCAGCAAGCTATACGACCGTCACACCCCGGACTGGCGACGGGACAATTTCGCGCTCCGCCATGCGCTGAGCATTTCCCTCAAAGAGATCCGGCAGGCGCACCAAGAGGCCAAGCACCAGCTCGTCTCAGAAGTCAACAAGCGGGCAAACGCGGGATTCGAGGCGGATGTGTTCACTATCGGGTTTGCGCGTCGAAGCACGGCCTACAAGCGCCCTGACCTCCTGTTTCGGGACACCGAGCGGCTCCGTCGACTCGGTCGTCAGGCCGGCGGGCTCCAGCTCGCTTTCGCCGGCAAGGCCCATCCCCGCGACGAGGAGGGAAAGGCGCTGATTCAGAAGGTGTTCCATTGGGGAAAGCAACTTCACCCCGAGGTGAAGATCGCCTATCTGCCGAATTACGACCTCGAGCTCGGCGGGTTGGTGACGGCGGGTGCGGATCTCTGGCTGAATACTCCCAGGCCTCCACACGAAGCCTCGGGCACCAGCGGCATGAAAGCTGCTCACAACGGCGTGCCCAGCCTGAGTATCCTCGACGGTTGGTGGCTGGAAGGACACGTTGAAGGGATCACCGGCTGGGCCATCGGCGACCGGAGCACCGCGGCAGTGTCCGAGCGGCACGACGAGGACGATGCCAGAGATCTCTACTCGAAGCTCGAAGACGCCATCCTGCCTCTCTACCGCGACGACCCCGTTGGGTGGGTACAGCTCATGCGCTCCACCATCGCCTTCAACGCGTCGTACTTTAACACCCAGCGGATGCTCCAGCAGTACGTCGTCATGGCGTATACACACTATTCGTAGCCGCGTCGTCAGGCCGCGAACCCGGCGGGCGATACTTCACCCGCCCGAGGTTTCGGTGATTGCTATGCGACGGCGGCGGTCAACTGCAACCCGCCGATCGTCAGAAGTGGTTGCGCGAGTTTGTCCATCTGCGGGCTAGAGACGAAAGCCGTAACGTGACAGCGCCAGCTCGACGATCTCGAGGATCGTCGCGGGATAGGTCCGACCCGAGGCGCGAGCTCCCTTTGCGAACTCGGCTCCCGAGTAAAGATAGGGGTTCGGATTGGCCTCGATCAAATACATCTTGTTGTTGGGCGTGATCCGAAAATCGAAGCGAGCGTAGTCACGCAGGTGAAGCGCCTGGAAGCTCGTCAGCGCAGTGCTCTGAATCGATTCGACCACGTCTCCCGGGAGATCTTTGGGGATCCGGTATCTGCTGCCGCGGTAGGCGCGCGTACCCTCCTGCCACTTCACTTCCGTGCCGGCGATCCGCGGCTTCCCCTTCGGCAGGTGTGAGAGATCCAGCTCGACCGGGGGAAACGCTTCGGGTCGGGCGTTGCCGATCACGCCGACGTAGATTTCCCGGCCGTCGATGAACTGCTCGATCAGCACCGGATGGTTGAAGTCCGCATGGAGCTCGTCGATGCGCTCCATCAGTTCCTTGATGCTCCCGGCCAGCGCGCTGAATCCAATGCCGATAGACCCGTCTTCGCGGACGGGCTTGACGATCACGGGAAAGTCGATGTCATGCGCCCAGTCCAGGCGACCCCGAAAGACGGTCGCGAACATCGGGGTGCGCACCCGGTGAAACGCCAGCACCTTTTTCGTCAGCGCCTTGTCCATAGCCAGCGAGAGGCCGCGCGGCCCGGAGCCCGTGTACCGCAAGCCGACGAGCTCGTAGTAGGCGGCCACGTGGGGTTCCTTGGTGTTGTCATCCCCGAAGCTCTCCACGAGGTTGAAGATGAGATCGGCATCGACCTGGGCCAGCCGCTTGAGACACTCTCGGCTCCCATCCACGGCGAGGGCGAACGTCCTGTGCCCGGCGCGCCGTAAGACCTCGGTGATCTCCTCCACGTCGCTCTTACGCCGGGAGGCCCCGTTGCGCCGCTGCGCGTCGGTCGCGTCGTCAGGGTCGTGGGTGATCCCGATCCGAAGTCGCGCCATTGCTCTCCTTTGCCTTTCGGGCGAGGCCCGAGGCCCGGGGCCCTAGAATGGGCCGCCGAACTCGAGGGACGAAGCTCCCCCGCGTCAGGTAGTTCATGCTGAGGGTGGTGGCGTAGGCCGTCAGCTCGACCAGCGTTCCGTCCTCGCTCTTTGTCTCCACGTAGAGCCCCAGTCGTTCCGCGGCCTTCTCAACGTTGTCGACCAGCGCTCGCACGACGCTACGGCGAACCCCCGTCCAGTACTCGATCTTGTTGACCAGGTTCGTTCGATGCTCGCGGACGAGCTCCCACGCGGGCCGGATACCTCGTGTCCGGCGTCCTTTCCGGACGAAGAAGTCCGGGAGGTCATTCTCAAGCGCCACTTCGACGGGCGTCGCCGTGGGCTGGTTCGCCCGGAAGAACTCCTCCACCGTCATGTCCATTTCTTCCACCGTGATATCCGTGGACGCCAGGCGGACCGGCGGCTCGGTCCCACCGACCGCACGGGCCATGCGGTCGACATAGCGCAGCTTGCGCATTACCGGCCAGCCGCGATAGCGCAGACGCCAGCGCGAGCGCGGCGTCAGCCACACCGCGAACGTTTCCCCGAAGTCTTCGTCCGGATGCTTCTGCGCGTACCACCCCTCAATATGACGCACGAACTTTCGATCGAACGGCACGGGCCGGTAGCGCTCACGGTAGGGTCGGTTAAACGGGCCGAAGAGCTCTCGCCACTCGGTCGTCTCATAGAGCCTGTAGGCGTAGTTGAAGGCATGACCGGCCTCGTGGCGCAGGTACCGGCGGATCTCGCGCTCTCCCTCGATGTCATCCATCTCTTTCTCGAGCCGAGCCAGCTTCGGGTCCGCCAGATAGAAGGGAATCCCGATGATGGGTTCTCGCGAAGGGCACCCCCACTCGTCGGTGAGATAGCAGGGCGGTCGGAAGTGTGTGAGCCCCTTTCGCTCGAGTTCGCGGTAGAGCAGCCGCACGTAGCGCTCCACCGGCGACCC
The DNA here is from genome assembly GCA_046759765.1 of Acidimicrobiia bacterium. GTDB lineage: Bacteria > Actinomycetota > Acidimicrobiia > Spongiisociales > CAZKJJ01 > JBHICV01. The sequence continues at coordinate 16,026 of JBHICV010000047.1, forward strand.
CTCGAGTTTCAACCCGAGCTGGCTGATACGCTGGGGCAGCAGAGCCTGGACATCTGGGGGAG
>JBHICV010000048.1:0-15532 GCA_046759765.1 Acidimicrobiia bacterium
CCATCGTCCCCACATTCACATGAGGCTTCACACGCTCAAACCGCGCCTTAGACATCCTCTCTCTCCTTCCTAATTCCCTCGTACTGTGGCCACGATGTCCTGGCCGATCGAGTCAGGCACTTCCTGATATGAGTCGAAGTGCATCGTATAGGTGGCCCGACCCTGCGACCGTGAACGAAGGTCGGTGGCGTATCCGAACATCTCCGACAGGGGAACCCGAGCCCGAACGATCCTGGCCGCGCCGCGTTGGTTCATCTCGTCGATCTTGCCCCGCCGGGCTGACAGGTCGCCGATCACATCACCCATGTAGTTCTCCGGGGTCACCACCTCGACCGACATCATCGGTTCGAGAAGAGCGAGTCCGGCCCGCTGGGCGGCTTCCTGTAGCGCCATCGAGCCGGCAATCCGGTATGCCATCTCGGATGAGTCGACCTCGTGGTAGGAGCCGTCAACGAGCACAGCCCTTACGTCCACGAGCGGGTAGCCGGCAAGGACTCCCTGATCCAAGGCATCCTCGATCCCGGCGTCGACAGCCGCGATGAACTCGCGCGGAATACGGCCACCAGAGATCCGATCCACGAACTCGTAGCCCCCACCCGGCCCGGTTGGCTCTAGATCGATCACGACATGGCCGTACTGACCCTTACCACCGGACTGCCGCACGTACCGTCCTTCCACACCCTGGACAGGACCTCTGATCGTCTCCCGGTAGGCCACCTGGGGTCTTCCCACGTTGGCGACCACGTTGAACTCCCTGACCAGGCGATCAACGAGTATCTCCAAGTGCAGCTCTCCCATGCCTGAGATGATCGTTTGACCCGTCTCGGTATCGGTCCGCACGAGAAAAGTGGGGTCCTCGTCCGACAGACGGTGGAGCGCGCCTGTGAGCTTCTCGTCGTCAGCCTTGGTCTTCGGCTCGATCGCCACCGCGATCACGGGCGGAGGGAACGTCATGGCCTCGAGCTGAATCGGCCCGGCCGGATCGCATAGCGTGTCGCCCGTGGCGGTGTTCTTCAGCCCAACCGCGGCCACGATGTCTCCGGTGAAGATGTCTTGGAGGTCCTCGCGGTGATTGGCGTGCATTCGGAGGAGCCGGCCCAGCCTCTCCTTCTTTCCACTGGTTGTGTTGAGTACCCGCTCGCCCTGGCTGGCGTGGCCTGAGTAGACCCGAAAGTAGGTCAACTTTCCTACGTGCGGGTCGCTCATGATCTTGAAGGCCAGCGCCGCGAAGGGCTCCGTGTCGTCCGGGGAGCGAGACGCCAAAGCCCCCGAGTCCTCGTTGGGGACGCCATCAACGGGAGGCAGGTCTGCCGGGCTCGGGAGATACGAGACGATGGCATCGAGCAGCAGCTGCACGCCCTTGTTCCGGAAAGCGGCTCCTGCCAACACAGGCGTGAAGGTGTGGTTAAGAGTCCCCGTTCTCAGGGCACGCCGGAGATCACCTGCTGATATCTCGTCATCCCCGAGGAACTTCTCGAGCACCACCTCGTCGGCTTCCGCGGCTGCCTCCACCAACTTGGTCCGCCAACGGTGGACCTCGTCCTCCAAGTCCTTCGGCACCGCCGTGGTGTCCCAGTGGCTGCCATCGTCGGCGCGCCAGATGTGAGCCTGGAGCGTCACGAGATCCACGACTCCAAGAAAATCGGCCTCCGACCCGATCGGCACTTGGACGATTACCGGGTTGGCCCCCAGCCGCTCGCGAATGGAGCTCACAGACGCATAAAAATCGGCCCCGACCCGGTCCATCTTGTTGATGAAGCAGATACGGGGCACCTTGTATCTGTTTGCTTGGCGCCATACCGTCTCGGACTGGGGTTCGACCCCTGCCACACCATCGAAGACGGCGATGGCGCCATCGAGAATTCGTAGAGAGCGCTCTACTTCGACCGTGAAGTCCACGTGACCGGGAGTGTCGATGATGTTGATCCAGTGGTCCGCCCAGAAAGTGGTAGTAGCGGCCGAGGTGATGGTGATGCCACGCTCCTGCTCTTGTGCCATCCAGTCCATCACGGCCGCGCCTTCATGGACCTCGCCCATCTTGTAGGTCTTGCCCGTGTAGAAGAGAATTCGCTCCGTCAGGGTCGTTTTGCCCGCGTCGATGTGGGCCATGATCCCGATGTTGCGGGTACGGCTGATCGGGTATTGGCGCAGGTGGACAAGCGAATCTTTGGTCTTCGTAGCGCTCATGAGCACGGCTACCAGCGGTAGTGGGCGAAGGCTTTGTTGGACTCCGCCATCTTGTGGATGTCTTCCTTCCGCTTCACGGCGAGGCCCGTGTTGTTAGAAGCATCCATGATCTCGGCGGCGAGGGCCTGCTCCATCGAGGGCTCTCTCCTCTGCCGAGCGAAGTTGACCAGCCAACGGACGGCGAGCGTGTTAGCCCGCCTCGGAGCGACCTCCACTGGTACCTGATATGAAGAGCCGCCCACCCGTCGCGAGCGGACCTCGACCTGAGGGCGGACATTGTCGACCGCCCTCTTCAAGACTGTCAGTGGATCTTGCTTGCTCCTGCGCTCCACCGTGTCCATGGCGCGGTAGACGATGTTCCGGGCCTTTTCCTTCTTTCCGCGCCACAGAACCTTGTTGATCAGTTGGGCGACCAGAACGGAGCGGTATACCGGGTCCGGATCGACCTTACGCTTCGGGGAGGGGCCCCTTCTCATCAGAACCCCCTTTTGGCGCCGTAACGAGAGCGGGCCTGACGGCGGCCCTCAACGCCGGCGGTGTCGAGAGTCCCTCTGATCACCTTGTAGCGCACGCCGGGAAGGTCTTTCACCCTTCCGCCCCGTACCAGCACAATCGAGTGCTCCTGGAGGTTGTGGCCTTCCCCGGGGATGTAGGCCGTGACCTCTACGCCGGAGGTGAGGCGTACGCGGGCAACCTTGCGCAGGGCCGAGTTCGGCTTCTTCGGAGTTACCGTGTAGACGCGCGTGCACACGCCGCGCCGTTGAGGAGCGCCGCCGAGACCCGGCGTCTTCTCCTTGCGCGGCTTGGGCTTTCGCCCCTGCCTGACCAGCTGCTGGATCGTGGGCACTGTCGTCTCTCGATTGCTCGTCCTTACGCGACAATCGGCGTTCGGCCCGAAGCCGAGAACGCCGACCTCTTGTTGACCCGTTCTGGAGGCTGTTCCCCCGGTCAGGTCACACCGGAGGGCCCACAGAATGGAGGGTTATGGTCCGAGAACCACGAAAAGAAAGTATATGCGCTCTGACCAGGTAATTCAAAGTACGCGAAAGCCGAGAACCGGGCCGTCCTCGGCCTTTCGAGCTTCCTCTTCCAGACCTCTGGGAGGGACCATTGGCACTCGTTGCAGAGAGAACCAGGCCGCCCGGACGCAATCCTCCGGCCTGAACGCATCGCGTCGGCGATACCTACGCGTCTGTATTAGGCAGAGGTGCACTCGCCGAGCTTCCTATGGTGGGCGCCGCCTCAGACGCACCGATCTGAGAGGGGGTTGTAGTGGAGGTACAGATAGACGACCGTCCGTCATACGCGATAGCCAAGGTGGCCCTTGGTGCTGGCGAGGAGATCATCGCGGAGGGAGGAGCGATGGTGGGTATGACTGGAGGTTTTGAGCTTGAAACCAAGGCCCGTGGCGGGTTCTTGAAATCGGTTGCCCGTTCGACCTTCGGTGGGGAGAGCTTTTTCCTGAATACCTTCAAGGCGCCGCTCTCGGGCGGGACCGTTCGGCTGGCTCCGGCCCTTCCGGGGGACATGCGAGTGATGGAGTTGGTCGACGATCGACTAATGGTTCAGTCCGGCGGGTTCATTGCCTCGAGTCCTTCGTTGGAGGTGGAGACCAAGTGGAGTGGCGCCAAGACTTTCTTCGCCAGCGAAGGTCTGATCATGCTGCGCGTCTCCGGTTCGGGGACTCTGATAATCGCCGCCTACGGGGCCATCGAGGAGATTGAGCTCGGCCCCGAAGAGAGGTTCACGGTTGATACCGGCCACCTTGTCACGTTCACCGAAGGCATCGGTTTCGACGTTCGCAAGGTCGGCGGTTGGAAGAGCACCTTGTTCAGCGGTGAGGGCCTCGTAGTGGATCTCACCGGACCGGGCAAGCTGACCCTTCAGACGAGAAGCCAAGATGCATTCCTGGGATGGCTGATTCCGCAGCTGCCGTCCCAGAAGACCAGCAGCGCCTGACAGTCTGGAAACAGGGCAAAGACGAGGTCCTAGACGAGTTCACTGGGGCCCGCGTAGCCAGCCGGAACACCGCAGAGCTCAACCACGCGGAAACCAGCAACGCTTCCACTGCACACTCCCAGCCGAATCCTGGATGTCTGGTTACCACTCCACCAACGAGGCGCCGGCTTACGCCTCCCTATAGGCTCCTGGCCGATGGCGGATCTTCCTGACGGGGTTGTCACCTTTCTCTTCACGGATGTGGAAGGCAGTACGCGTATGTGGGAGGAAGAGCCTGATTCGATGGCGGTGGCGCTCCGTCAGCACGACGAAGCCATCGACGAGTCTGTCACCGCCCACAACGGCATCTCCGTGAAGCCTCGGGGGGAAGGGGACAGCAAGTTCATAGTGTTCCGCTCAGCCTTCGACGCGGTGGAAGGTGCAGCCGAGATACAGCGTCGCCTGGCGGGGGTGGACTGGCAGACTCCGAGGCCCTTGCGGGTACGAGCTTCGTTGCATACGGGTATGGCCGACTTGCGGTTGGGCGACTACTACGGGTCCTCCGTGAATCGAGCGGCGCGCCTCCGAGCGACCGCTCATGGCGGTCAAACGGTCATGTCAGGCTCGACGTGGGAGCTGGTTCAAGACCAATTGCCGGACGACGTAACGGTCAGTGACATGGGCCGGCACCGGTTAAAGGATCTGACCCGGCCCGAGCATGTCTATCAGATAAACGTCAAGGGCCTCGACAACGTGTTCCCTCCGCTGTTGTCCCTGGACGCGGTTGCGAACAACCTTCCCGAGCAATTGACCGATTTCATCGGCCGCCAAGTGGAACTGACAGAAGCAGAGAGTTTGCTCGGTAAGTCCCGGCTGCTCACGATCATGGGCCCGGGCGGAGCAGGCAAGACTCGTCTTGCGATCCAGGTCGCTGCAGACCTGATCTCCGAATACCCAGACGGCGTATTTTTCGTTGGCCTCGCCGATATCAGTTCCAGCGAAGACATCATCCAAGCGGTGGCCGAATCGCTGGGTCTCGGACTCTCTTCGGACGAAGACCCACAGGCCCAGCTGCTCGCCTATCTGGCCAACAAACGCCAGCTGCTGTTGTTCGACAACTTCGAACATCTGAGTGACGGCGCCCCGATTATCTCGGAGATTCTCAGCGCGGCTCCGCAGGTCGCGGTGGTTGCGACTTCACGTTCGAAGCTCAATTTGACCGGCGAGACGGTTCTGGCCCTGGGGGGCCTCGAGACCGCGTGGGATACGCCGGAGATGGCCGTGCAGACGAGCGGGGTTCAGTTGTTCGTCGATGCTGCCCAGCGCTCGCAACCGAGGTTATCTCTACAGCCTGACGATCTCGACTCAATGGCAAAGATCCTTCGGCTGACGGGAGGCATGCCCCTCGGCCTGGTCCTCGCGGCCGCGTGGGTGGACATTCTGCCCGTCAGTGAGATTGCCTCGGAGATCGCCAAGAGCATGGACATCCTCCAGACCGACGCTGGGGATGTGCCCGATCGTCAGCGGAGTGTCCGGGCGGTCTTCGAATACACGTGGGAGCTTCTGAGCCCCGAGGAGCGCAAAGTCTTCGCGGCGCTGTCCGTCTTTCGGGGCGGGTTTACTCGTGAGGCAGCACAGCAGGTTGCCGGTGCCTCACTCCGTGACTTGGCCGCGCTGGCCAGCAAATCATTGGTGACGCCAAGCCCCGATACCGGACGGTTTGGCGTCCACGAGCTTCTTCGCCAATACGCCGAAGGCGAGCTCCAGAAAGGCACAGAACACCGTGAGGTCCTAGAAGCACATGCCGCCTACTACAGGGACGTTACGGGGGAAGCCTTTGCGCTTGTCCATGTCAGCGACGAGACGCGGATGCTGGCCATGATCGAGGGGGACATAGACAACATCAGGTCGGCCTGGCGCCACTGTCTCGCCACAAGGGATGCGATCGGAGCTCGGAAGCTTGTCCCCGGTCTTTGGACCATATACGAGATCCGGGGGTGGGTTGCGTCTGGGGTGGAGTTGTTCGGCGAGGCACTCGATGCCTTCGATGAGGATTCGCAGGATGAGGCAACGGCCGTAAGCCGAGCGCTCTCGAGCGCGGCTCGAGGATGGTTTCTTGCACTTCTCGCCCAGCCGCAGGCCGGCGAAGAGCTCGCCGCCCAAGCGGCCGAAACCCTGCGGTCCACCACCGACACAGAAGCCTTGCTCGTAGCGCTGCAATGTCGGTTGATCGGCCTCGCGTATTCCGGCCAGGTGGAGGAGTGGGGTGCCGTGGCCGACGAAGGAATCACTCTGGGTGAGAAGCTCGACAGCCGCCTCTGGACAGCATTGATGAAGCAATGGCGAGGAGGCGCCGCCTTGATGGCCGGCGATCCTGGCACGGCCAAGGGCCTCTTCCTCGAAGGAATGGAGGTGTACCAAGACCTCGACGAGCAGTGGTGGATGTCCGGGAACTTGAACCATCAAGCCCAGGCCGCCATGGCGGAAGGTCGTCTCGAGGACGCGATCGACCTTTTTAGCCAGTCGGCACAAAACGCGACCAATCTCGGGGCGAAGAGGATCATGCAGCTTTCGCTGACGGGTTTGGGCGACGCCAATTCTGGCGCCGGCAATCTCGAGGCTGCCGAGTCCGCCTACATAAAGAGCCTGGCCACTTCCGAGCAGATGGGCCTGGTTCGGGAGATGCTCAACCTGATGACCAAGATCGCCACAGTACGAGCGGCCGTCGGCCGGACCCGAGAAGCCGTCGAGATGCTCGCGACGGTCCTGGCCGAGCCGATGAGTGCGCAACGCGCAGTGTTTGAGACCGCACCGATCGCCGAAACTGCTTCTATAGCCCTGGCGGGCCTGCAAGAGAAACTCGACTCCGAAGACTTTCGGGCGGCTAAGGCTGCTGGAACCTCACGGCCATATGACGTCACAGTAAAGGAACTGCTGGACAGCCATTCGTGATCACAGCCGGGCCATCCGCCGGCGGGCTTCGACGGGGTCTCGACTCTCATCTCGTAGGCGATAGGGGTGACCTCAACCAACGGGTCGCCGCGGGCTAGCGTGCTGCCGTTGAGAGGAGATACGTGACCTCGCAAGCGCCGATGAGTTCACCTCTCAGATCGGCCCGGCGAACCACCCCGCGCGAGGACCTGATCACCGTTCTCATTGGTCTCTGGCTCACGACCGGTGGGTTTCTCGATGGTTACACCCATCGCAATCTCGACACACCGGAGACCTTCTTCAGCCCCTGGCATAGCGTTCTCTACTCCGGATATCTGGCCGCAGTCGCCTGGGTCACTTGGCTGGTCGCCCGCAACCGAGCTCAGACGTCGTCGCTGAGAGAGGCGATCCCGTCGGGCTACCAGACATCGGTCACCGGCCTGGCTGTCTTTGCGGCTGGGGCGCTCGGGGACATGTATTGGCACACGGTGTTTGGGATCGAAGTCTCAGTTGACGCTCTGCTCTCCCCGACGCACTTCGTGCTATTGGCGGGTGCCTTGATGTACCTCTCCGGTCCGTTGCGGGCTTGGTGGCGAGACAGCCCCGCTTCGCCGAATGGTCTTGCTCACTTCTGGCCGCCATTGCTCGCCCTTACGTTGAGTGCTGCGGAGATGGGGTTCTTCTTCCAATACGCCGACGGCTTCTTCACCCGATTCATGGCGGTTCCTTACGTTCCTGCCACCGATGAGGGAGTCCTCCAGCTTGTCGTAGGGCTGACCTCGATGTTGGTCACCACCATCATTCTCATGGGAGCCTTGCTCCTGATGATCCGCCGCTGGAATCCACCCTTCGGCGCCGGAGTCGTCATGTTCGGTTTGTTCGGACTTCTGATGAGTGGCCTCAGCGGTTACGAGTTCGCCGAAGACCTCATTCCGCCCCTGGTGGGCGGGATCACGGCGGACCTCCTCATCCGCTACGTGCATCGTGGTCCGGGACAACTCAGCAGGATCAGATTGCTGGCTTTCATCGTGCCGCTGATCATGTGGACCGCTCGAATGGCCGTGTTCTCCGTGTCGTCTGAGATGGAGTGGCCGACGGCCGTCTGGACCGGTGCCATCGTTTTCGGCGGTCTCGCCGGGGTGAGTGCAAGCCTGCTTGTGTTCCCACCCGGCAGCACCCTCAAAACAAAAAGGACGCACGCACCGCAGATGGCGGTGCCTTCGGATACGCCACGCGGGTAGAGGCCTTCTCACTCATGCGGATTGCTGTTAGGCCATACTGGGAATAGCACATGGACGCCCAGGCATATCCCGAGCGGAGCCCAGCCACCACCGCCCTGGTGTTGGGGATAGTGGGCATCTTCTTCACGGTTGTTGCGCCCTTCGCCTGGAAGTTCGGACACGATGAACTGAAAGCAATCGACGAGGGGCGCCGTCCGCCCGATGGCCACGGTCAAGCTACCGCGGGCCGCATCCTCGGGATCATCGGGACCGTGCTTTTGGTCTTGGGCCTGCTGGTGTTGGCGCTGGTGATACCGGTCTCGGTGACCAACGGCTGAGCGCCGTCCGCGGTGCTCACCGAAAGCCAGAGTCGGTTTTCCTGTCAGTCGCGGTCCCGCTATGCGGGTCGGAGTACTGGCACGAAAGAAGGATCTCAGTCCTCGGCGTCCGCGGCCTCTACTTCCTCCCGCGTGATACCAAGCAGGAAGAGGATCGCATCGAGATAGGGAACGGACAGCTTCACCTCAGCCGCTTCCTGGACGCTCGGCCGGGCATTGAAGGCGATACCAAGGCCGGCAAGGGCCAGCATGTCGAGGTCATTGGCGCCATCTCCGACGGCCACCGTTTGCTCGCGCGGAATCCCCGCCGAGATTGCGATCTCCCGCAGAAGTTCAGCTTTGCGTGCTCGATCAACGACCGGACCGGCCAGCTCACCGGTGAGCCTTCCTTCTGCGACCTCCAGCACGTTGGCATGCGCATGCGTTATATCGAGCTCGGAAGCAAGCCAGTCCGTGAACTCCGAGAAGCCTCCGCTGATAAGCGCGATCTCGAACCCGAGGCGCTTAAGGGTGCGAATGAAGGTCCTCGCGCCCGGCGTCAGACGCAGGCGACGCGTCGCCTCGGCGACCTTGCTCGCTTCCAAGCCGGCCAAGAGCTTCACGCGCTGTCGAAGAGCGGTTTCGTAGTCAAGCGCTCCGCTCATCGCATCTTCCGTCAGCGCGCGGACCTCGTTACTTCGACCGGCAGCTTCAGCCAGCAAGTCGATGGCTTCGTCCTGGATAAGGGTCGAGTCGACGTCAAGGACAACCAGGCGCTTGGCTCGACGGCCGAGACCTTCCTTCTGCACCGCTATGTCCATTTGGTGCTCGGTGGCAGCTGACATCAGCCCGGCCCGGATCTCATCGATCTCACCGCCGCTGACCAGCAGCTCATAGGCCATGACCGGGAATCGGGCGAGGCGGAATATCCGCTCGATGTTGCCACCGCCCTCCGCGATTGCTCCGGCGACGGCCCCGAGCTGGAGGGGCGATAGATCGCTGGCAACGACCGTGACGACGTAGCCCAGCTGTCTCGGCGTCTCCGTCCCTTCGACCACCTCGAACTCGACATCGATCCCGTGCTCCCAACCCAGCAGCAGCAGCTCCTTGAGGAGATCCCTGCCGCCGGGCACCGAGATGACGACTCCGAGCGTCAACCGACCGCGCACTACCACCTGCTCGGCGTCGTGGACACTGGCGCCGGCCTCGGCCAGGCGCGCCATCAGGTCGGCGGTTATTCCCGGGTGATCAGGACCGGAGATTCGAACGAGGACGGTTTGAGAGGTCACTCGTCGGATTCGTCGGCTTGTTCTCCCTCGTCCTCCCCTGGGCTACCGAGCGAGGCCAGCCATTCGGCCGGGTTCGCAGGCAGCAGCTCCTCCTCGGGCTGATCCGTCACTATGTCGCCGAAGATCCCAAGCGCCGCTACCGCCGCTGTCTCGGGCAGTGCAGGCTCGAGGTCCTGATAGTTGTCCGATCCCGTCCCCGCCGGGATGAGCTTGCCGATGATCACATTCTCTTTCAGGCCACGCATGAAGTCTGATCTGCCCTGCAGAGCAGCTTCGGTCAACACACGGGTGGTCTCCTGGAAGGAGGCGGCCGATAGCCAAGAGTCAGTAGCGAGGGAAGCCTTGGTGATTCCCATCAACTCGGGGCGCCCTTCGGCCGGTATCTTGCCGTCCGAGACGAGCTCCTGGTTGGCATCGCGGAACTCGAGCTGGTCAACCAGCTCCGCCGGCAGGTAGTCCGACTCATTGGGGCTGACTACCCGCACCTTGCGGAGCATCTGTCGCACGATCATCTCGATGTGCTTGTCATGGATGTCGACGCCCTGACTGCGGTAGACCTCCTGAACTTGGTCGACCAGGTATTGCTGAGCGGCTCGAACTCCCTGGATCTCCAGAACTTCCTTTGGATCGAGGGGTCCCTCCGTGAGCGTCGTTCCCGGTCCAATCTCGTCGCCGCTGTGGACTCTTATGCGCGCCCGCCGGCTCACGTCGTAGGACATCTCTTCGTCCTTGGACTGGACCTGAACGACGCGCTGTCCGTCTTCGTTCTCTTCGATGCTGACGGTCCCACCTATGTCCGCCAACACGGCCTTGCCCTTGGGAGTACGAGCCTCGAACAACTCAACCACCCGAGGCAGTCCGTGAGTGATGTCCTCACCAGCCACACCACCGGTATGGAAAGTACGCATCGTGAGCTGTGTGCCCGGTTCCCCGATCGACTGCGCGGCCATTATTCCGACGGCCTCTCCCAGCTCGACCGCCTTGCCGGTCGCCAAGCTGAGCCCGTAGCACTGCTGGCACACCCCATACCGAGAGTCACAGGTGAGGACGGAACGCACTCGCAGCGCAGTTACCTCCTCGGCTGTCTCGATGGCCTGTAGCGCGAGACGGTCAATCAGGGTGCCAGCGCGGAGCTTCACGCCGTCGGCGGTCTCGAGGAGCTTTCGCTCGATCTTCACGTCCTCTGACAGAACACGGCCGAAGATCCTGCTGCGCAGATTACGGATGAGGGGACCGCCTGCCTCAGGTCGGATCTGGACCGGGATGCCCTTGTCCGTCTGGCAGTCCACCTCTCTCACGATCACTTCCTGGGATACATCGACCAGTCGCCGGGTCAGGTAACCGGAGTCGGCAGTTCGGAGGGCGGTGTCGGCCAGTCCTTTGCGAGCCCCGTGCGTCGAGATGAAATACTCGAGCACCGAGAGACCTTCGCGGAAGTTCGCTTTGATCGGACGAACGATGATGTCGCCCTTCGGGTTGGCCACCAGGCCTCTCATGCCGGCGATCTGACGAACCTGCATGATGTTGCCCCGCGCACCGGAGGCCACCATCATGTCGACGGGGTTGAAGAGGGTCGCCTTGAGGGTTGCCTCCATGGAGTCCTTGACCTGATCTGTCGCCTCGGTCCAGATCTCGATCAGCTCCTGGCGCCGCTCGTCATCTGTGATGATCCCCTTGCGGTATTGCTCCTCGACCCCCTCGGCACGAGACTCGAAGTCCTCGAGGATCTTGTCCTTGTCAGGTGGCGTCTTGACATCGTCGAGTCCGATTGTGAGGCCTGCCTTGGTGGCGTAGTGGAAGCCGAGCTGCTTGATGTTGTCCAGCACTACTTCGACTTCCGTCTTGTTATAACGCTCGATTACCTCCTCGATCAGCCGACGAAGGTCCGACTTGAGGATCACGGACTCGATATACGGGAAGTCGGCGGGAAAGGCACGGTTGAACAACGCACGCCCGAGCGTCGTCTCGAACGGCTTCGAGATGTCGATCGGCTCCGGCGTCATCATGTCCGCGATCATCGGCTGTAGATCTTCGTGGAGTTCGGGGCTCCCGGCCATGTCGTCGACCCGCAACAGAATCGGCGCATGGGTGGAGAGGTCGCCGAGGTCGTAGGCCATAACGGCTTCTTCCAGGCTGGAGAAAGCGCGCCCGGCACCTTCTGCGTCGTCTACCCGCTCCGACAGGTAGTAGATCCCGATGACCATGTCCTGTGAGGGAGTCACGATCGGACGACCGTGCGCAGGGGACAGCACATTGTTGGTGGAAAGCATGAGAATCCGGGCCTCGGCCTGAGCCTCCGCCGAGAGCGGCAGGTGCACAGCCATCTGGTCTCCGTCGAAGTCGGCGTTGAAGGCCTCACACACGAGCGGATGTATTTGGATGGCCTTGCCCTCCACCAGCACGGGCTCGAAAGCCTGGATTCCCAGTCTGTGCAGGGTCGGAGCACGGTTCAGAAGCACGGGATGCTCCTGGATGACCTCGGCCAGGACGTCCCAGACCTGAGGTCGCTGACGCTCGACCATCCGCTTGGCGGACTTTATGTTCTGTGCGATGTCCAGGTCGACGAGCCGCTTCATGACGAACGGCTTGAAGAGCTCCAAAGCCATGACCTTGGGGAGTCCGCATTGGTGGAGCCGGAGCTGCGGCCCCACCACGATGACGGACCGGCCTGAATAGTCGACTCGCTTTCCGAGCAGGTTCTGCCGGAACCTTCCTTGCTTGCCCTTCAACATGTCGGAGAGGGACTTCAACGCCCGGTTACCCGGTCCCGTGACCGCTCGGCCTCGCCGACCGTTGTCGAAGAGGGCGTCGACTGCCTCCTGGAGCATTCGCTTCTCGTTGTTGACGATGATCTCGGGCGCCCCCAGCTCGAGGAGCCGCTTGAGCCGGTTGTTTCGGTTGATGACGCGTCGATAGAGGTCATTCAGATCCGAGGTGGCGAACCTTCCCCCGTCGAGCTGCACCATCGGTCTGAGATCGGGCGGGATCACAGGTATGGCCTCGAGGATCATCGACAGCGGATCGTTCTGACCCTCGGCGAAGGGCTTGACGACCTTCATGCGCTGCGTGGCTCGCTGACGCTTCTGGGCCGAGTTCGCGTCCAGGTCGGCTTCGAGGTTCTCCATCTCGGCATCGAGATCCAGCCGGGTAACCAGATCCTTGATCGCCTCGGCGCCCATGCTTCCCTGGTAATAGCCGTCGTACCGCTCCTTGATCTCTCTCCAGAGCTGTTCGGATTCAATGAGGTCCTTGGCCTTCATTGTGCGGAAGGTCTCGAACGCGTCCTCTATGAGCTCGACTTCGTGCTCGGCTCTCTCTTCCCGATCCTTGATCTCCCGCTGCACCTCGCGGCGCCTCGCGGAGATTTCCTGGGACCGAGCTTCGGCCTCCTCCATCGAAGCGACCTCGGTTTCGAGGCGCTCGAGCCGGGCCTCCTGCCACTCCTCGAACTCCTCCTGCACGACCTCGACCTCGGCGGTCATGTTTTCTTCCAGCTCGGCGAGATCCTTCTCTCTCCGATCGTCGTCTACATGGGTGATCAGATACGAGGCGAAGTAGATCACCTTCTCGAGGTCCTTGGGAGACATGTCCAGCAGATAGCCCAAGCGGCTCGGGACACCCTTGAAGTACCAGATGTGTGTGACGGGAGCAGCCAGCTCGATGTGTCCCATTCGCTCGCGGCGGACCTTCGACCGGGTCACCTCGACGCCGCAGCGTTCGCAGACGATCCCGCGATACCGGATCCGCTTGTACTTACCGCAGTAACACTCCCAGTCCTTCTGTGGGCCGAATATTCGCTCGTCGAACAGGCCGTCTTTCTCCGGCTTGAGAGTGCGATAGTTGATGGTTTCGGGCTTGCGGACCTCGCCGTAGGACCAGATACGGATCTGATCTGCCGTAGCCAGGCCGATCTTCAGTTCATCGAAGAGCTGACGCACACCAATCCTTCCCTAATCGTCTTCGTCTGAGCCCCGCTCCGGCCGAGACAGGTCGATTCCGAGCGACTCGGCCGTACGGAAAACGTCCTCATCGAGCTCACGCAGCTCGACTTCCTCGCCCGCGGAGAGCAGCTCGACGTTCAAACAGAGGCTCTGCATCTCTTTGACCAGCACCTTGAAAGACTCCGGGATCCCGGGCTCGGGGATGTTCTCCCCCTTGACGATGGCCTCGTAGACCTTCACTCGTCCCATAACGTCGTCGGACTTGATCGTGAGGAGCTCCTGGAGCGCGTAGGAGGCTCCATACGCCTCCAGAGCCCAGACCTCCATCTCCCCGAAGCGCTGCCCACCGAACTGAGCCTTTCCGCCCAGTGGCTGCTGGGTGATCATCGAGTACGGACCCGTGGACCGGGCGTGAATCTTGGCGTCGACGAGGTGGACAAGCTTCATGATGTAGATGAAGCCCACCGTGACCGGAGTATCAAATGCATGCCCGGTCCTCCCGTCATAGAGCACGGCCTTGCCGTTGTCATCGACCATGTACTCCCCGTCCCGGTTAGGCCGGGCATTCTTCAGCAGGGTGAGGATCTCGTCTTCGCTCGCTCCGTCGAAGACGGGAGAGGCCACTCTTATCCATGGATCCGCACCGGAAGCGGCGGCGTGCTCACCGCGGAATGACTCCCACCCCTGCGAAGCGGCCCATCCCAGATGGGTCTCGAGAATCTGCCCGAGGTTCATCCTCGAGGGAACACCCAGCGGTGACAGGATTATGTCAACTGCAGTGCCGTCCGAGAGGAAGGGCATGTCCTCCTCCGGAAGAATCTTGGCAATAACGCCTTTGTTGCCGTGGCGTCCCGCCAGCTTGTCACCCTCCGAGATCTTGCGCTGTTGGGCGACGTGCACTCGCACGAGCTCATTCACGCCTGGCGGCAGATCATCGCCCTCCGAACGGCGGAACTCTCTGACGTCTATGACTTTGCCGGCCTCGCCGTGTGGCACTTTCAGCGAGGTGTCCCGTACCTCGCGTGCCTTCTCGCCGAAGATGGCTCTCAGCAGCCTCTCCTCGGGCGTGAGCTCGGTCTCGCCCTTGGGCGTGACTTTGCCGACGAGATAGTCGCCGGGGCCGACCTCGGCGCCCACCCGGATGATTCCGTTCTCGTCTAGGTCCCGGAGGACCTCTTCGGCGACGTTGGGGATGTCCCGGGTGATCTCCTCGGCGCCCAGCTTCGTATCCCGGGCGTCGATCTCGTACTCCTCGATATGCGCCGAGGTGAGGGAATCGTCCTTGACCAGCCGCTCGGAGATGATGATGGCGTCCTCGTAGTTGTGTCCCTCCCAGGGCATGAACGCCACCAGGAGGTTCCGACCCAGGGCCAGCTCCCCGTTGTGGGTGGAAGGACCATCGGCGAGAACGTCTCCTTTTCGCACTCGATCTCCCTCACGGACGAGGGGCTTCTGATTGATGTTCGTGCCTTGGTTGGAGCGCCGGAACTTGAGCAGCGGATAAACGTGCTCCCGCCCGTTGGAGCGCACGACGATTTGATCACCGGCGACCCGCTTGACCTCGCCGGCCTCCTTCGCCACCACCAGGTCCCCGGAGTCTTGCGCGGCTCGGCCCTCGACGCCGGTGCCGACGAGCGGCGCCTCAGACTTGAGGAGGGGAACAGCCTGGCGTTGCATGTTGGATCCCATCAGGACCCGGTTGGCGTCGT
>JBHICV010000049.1:0-15483 GCA_046759765.1 Acidimicrobiia bacterium
CGGGATTGTTCTTGGTGCGCCGACTGAGAACCTGGATCAGACGTCGGATCTCGTCGTCCCGCCCGATAACCGGATCGAGTTTCTCTTGGCGGGCCAGAGTGGTGATGTCACGGCCGTACTGCTCGAGAGCATCGAAAGTCGCCTCCGGATCAGGCGTAGTAACACGTTGACTGCCTCGTATCTCCGTTAGGGCAGCCAGAATGGCTTGCCGCGTCGCTCCGAGCCCGCGGAGCGCCTCCCCGGCGTCGGCGGCACTATCCACGAAGGCCAGAAGCAGGTGCTCTACGGACAGGTAATCGTCCTTGAACTCCTCGCGGATCTGATCGGCGGCTTCGAGGATGGAAAGGCTTTCGGGGCCAAGAGCGAGCTCCGACCCGCCGTAGACCTTCGGTAGCTGCGCGAGGTTGCTTTCGAGCGCGTTACGGAGCGCGGTCGGTTGAATCTCGAGCTTGGTAAGCAGCGGGTAGACCAATCCGTCTGTATGGCCCAGAAGAGCCAGCAGCAGGTGGTCGGGCTCAACGGTCTGGTGGCCGCCGGACTGAGCCAGCGCAAGGGCGCCCTCCATGGCCTGACGGGACCTATGGGTCAATCGGTTGAAGTCCAATTCAGCTCCTCCGAGCAGATAAAACGCATGCTCTGACCAGGTAATTCCCTAGAAATCTAAGTCAGATGATATCAAATCTTGCTTCCGCCGCTGCTCTTACAGCATCTTCCCAAGACGCCGGTTGATGGCGTTCAGGGTGGCCCGAGCCGCCGCCTTGGCCGAGTCCTCCTCCCGCAGGACCGCGCTGCCGACGAATGACTCCCGCGAACCCGAGATGACCACTTGTGCAATGGCCACCCTCACCGATCCGAGGTCGGTGGTGGCGATGGCTTCGACGTCGAAGCGATGTCTCCCTCCAAGAATCTTTTCGACTGCGCGGAGAGTCGCCTCCGCCACGAGGCGAGGCCTGTTCTCATCCCCCACCTCGCCCTGTGCTTTTCCCTCGTATGGGACGTCCTGGTAACCAACCGTGACGACTACACCCGTCCGGTCCGCTCCCTCCGTACGGATGTCGATGGTGGCTAGGTGTGGCCGCTCCACACCGGTCGAGAATAGTGGGCAGGGCCCCAGACCTGTCTGACGTACCGCAGGCTCAGATCAGGGTGCTGGCACGGAAGGCTCAGGTAAGGCGGACGTCGATCCGATCACCTTTCGGTAGCCGTGACCCAACTTCAACGCCGACTGATGACCCCGCGCCGTGGCCTGCTGGCGGCCAGCGTGCTTGCCCTCTTTTCGGAGCTGCTCCTCATTCGGTGGATTCCCAGCGCAATTCATGTGGTGGCGTTCTTCACCAACCTGGTTCTCATCGCCAGCTTCCTCGGCCTCGGCATTGGCATGGCCCGGCGGATCGAAGCGGAGAAGGCGGCCTGGCGCGGTCTTTGGCGTCTGGCGATTGCATCCGGGGTGGTGGCGGCTCTGGGCTTGATCAGACCGACGGTCGACCTGGGGGCGAGTCCCGACTACTACCTCAACGAACTGGCCGCCGGCGTCCGAGTTCCGTCGGCCCTGATTCTGATCGGTGTATTCGGGCTGGTCGTCTGGGCGATGATCCCCTTCGGCCAGCTGGTCGCGGCCTATTTCGACCAGATTCCTCGGATCCCGGCTTACTCGATCAACATCGCGGGAAGCCTTCTCGGCGTGGCCGGATTCGCGGCGGTGTCTGCGCTGGGGTTGCCGCCGTCGGTCTGGTTCGGGGTCACGATTGCACTGCTTCTGCTCTACGGAGTTGGTGCCCGTTACCTCGCCCCCGTGGTGCTGATAGTCGTCGCCCTAGCGGCCCTCTATTACGACGCCTCCAACGGGCTCCGGAACCTCGTCGGCTGGTCACCCTATTACAAGGTCGTCGCCAGCCCGGTGGTCTCCGAGACAGGGGATCTGCGGGAGGGGTTCGTAGTCGACGTCAACAACCAGTTCCTGCTATCTGGTCTGGATCTGAGGCCGGAGGCGCGGCTCCCGAGCAGCGTCCCCGCGGCGGTCATCGACTCTTACGATTCACTGAAGTCCTACTACTCGCTTCCCTTCGCCTTCGGAACTCCCGAGAGAGTTCTCGTGCTCGGCTCCGGAGCCGGTAATGACGTGGCGGCGGCGCTGCGCGCAGGTACCGAGCACGTCACGGCAGTCGATATCGACCCCTTGGTGATCGATCTCGGGAAGGATTACCACCCGGAAGCGCCCTACGACGCGCCGCAGGTCACGATTGTCGTTGACGATGGCCGCTCGTTCCTGCGCGAGTCATCGGAGGAATTCGACCTCGTCTTGTTCGCCACCCTCGACTCCCACGGCCTGCTGTCGGGGGCTTCCAACATACGAATGGAGAGCTTCGTTTACACGGAGGAGAGCATCCAGGCGGCCCGAGACCGAGTGGCGCCGGGAGGGCGCCTCGTTCTTCTGTTCGGTGCATTTAGGGAGGATGTCCAGTACCGGCAGTACGCGACTGTGCGCAGAGTGTTCTCCCAGGACCCGGTCTTTCTGGTGCATAGCAGCGGTCAGAGAGCAATCCTGGCGGGTTCGCTAGCCGGCGTCGATACGGCCAACATTCCGCCGGACTGGCGAGTGATCGGACCAGACGAGATAGCCGCCAAGCTGATCGAATATCCCTATGCCGGGAATCCGGCGACGGACGACTGGCCGTACCTGTATCTGCGTGAGCCGCGCATCCCCCGCGAGTACATATGGACCCTGATCGGGATCTTGGCCCTTTCGCTTGTCCTGGTTCGAGCCAACTTCCGGCAGGCGTACCGGATTGACGGCCACTTCTTCTTCCTCGGGGCCGGATTCCTCCTGCTGGAAACCAAGAGCGTCACCGAATACGGCCTGCTGATCGGGTCGACATGGCAGACGAACGCCATGGTGTTCTCAGTGATTCTCGGCGTGATCCTCGTGGCGAATCTGCTGGTCTTGAAGGTGCTTCCTCGTCCGCCTTTCCGACTTCTGTACGGACTGATCGCACTAACGCTGGTGGTCCAATACCTCTGGCCCGTCGCCAGTTGGGTGACGGGTCCCGGCTCGCTTGGATACGCAGCAGCCACCCTTTATCTGGGAGCCCCGATATTCCTGGCGGCGATCGTCTTTGCCGGGTCATTCCGCGTTGCGCTGCTCGGCACGGCGGCGTTGGCAAGCAATCTTCTCGGTGCGGTCCTGGGAGGCACCGCCGAGTACCTGTCGCTTGCCTGGGGCATCAGGTCGTTGACGCTTCTGGCTCTGGCTATGTACGGCGCGTCGTATGTCTTCTGGGAGGTGAGGCGCCGGCTACGCCCAACCGAGGAACCGGCGACATTGGTCGAACCCGAGGTTGTTGTCGGCTAGCTGTCAGCCGCGTCGTCGTCCCCGTCGGATGTCCGGCACGATGTGGCGGCGAACCATGATTTCGCGGCGCTGGCTGCGTTCGAGCTCGCGGAGTTCCTGGGCCGCCTGCTCCTTGAGCTCGGTCATTTGGCGGCTGAGTGACTGAACTTGGTCCTCGAGCCTGGCGATCCGGTCCCGAAGGCTGAGAACTCGGCGCACGCCCTCCAGGTTGAGACCTTGGGTCGTGAGATCCGTAATTAGAGCGAGCCGTTCGATATCCGCCTCGGAGTATCGGCGTGTTCCCCCTGGCGTCCGATAGGGGCTGATCAGCCTGCGCCGCTCGTAGATCCGCAGCGTTTGGGGATGAAGGCCGGAGAGCTGCGCGGCGACCGAGATCACGTAGACCGGTTCCTGAGCGGTCTCTGTCCGCTTCTTGGCCATCAGCTCACCCTCAGATGATCACGCGGGTTTTCTTTTTCGTACTCAGACCGGAAGTCGGCCAGGATCTTGCGTGCTTCTTTGGGAAGCTTGGCGGGCACCACAACTTCAACGGTCACCAGCAGGCTCCCACCTCGACCCCGGTTAGGCACGCCTTTCCCTCTTACCCGGAACGTCTTGCCGCTGCGTGTCCCCGCGGGAACCTTCACGTTGACGGGCCCGTCGAGGGTCGGTACTTCGATCGTGGCGCCCAGCGCGGCCTCGGTAAAGGTGATGGGTACTTTGATGGTCAGGTCGTTGCCGCGTCGTGAGAACACCGGGTGTTTGGCGACCCGTACTCGGACGAGCAGGTCACCGGCGGGTCCTCCATTGCGTCCCGGGGTTCCCTTGCCAGGTACACGAACCGTGGCCCCGTTCTTTACCCCGGCCGGAATCTTCACCTTGACGTTCCGCGTGCGCACCTCGGTGCCCCTGCCGCCGCACACTGAACAGGGTTGGTCGATCAGTCGGCCTGATCCGCTGCACTCCGGGCAAGGCTGGGTGAAAGAGAAGAAACCCTGATTCTGGGCGATCGTTCCGGCCCCACCGCAGGTTGGACACACCCTCACCGAGGTACCGGGCTCGCCTCCGGTGCCGCGGCAGTGGTGACAAGTGGTGTCTCCTCGAACGGACACCGTCGTTGTGACGCCGCGAACGGCATCCTCGAACGAGAGGTTCAGGTCCGTCCTGAGGTCAGCGCCACGCTGCGGGCCGGTCGCCGAACGTCGGCCTCCGCCGAAGAGGTCACCCAGTCCTCCCATCCCCCCGAGAAGGTCGCCCAGGTCCTCGACGCGAACCTGCTGACCGCCGAACGGACCCCCTGCGAACCCTCCCGGTCCTCCTTGAAATGCCCCCGAGTCGACCATGCGCCGGAACTCGTCGTACTCCTTGCGCTTCTCTGCGTCGGAGAGGGTGGCGTACGCCTCCGAGATATCTTTGAACTTCTCTTCCGCGTCCTTGTCGTCCGGGTTCGTGTCCGGATGGTTCTCCTGGGCCAACTTTCGGTAAGCCTTCTTGATCTCCTTGTCGTCGGCGCCCTTGGGCACCCCAAGGGTCTTGTAGAAGTCCTTGTCAATCCAGTCTCGGTTCATTCCGAGTCCTCTTCGAAGTCGACCCCCGCTTCCTCGAAGTCGACCGCGACCAGCGCAGCCCTGATGATCCGGTCCTTGAGCCGGTACCCACGCCGTAGCTCGGCCCGAACGATGAGCTGACCTTCGCCCTCTGAGGGGGCGGTGGCGGCCTCGTGAACGGTCGGGTCGAACGGCTCGCCGACGGTGGGGACGATCTCGAGCCCTTCCTTGCCGAGGGTCTCGAGTCGATGAGCGTGAGTCCTACCGAAGCCCTGCAACATCTGTTCTTCCACGGCTGTCTTCGGGACTATCGCCAGTGCTGCGTCGAAGGTATCGAGCGTGGGAAGCAAGCTCTGAATGAGGTGCTCCGAGGCCCGCTCGATGTTGGCGGCGTGATCTCGAAGCATCCTCTTGCGGAAGTTCTCGGAGTCGGCGGCGAAACGCTTCAGGTCGTCGAGGTACGCAGACGCCTCGGCCCGAGCCTCGGACAGAGCTTGGAGGAGGATCTCGATAGCCTCGTCCGGATCATCTGGCAGCTCTAGTCCCAGAGCGTGAGGATCGACAGGCTCCGCATCGACAATCTCGGCGACAACGACCTCGTCAGCCGACTGGTCCGGGTTGTCGGTCATCTGAGTGATAGCTGATAGCTGACGGCTGACAGCTTCTTACTCATCGCCCTCGTCCACGATCTCAGCCTCGACTATCTCGTCGTCTTCGACCGGTTCGCCTTCGACCACGGCGCCACCCTCAGGCTGGGCGTAGAGCTTCTCGGCGACGGCCTGCGAGGCCTCCATCAAGGCTTCCATCTTCGACCGTAGATCTTCCGTGGTGGAGTCTTCGTCCTCAACGGCTTTGGCCAGCTCGTCACGCGCACCCTGGATGCGGGACTGCTCGTCCTCCGTGAGCTTGTCTTCATGCTCCTTGAGCAACTTGTCGGTCTGGTGGACGATCTGATCCGCCTGGTTGCGGGTCTCGGCGGCCTCACGACGCTCGCGGTCCTCATCGGCATGCCGCTCAGCATCGGAGACCATCCGGTCGATCTCATCCTGAGCCAGAGCGGTGCCTCCAGTGATCGTCATCGCCTGCTCCTTGCCGGTCCCCATGTCCTTGGCGGAGACAGAAACGATCCCGTTGGCGTCGATGTCGAACGTCACCTCGATCTGGGGCATGCCCATCGGTGCTGGGGGAATACCCGTCAGACGGAAGCGTCCCAGGCTCTTGTTATCGCCAGCCATCGCTCGCTCGCCCTGGAGCACGTGGATCTCCACTTCCGGCTGGTTGTCCTCCGCGGTGGTGAAGATCTCGCCGCGCCGAGTCGGAATGGTCGTGTTCCGCTCGATCATCTTCGTCATAACGCTGCCCTTGGTCTCCACTCCCAGCGTGAGAGGCGTCACGTCGAGCAGGAGGATGTCCTTCATCTCGCCAACGAGGACGCCTGCCTGCAGTGCCGCTCCGGCCGCGACCACCTCATCGGGGTTGACTCCCTTGTGGGCCTCCTTGCCGGTTAGTTCCTTGACCAGTTCCTGGACGGCGGGCATCCGAGTGGAGCCGCCCACCAGGATGACGTGGTCGATGTCGGCCACGTCGACAGCGGCATCCTTGAGCACCTGCTTGAAGGGGTTCTTCGTCCTCTCGAGGAGGTCTTCGGTCATCTTCTGAAAGTCCGACCGAGTGAGTTTCTTGAGCAGGTGCTGTGGCCCTTCAGAGGTAGCGGTGATGAACGGCAAGTTGATCTCAGTTTCTGCCACCGTCGAAAGCTCGATCTTGGCCTTCTCAGCTGCCTCCTTGAGGCGCTGCTCGGCCATCGGATCCTGTGAGAGGTCAACGCCGGTGTCGTTCTTGAACTCTTTGACCAGCCATTCGATGACCTTGTCGTCCCAGTCGTCGCCACCCAGTTGCGTGTTGCCAGACGTGGCCTTGACCTCGAAGACGCCTTCTCCGATCTCGAGCAGGGAGACGTCGAAAGTGCCGCCACCGAGGTCGAACACGAGGATGGTCTGGTCGTGCTCCTTGTCGAGTCCATACGCGAGCGAAGCCGCGGTCGGCTCGTTGATGATCCGTAGCACCTCCAGGCCGGCGATCTGGCCGGCCTCTTTGGTGGCCTGACGCTGAGCGTCGTTGAAATAGGCCGGGACGGTGATGACGGCCTGGGTCACCGGCGTGCCCAGATATGACTCAGCGTCGCGCTTCAGCTTCTGAAGAATTCGCGCCGAGATCTCCTGTCCCGTGTACGTCTTGCCCTCGATGTCCACCGACCATTCCGTACCCATCTGCCGCTTTACGGACCGAACCGTGCGATCCGGATTCGTGATCGCCTGGCGCTTGGCGTGCTCACCCACCAGCACCTCGTCGCCCTTGAAAGCCACCACCGACGGGGTCGTGCGGCTCCCCTCAGAGTTAGCGATGACGGTGGGCTCCCCACCCTCGAGCACGGCCACCACCGAGTTGGTCGTGCCCAGGTCAATACCTACTGCCTTGGCCATTACCTCTCCATTTAGCGCTTCCGAGGAGTATAACTTGAGTCGGGTATTGTCAAATTCCCGATTTGTCAGGTTTCGCGCTTGAGCTGGAGGATGGGTGGTGGGAGTGCAGCAGTGGCGTCAAGTACCGACGCGACCTTGTGCCGCCGCCCAGAGAATCTTGGGGACGCGTTCTTGTCAATCTCAGCCGCGAAAAGCACGGCCCAGATTGACAGAAACGCGTTCAGACGCTCTCGGTCTGCTTCTCCTTGAGGCGCCGGATCCGGTCGGCGATGTCGGCGGCCGCTTCCTCGAGATCTCGCTGAAGCTCCTCGAGGCCCTCTAAGTCTTCCTCGCCGTAGTCGTATCCCCGCCATCGGCCCGGTCC
This sequence comes from Acidimicrobiia bacterium, assembly GCA_046759765.1. GTDB lineage: Bacteria > Actinomycetota > Acidimicrobiia > Spongiisociales > CAZKJJ01 > JBHICV01. The sequence goes on from JBHICV010000049.1 coordinate 7,723, forward strand.
GCACATCATCCACATCATGTGCGGAGAGGGACCCCAGCCGTATCTGACTCGTCTTCTCACGCCGTGCTCCTTTCGTCATATCTGTGCAGGAAAATTCCGATCACCTCCACGGCCCGCCGGAGGGCCTCCGCCCAGGCTTCGAGAAGATCGCGTCCCTTGTCGGTCAGCTCATATGTCCGCTTGGACCGACCGGGTAGATCATCCCGCCACTCCGAACGCACGATCTCCTCGTACTCGAGCGACCGCAAGAGCCGGTAGAGGTTGCCGTAGTCGATCTGGTCCTCGGGGGAGAACTCGGCCAGTGAGTCGGCCAGCTCGTAGCCGTGGGTCGGACCTTCTCGCATGAGCATGAGCAGCAGGGCCGGCTCCACGAAGCGCTCGACTCTCGCCTGGACTTCCCAGACTCCGGGCGCGATCCAGCGGCGGCTGCGTGCCACCCGGAAGTGCCGATGACCGTGAGGCATGTAAGCAACATATATGTCGCTTACCTATATGTCAACCACATATATCTAGTTTGGGGTGAAGGCGCCGATCACCGGAGCAAACTCGCCCAGGGTGTCGACCTCGCCCACGTCCGGGAAGTTGACGATGGCCGTCCGTATCCCGGCTTCGGAAAGCGCACGGAACCGTCCGATGTGGTCCTCCACCGTCCCTGCGTTGAGAGTCGGCGTCGCCTTCTCGGCTGCCCTTCCGGGTTGCTTCAGCCTCGCGACCTTGCGATCGACCGCCTCCCGGTCCGCTGCCACCACCGCCCGGGACAGGTGTGTTATCTCGATCTCCGCTGCGTCGCGGCCGACGTCGGCGCAGTGTTTCTCTAGTACGGCCAGCTTGTGCTTCACCGCGTCGGGCCCGCCCCGAAGGTTGCAGCCGTCGGCGTATTGCGCGACGAGACGAAGGGTCTTTCGCTCGCCCGACCCTCCGACCACGATCGGAACCTTCTCTTGTAGTGGCCGCGGGTAGCACACCGCCTCGGGTACAGATATGACCTTGCCCTCGAAGCTCGGTGATCCCGGTCCCCACATGAGCGGCAGCAGCTGCAGCGCGTCCTCGAGGAGATCGAACCGCTCCCCGACAGGAGGGAAGTCCCAGCCGTAGGCCCGGTGCTCCCGCTCGAACCAGCCCGCCCCTAGTCCGCAGACCGCCCGGCCGCCCGACAACACATCCAGGGTGGCGACCATCTTGCCGACGAGCGCCGGGTTGCGATACGTGATGCCGGTCACCAGCACTCCCACTCGAGCGGCGTGGGTCTGACCGGACAGAAACCCTGACGTTGTGTAACTCTCCAACATCTCGTCCCACTCCCGCCCAGCCTGGGGTATTTGGATGAAGTGGTCCATGACCCAGATGCCGCGGAAGCCAGCCTGCTCGGCTGCCCGAGCGATTTCAGCGAGGCGCGGGCCGAGCTCCGCGGGCCCGCCCGGCCAGGTGAAGTTGGGCAAGAGGAGATCGAAACGCAGGTCAACGGGATCGTCGGCTTGTCGTCTTGCTAGCTCCGGGGCGTTTAGCTGGTCAGGGGGCACGAGAAGGGCGGGCTCAGGCGTAAGGACGTCCGCAAAGGCTTCTTGCTCCAAGAGCTTCCTCGTCTTCTGCCAAGCTTTGATCTGAGCTGTCAGCACCCTCTGCGGGATGGGACGCTCCCGCGCGCGATTGCGGGTCTCGAGTTCCTTTCGCGGTACATCGAATGCCACCGAGTAACAGGGGAGCCCGCTGGCCCTAGCGAGCTCCCGGTACTTCTCCCGCGAGTCAACGTCGAGGCCGGTCGTGTCGATGACCGTCGTCAGCTGGCGGCGAAGGCGACGCTCGACGATCGAGTCGAGTACTGCGAAAGCGTCCTCGGAGGCCCGCTGGTCATCCTCGCTCTCCCCTACCTGAGCCCGGAGCGCGTCCGAGGACACGATCTGGCCTGCTTCGAAGTTCGCCCGTGCCCAACTTGTCTTGCCTGCGTTAGCCGGTCCTACCAGGACCACCACGCTCGGAATGGGAAGGCGAATCATGAACCCACAACGATAGAGCCGGCCCGAAGGCCGGCTCCTGTGGCTCGTTGTCTTGGCCGGGGCTAGGCGACCTCGACCTTGACCTTCTTGGGCAGTACCTCAGCCGGCCGAGGAACACTCACTTCGAGAATCCCGTCCTTGAAGCTGGCTGCGATGTCGTCGATGTTCGTCGCCTCGGGGAGGCGGACGCTGCGGCGGAACGATCCCTCGAAGATCTCCTTCCGCAGATAGTTGTCCTCGCGCTCCTCGTGCTGGAACGAACGGTTACCCGAGACGGTCAGCAGTTCGCCCTCGACGGTGACGTCGATCGAGTCGGCGTCAAGGCCGGGAGCCTCTACCCGAACCACCCAGTTACCGTCCCGCTCCACCAGATCGAGACGGGGCAACCACGACGCGCGCGGCGTCGGCGCCTCGTACCACCGATCCATCAGGCGGAAGGGGTCGAAACGAACGAGTCTGGTCATTTCTCCTCCTTTGTGCGCCCACTGGGGCGCTCAGTATCTGATTAACTCAACTCAATGAAATCTAAGCATATTCCACTCAGATTTGTCAAGATGGTGGCAGCTCCTCCGTGCCTAAGGTTCCGGCGTGCTGGCCGCCACGGTTCTCGCGTTGGGCTCGGCGTTCCTTCACGCCGGGTGGAATCTCTTCGTCAAACAGAGTGCGGACCGGCTGATCGCCGCCTGGGGCACTTTGGCAGCGGGCGGGGTGGTCGGGGTCGTGGCTCTCGTAGCGCTTGGTCTGCCGCCGGCCGCCGCCGTCCCCTATCTCATTGCTTCGACGGCGCTCCACACGGGGTACGCCCTGGCTCTGGTCCGTGCCTATATGACTACCGACTTCTCCGTCGCCTATCCCGTGGCTCGCGGGATGGCACCTTTGCTGGCCGCCTTGGGGGGAGTCGTTCTGCTCGCCGACGGTATGACCCCGCTTGGGCTAGTAGGTGCCGGTTTGGTGACTGTCAGTCTCATCTGGATCGGACTCAGTGCTGGAGGTAACCAGGGAGTGCAGTGGGCTGTGCTTACGGGTCTTTTCATCACCAGCTACACGCTGGTGGATGCTGCCGGCGTCCGTTCCGGCGATGAGGCCGTTCGGTACGTGGCTGCACTGGTAGCTCTCTCCACTCTGCCGATGACAGTCATCGTCTTGGCGGCCAGACCGTGGACCCAGATCTCCCAACAGCTCCGGAGCGGAGGAGCACCTATGGCGGGAGCCGGTGTGATGGCGGTCGTCGCCTACGGGATGGTGCTTGCTGCCATTCGTCTGGCCCCTGTCGGCTACGTCGCCACCCTGCGGGAGACGTCGGTGATCATCGGAGCTCTCGCCGGTTGGCTGTTCCTTGGTGAAGCGCTGGGCAAGAAGAGGGCGATGGCGGGTCTTGTTGTCGTCGGTGGCGTGGCTCTCCTCGCCCTCGGTGTGTGAGAGGAATCAGTGCTCGATAGAGGTAGTGGGCAACTCGAAACCTGCGATCGTTCCGCCGTCTGGCGCCGGTTCGACCCAGGCCCGGCCTCCGTGCTTGTCCACGACCTGACTTACGATTGCCAACCCCAGGCCCGAACCGGGCGTGCTGCGGGCCTCGGCGGATCGGTAGAACCGCTCGAACACATACGGTCGGTCCTCGTCCCGAATCCCGGGCCCATGGTCACGTACGGTCACTCGCCCGTCCCGGACGGCGACCTCAATCGGACTCCCGTCCGGACTCCACTTGTCCGCGTTGTCGAGCAGGTTCCGCACCGCCCGATCGAGCATGCCGGGACGCCCCTCGACGGCGGTCGGCTCGGCGTCGAGGGTGATCTCGCGACCGGTACGCCGCTTTGCCTGATCGACGCTCTCCGCAACTAGATCATCGAGCCGTAAGCCGGGAATCAGGGCCTCGGTGGGCGCGACATCCGTAGCCAGCTGCACCAGCTCACCAACGAGCAGGGTGAGTTCGTCCAGCTCAACGCGGACATCGTTCAGTAGACGTTCACGCTCCTCCGGGTCCATTCCCTCGGTCCGGGCCAGGACCTCGAGGTTCGTCCGGAGACTGGTGATCGGAGTCCTCAACTCGTGCCCTGCATCGACCACGAGTTGCTGTTGCTGACGCTGCGAGGCTGCCAACGCTTCGAGCATGGTGTTGAAGCTCCTTGCCAGCCGCGCTAGTTCGTCGTTTCCTTCGACATCGATCGGCGAGCTGAGATCTCGGGTCTCGGCGACATGTTCGGCTGCCCCGGTCAGCTGACCTACGGGAACCAGAGCGCGGCCCGCCACTAGCCAGCCAACAAGGGCGCTGAGGGCCACGCCGATGCCGCCGATGAGTAGCAGCGCGTTGCGAAGGTCGGCGAGGATGGCATTGGTCTCTGCCAGGCTGCGAGCAATTTGCAGCAAGCCGAAGTTGGGGATAGCGGCGCTGACCATTCGGTGTTCTTGTCCCTGCACGACCACGTCTCTCAGGAAGGGAGCCAGACTCTCTTCCACTACCTGTAGGTCCACCTCGTCAATAGGGAGGGGGGGCGCACCCCGAAGAGCAAGTACCAACTGACCTCCGAGGTCGACGACCTGCACGATCGAGTCGGTTCCGATCAGCCCCGCAATCGGGAAATTGAATCCCAATCGGAAAGGCCGGGGGACTTCCCGCAGCCCGGCTTGCGGAACGAGTTCTACGATCGCGGCCCGCGCCAGCAGGAACTCATCGATCTCAGATCGCAGCTCCCGCCGGGCAAAGAGGAAGGTGGCCACTGAGACGGCTGCCACCGCGACGGCCACCGCCCCCGCCACCAGAAGGGTCAGGCGCAGCCTGAGACTCATTCTTCCCGCACCACGTATCCCACTCCCCGCACCGTGTGTATCAAGCGGGGCTCACCCGCTTCCTCGGTTTTTCTCCGCAGGTATCCGACGTAGACATCGAGCGAATTGGAGCTCGTCTCGAAGTCATATCCCCAGATTCGTTCGTAGATCACCTCTCTCGTCAGGACGATGCCGGCGTTGGCCATCAGCAGCTCGAGGAGGTCGAACTCGGTCTTGGTCAGCCGGACTTTCCGGCCGGCGCGGAACACCTCCCGAGTGTCCGGGTCGAGTGAGAGATCGCCGACTCGCACCGCCGCACTCGGGGAAACGAGACTGGTCCTGCGTAGGAGAGCTCTGACGCGAGCCAGCAGCTCTTCGAGCGCGAACGGCTTGACCAAGTAGTCGTCGGCGCCGGCGTCGAGGCCTTCGACCCGGTCGGGTATCTCTTGTCGAGCGGTCAGAATGAGTATCGGCGTGTCGTCGCCGTTGGCCCGGATGCGGCGCGCGACCGCCAGCCCGTCGACGTGGGGCATCATGACGTCAAGGACGATCGCGTCCGGTGACTCCTCGGCTACCCGATCTAGAGCCTCGGCCCCGTCAACTGCGGTGACGGTCTCATAACCCTCGAAGCGGAGAGCGCGATCGAGGGCATCTCGGACGCCGCGGTCGTCTTCGGCGATGAGGATGCGCGCCTTTGTATCTGACACTTCTGGCCTAAGCAGTACGAAGCGCTTCTGTTGGCGAGAGCCTCGCAGCTCTCAGAGCAGGGTAGAAGCCGGCCAGCACTCCAATAAGGACCGCCGCCGCCAGTCCGCCGAGGACAGCAACTAGTGGGATGAGGGTGTCCCAGCCGCGCAGTTGCGAATAGATCGCGGTCACAGCTACACCGGTGAGAACCCCGCCAAATCCTCCGGTGAGAGCCAGTAGGAGCGCTTCTCCAAAGAACTGCGACGCCACGTGTTGCTTGGTTGCGCCTAGCGCGCGCCGTAGACCGATCTCCGGGCGCCGTTCCAGTACCGAGATGACCATCACGTTGGCGATGCCCACTCCTCCGACGAGCAGCGCTACTGCTCCCAGCCCCAAGAACAGGCCCGTGAACGCGCTTTCGGCCGCCGCTCTCGCCTCGATCACGTCGGTCGGCCGGTCAACTTCGACCTCATCAGGGTTCTCAGGATTGACCGTGGCGGCCATAACCCCCATTACATCGTCGATGAAGTCCGGATGCGCTCGCACGTAGATGATCGTCGGCACCAGTTCGGCGTCGAGGAAGTCGATCGCAGTCTGCACGCCAACAATGGCCGCTCGGTCAAGGGTGGTACTGAGGTCGATTGGCTCCAGGACGCCCGCTACACCGAACCACTCGCCGCCTAACCAAACGACAGGGTTGCCGTCGAGGTTCAGAATACCGAGTCTCTCCGCGGCCACCGAGCCGAGCACCACCGCCGGATAAGTTGCGGTTGCGTCAGAAAGGAAGCTTCCCGCGGCAACCTCGGCCTGCAGCGTTGCAAGGAGATCTAACTCAGCGGCTACCACTGTGATGCCTCCGGTCTGACCCGCCGGCACCATGTCGGTGCGGTAGACGTTGGTATTGACATCTACCACGGCGGAAACCTGATCGACTGGCCCGATCCGCTCGATCATCGCCGATGCCTCGGCCGGTAGCTCACCGCTCCCCAACCCGATGCCCGTTCCCGCCTGCACTTGCAGCAGGTTGGTCCCAAGCCGATCGAGCTGTTCTAGCAAGTCAGACTTGGACGACTCGGAGAGGCCGAGCACGGCCACGATGGACGCAACGCCGATCAAGATGCCGAGCGCCGAGAGGGCAGCCCGCGCTTTGCGAGTCCGCAGTCCAACGGTCGCTGTCCGGAGTACGTCCCGGGGGTGGAGCTTGCTCGGAGACAGGTCAGCGGCCATTGATCGTATGGTCGTTAGCAACCCGGCCGTCGAACATCTCGATGCGACGGGGGAATCGTTCTGCGATGTCAGGATTGTGCGTGATCACGGCCATGGTGATTCCGCGACGATGCAGCTCTTCAAGCAACTCGATGATGGCTTCGCTGCTCTTGCTGTCCAGGTTCCCGGTGGGCTCGTCAGCGAGGACGAGTTGAGGATCTCCGATGATGGCTCGCGCGACCGCCACCCTCTGGCGCTCGCCTCCAGAAAGCTTGCTGGCGAGATGGTCGAGTCGATGGCCCAGTTCCACCCCTTCTAGGGTCTCGACCGCCAGGCTCCTCCGGTCCTCTGCGGGCATGCCCGTATAGAGGAGACCGTCTGCCACGTTGTCGAGCGCGGAATAACCGTTGAGCAGGTGGAACTGCTGAAAGACGAAACCGATATTGCGTGAACGGACAGCCGACAGCTCCGCGTCGTCGAGTTTCGAAACGTTATAGCCTGCAACAAGGACAGAGCCAGAGGTCGGTACGTCGAGAGTTCCGGCGATATGCAGCAGTGTTGACTTTCCCGATCCCGAGGGGCCCACCACTCCCACGAGTTCGCCTGAGGCTATTCGAAGAGTCACTCCCCGAAGGGCCCGCACGGGGGGAGTGCCGGGATACTCCTTATGCACGTCTTGAAGCTCCAGAACGGCTTTCGGAGAGGAGTCTTCGCTCGTCACAGGTTCGGTCATGGTGGCATGGGTCACGGGATCACCACTAAAACCCCCGGCGTGAGACCGGCGGAACTTATCTCCACCAGACCGTCGGCGAATAGCCCCGGCTCGACGGCAGTGAGCCGGGTCGATCCGTCCGATTCCTTGACCTCGACCGCGTAGCCGCCTTCGGCAAGTGCAAGCAACGCGGTCACCGGAACCGCCAACACCCCGGAACGGGAGTCGGTGACGGCCTCGACGTCCACGGGCGCTTGGTCGAAGGTGAAGGCGGCCTCCGCGTCATCGATCGTGACCGTCACCTCAAAAGTCACTGCCCCGGACGAATCTCTGAGTGCGACGGAACTGATCGACTGAACCGATCCCGTTTCCTCCGATCCATTGGGAAGAACCACCACG
>JBHICV010000050.1:0-15355 GCA_046759765.1 Acidimicrobiia bacterium
AGCATGTGGTTCGCGTACGACACCTCCGCCTACGCCAGCGTCCTCACGGTCGGCCCCTAACGTCGGATCGCAGCCCTAGCTCTGCGGCTTGTATGCCACGCAATCGATCTCGACCGACGCTCCCAGCGCTAGCGCGGCACGACCAACTGTGATCCGGGCCGGAGGATCGTCGCCGAACAGGTCGAGGTAAGCCGCGTTCATCTCTGCGAACGCGTCTATGTCCGCCAAGAAGACGTTGACCTTTACGACATCGGACAGCTCGGCTCCGCAAGCGGCGAGAATCCGCTCGATATTCCGAAGCGTCTGGGTGGTCTCCGCGCCCGTGCCGCCGGGGACCACCGCCATCGCTTCACCCTCCGATCCCAGGGTGCCGGCGACGAATATGAAGTCGCCTGCCACGCTGGCATGGCTGAAAGCCGGTAGACGGAGCAAGCCTTCGACGTTGACCCTGTGGACCACCTCTCCTCCTTCCTCGGCTGGGCCGTACCGTACCGGCGGTAGCCTCCGGCGGCAGTGCCGGACGACCTTCCCCTCGGTGATCAAATCGAAAAGGGGCCAATGCTTGCGGTAGAAGCAGCCGTCCTGGAAGGGACGGACGTGCGACTGGTTCCGGCAGATCCCAGCCATCGCGGGGATCTCTTCGCGGGGTCTCACGGGAGTCAAGAGGCCTCCGAGATCTGGACCTATATGAGCTACGGACCCTTCGCAGACCCCGACGAGTTGGGAGATTGGCTGGCGGAGGTCAAGTACTCCCGCGACCCGCGGTACTTCACGGTTCTCGCACGACGATCGGGATCGGCTATTGGGATGGCCAGCTACCTGAATGCTTCCTACGAGATGCAGCGGCTGGAGATCGGCCATATCTGGTATTCCCTCGCCGCCCAGCGGACCACGGCCAACACCGAGGCCGCCTACCTGCTGAGCCTCAACGCGTTCGAAGCGCTGGGAGCGCGGAGGCTCGAGTGGAAATGCGACGCTCTCAATCAGCGTTCGCGGACCGCGGCAGCGAGACTCGGCTTCCGCTTTGAAGGGGTGCTGCGAAACCACATGATCGTGAAGGGTCGCAGCCGCGACACCACCTACTTCGCGATGACGGATGAGGACTGGCGGGTGGCGAGACCAACGCTCGAGCGGTGGCTATATCAGACCGGCCGCGACTCGGCGGGGAAACCGCTCGCCGCCTTGTCGGAGATGATGCAGACCGCAGTCAAGCGCGGGGCTTAATAACGGCTCCGATCAGCCACAGGATGGGAAAGATGATCCCGAGCCCGAACATGACGTAGCGGCGTTTGCGAAACGTGACCAATCCCAGTGTCACCAACAAGACCAGGTAGAGGGCCATGCTGAACCAGCCCCACGCAGGCATCGAGACTCCCTTCGTTTGGCGGGCGAGTGTACTGAGGTCCTTCAGATCCCTACGACGACATCAGCTCAGGCGAAAGACCAAGCTCCGTCGGACCGGCCTTCTCGATCACCTCAACGATCTCCTCGTCGACGAGCTCGTCTCGGTCGAGAAGCGCGTCGCGCAACGCTTCGATTACATGCCGGTTGCCCGACAGCAGCCTACGAACGTCTGCCTTCGCGTCGTTGAGCAACTGGTCGACCGACTCACGGGCCCGGCGATCGGCGAGCACCTGATGGGCGAGGTTCCCCCCGAAGGGCCCGCCGTCGAGAGAGCGAAACGAGATGAGTGACCCACCCAAGCCGAGCGATCCGACCATCTCGACGGCAATACCGGTGGCGTTGGCGAGGTCGCCCCCAGGACCCGTGCTGGATTCCCCGAAGAAGATCTCCTCCGCCACCATTCCGCCCATAGCGATCTCGATTAGGGCCAGAAGCTCGGTCTCCTTCTGGGTGTGCCGCTCCTCCTGAAGCCTGTGAGCCAAGAATCCGAGAGCGGCGCGGCGCTTGATAATCGAGAGCATCTCGAGCTTCCTCCCCTTACCGACGAGGTAGGCCACCGTGGCGTGACCGGCTTCGTGAGTAGCGATCGTCTCGCGCTCGTGTTCGGGATAGTCGGTCGCCTCTGGGAGGCCGATTTCGATCTCAGTTCGCGCACGACGTACATCGGCCATCGTCAGCGCGTCGCGCCCGCCACGCAGCGCCAGCAGAAGAGCCTCATCGAACAGCCGCTCGAGAGCAGCCGGGCTGGAACCCAGCGTCATCGACGCCAGGTCGTCCCTCAGCTTCTCTTCGTCCAGCTCGGAATGATGAGCCTTGCGGTCCAGGAAGTAGTCGACCAGCTCGCGTCGGGCGGAGCGAGTCGGGAGACCGAAGTGAAGGATCCGGTCGAAGCGGCCCGGGCGAAGAAGCGCGGTATCGAGAGAAGAAGCCCGATTGGTCGCGCCAACCAACAGGATGTTGGCATAAGGGGGTCGCCGCAGCCGCAACTGATGCTCTGGCGCCAAATAGCGATTTAGCCATCCTTTAAACCATCCCGCCAGCCTTTCCCGGGTTGTCGGGTCGTCGAAGCTCTGCATCTGGATGAGCAGTTCATTGACGATGCCCCCGGTGTCCATGGACCCAAAGGCGTCGAGGGTTCCGGCTTCGCCGGCGCCGGCGCGCTTGGTAGCAATCGCATCGATCTCCTCGATGAAACCAATCGCCCCGCCTTCGGTTCGGGCAGCCTTACGCAGTTTGCGGAAATAAGCGCGGATGCGTCTGGCGGTCATCCCGTACCACATACTCTGAAAGGCCGTTGACGAGACGAAGAGAAACGGGACGTCGGCCTCCTTCGCCATGGCCTTCGCGATGTGTGTCTTGCCGGTGCCCGGAGGTCCTTCGAAGAGAACGCCCCGCCGTGGCTGTCCCCCCATCTCCTCACGGAATTTTCGATAGTCGAGGAGAACCTGAAGGGTGTGCTGCACCTCGGTCAGCACCTCGCCCATTCCCCTCACATCCGAGAAGGACACCTCGATCTGTTCCGGCCGGTACTCGATATGAGGCGATCGAGCGTTGGCCAGCATTGGAATCACGATCACGGCGGCGAGGAGTGCGATGATCAACAGTCCCGGCAGCCAGAACATGGCATCCGAGGGCAGCGTGGGAAGGGCGGGTAGCAGCGGCCGACCAGTCAACGCTCGCCACCAGAGGAAGACCGCAACGATGCCTAAGAAGGTGGCCAGGCGGCGCAGACGTCGGCGCCGCTGGCGCTCGCGTGCGATAGCTGCTGTACCCAACCTGGCCCCCACGAAATGCGCTCGTGCCACCACTCTAAGTGGTCACTAGGGAGTGAGCAATGACGAGCGTTTAGACGATCGGCTGGACTAGCACGGTCTTCCACCGCGAGACATCTGCCTCATCGGGAGGACCGATCACGTACTCCTCCCACGAGGGGAATCTTCGGTGGAGGCCGGCTTCGTCGACCCGGCGGTTGAACAGATCCCAGGATGCGCTCAAGCCGTCATATTGACCGTAATGGTCTTGCGTAACGGCCCGGCCTCCAGGCAGGGTTCCACTGATGACCGCTCCGCTTCCCTCGATCGGCTTACCAACGGGGACGGCCGCGGCCATGTCGAATCCGTCGTCAGTGACCGAGTAGTACACCCCTAGCGGTGGGCCGGTCGGCTCCAGGCCGGCGCCGCCCAGGAAGCTGAAGATCTGAGGCAGCGCCCGATCGAAGAAGAGTCCGATCTCGTCGCGCTTCACGTTCTCCCGTACTCCTACGAATTCCTGTTCCTCGCGGTCCGTCTCGTGTAGCTGCATGGGGCCATTCTCGCGGAGAGACCGGCGTGAGATTTCGGATCCTCGACGAAATGCTTGCGGGGTGCCATCGTGGCCGCCGATGTCGGTTCTGGGTTGGGTCGGGCTGATGGTCGCCGGGTTGGCGGTTGCACTGTGGGCCAGCCGACGGACTGTCTTCCACGCCTCCGCCGTCGCGGCGGCCACCAAGATCCCACCGTTCATCGTCGGCGTAACCCTGATCGCAGTGGGGACCGATCTTCCCGAAATTGCCAACTCGATCATCGCATCGGTGGCCGGCCATGGCGATCTGAATGTCGGCGCTTCGATCGGGTCTACGGTGACCCAGGCCACTTTGGTGCTGGGTTTGCTTCCTCTGTTGGCCGGGCCCTTCGTCGTCGGCCCGCGACGTGTCACCAGCGTCGGCGTGGTGACGGTCCTAGCTCTCCTGGGCGGGGCGGTGCTCTTCTCGGATGGGTACATATCACGGACGGACGCGGCAGTTCTCATCATCGCTTGGATTGCGGGGTTGGCTGTCGTATGGCGCCAGCTGCCACCGGGAGCCCAGCCGTCGCTGGCTGTTCCCACCCGGAACCGGAGGTATCACATTGTCGCCACGTTGATTGGTCTGGCCGGTGTCGGTATCGGGGCCGCGGCCGCCGTGCGGGGGTTTGTCGAGATCGCCGAGGTGCTGGCCGTGCCCGAGTATTTGCTGGCCTTCTTCGTCGCCTCGATTGGCACCTCCCTGCCGGAGCTCATCTTCGACCTCACCGCGCTCCGGCGTGGTGCCCGCGATCTGGCCGTGGGCGACCTAATGGGTTCCAGCTTGATCGACGCAACCCTGTCGGTGGGCATCGGACCGCTGATAGCCCCGACTGTCATCACGGCATCGCTCGCTGTGCGCGGCTCGATCGCGGCGGCCGGCGCAATCTTCTTGGTGGTTGTGATACTGAGCGTGAGGGCCCGCCACGATCGGTGGAGCGGCATCGCACTCCTTGGCATCTACCTGGCGTTCTACCTAGTGCTCCTCTGAGCGCTAACCAGGCGTCACTGCTTGACCGATCAGCTCGACGGCCTCTGCAAGACGGTCGACCGGTTCGTTGGAGTAGATGATCCGGAAGTGGCCAACTGCGGTCGATGGACCCCAAGTGGCCATCGGTGTGACGGCGACGTTCACTTCGTCCAGCAGGCGCTGAGCCAGCTTGGCGTCGTCCGGCTCGATCTCTCGATGGTCGACGAGCAGCCACCATCCACCGTCCGGACTAACGCAGGAGAGGCCGGGGACCGCGTTGATTCCGTCGACCACCACATCGCGCCGACGCTGCAGCTCCTGCCTTCGCGTGTCCAAGTCGGCCTCCATCCTTGCCGGGTCCTCCACCAGCGCGACAACGCCGGCCTGCTGGTAACCACCCGTGAGCGTTCCGTTGTACACGTGTGCGCGCGCAATCGGCTCGACCGCCGAGGCCGGACCGAGCACCCATCCGATCCGCCAGGCGGTCAGATTGAAGTCCTTCGAGACTCCGTCCACGACGATGGTCCGATCCCGCAAGTCGGGCCAGGTGGCGATATTCAGCGGTGGGGTATCGGCGTAGGTGGTCCGGCTGCTCGTGGCGGAGTAAACGACCCACAGATCAAGCCGGCGCGCGAGCTCGGCGATCGCTTCGATCTCAGCTTGCGTGTAGGTAACGCCGGTGGGCATGTTCGTCGCGTTGATGACGATCGCCTTCGTCCTGGTCGTCGCTCGGTTCTCGAGTTCCGTGAGGTCGAGTCGCCACCCCTGCTCTTCCCTGAGAGGAACGAACTGTGGCTCTCCATGGGCCAGGCGTATTCGGTTGATGATCCCGGAGTAGGCCGGTTCCGGTGTGATCACACCGTCGCCCGGCTCGAGCAACGTCAACAGAACCGACATCAGCCCTTCCTGAACCCCGTTGGTGATCAGGATCTCCGTCTGCCAGTTGTAGTCCAGCTCGTGCTCGCGTTTCGTCAGCCCGGCAATCGCCCGGCGTAGCTCTCTAAGACCGACGAGTGGCAGCCAGCTGTTGTATTCGTCCAAGCCCACGGCTGCCCTCGTTGCCTCTACGACCCAATCCGGCGGCGGGATATCGCTATCGGCGTTCTCCAGCCGATACGGAGATCCCGACCGCTCGTCGGCCTGATCGCCCATGATGTCCAGCCCGATCCTGGGTATTTCGGTCATTCGCCCTGAAATCTCTGCCATTCCGAACTCCTTCCTGCGAGGCTATTGAGCGCTCTGAGTCACAGCCGCTTCGCTACCACTACGACCACCGGGTAATCCGAACCCTCGTGACCATGGGCGTGCTTAGTTATCTCTATTTCCGCGCGAGAGGCTTCGAAGTCGTCGAGATGCTCTGTGACCTCTTCCAGCGTGAGGAGGTCGTCGTCGTTCCACAGCCCCGCGGTCTGATCGAATTCAACAACCATCAGAGTGCCTCCGCGCTTCACGGCCCCAGCCGCCGTGGCCAAACCATGGGAGCGACCGGACCCCCGCGGTGGCTGCGCGTATGTGCTGAAGACCAGATCAAAGAGCTGATTTGGCTCCCAAACCTCGAGGTCGCCAACCAGGAACGAAATCGCCACGCCCGCCGATTGGGCCGCGGCTTCGGCCTGGGCGATTGCGGAGGGGGCGAAATCGACTCCTGTTAACGTCCAGCCACGCTGCGCGAGCCAAACGCTGTTCTGCCCTGCTCCGCAGCCAAGATCCAAGGCGGTTCCCGGTCGGAGCTCGGAGGCGAGCTTGGTCAAAGTGGACGTCGACCGGAGTCGGGGTCTCACCCGCGGCGTAGGTAGCATCCCATTCACTGCTGTTCATTGCTCCCGCTTCCGAGCGCCTTGCCGTCAGGCCTCACACAGTGCTGGTCGAAGCCTCTCCGCCAAGGGACGCATGCGCAGCAGCCAGCCGGGCCACCGGCAGGCGCGGCGGGCTGCACGACACGTAGTCGAGGCCCGCCTCGTCGAAGAAGACTATCGATCCGGGATCTCCCCCGTGCTCGCCGCACACTCCCACCTCGAGACCTGCCTTGGCTTCCTTTCCTTCGCGCGTTGCTAGCTCAACGAGCCTCCCGACACCGGTGGGGTCGAAGGACGCAAAAGGGTTGTCGGTCAGTATTCCGTCGTCGATATACGCCCCCAAAAAGGAGCCTTCGGCGTCGTCGCGACTGAAGCCGTATGTCATCTGGGTCAGGTCGTTCGTGCCAAAGGACAGAAAGTCGGCCCACTCGGCGATGTCGCCGGCCGTAAGAGCAGCCCGCGGGATCTCGATCATCGTTCCGACGAGCACGGGAAGGTCCAGATCGGACTCAGAAGTGATCTCGGCCAACTCGCGTTCGATCATCTCCCGTGATCGACGGAGCTCCTCGCCGGTGGTCACGAAGGGAATCATGATTTCCAGATGAGGGTCTCCGCCTGCCTCGAGCCTCCTCTCAACGGCCGTCAAGGCTGCCCGCACCTGCATGAGGTAGAGCTCTGGCATCAGTATCCCCAGTCTCACTCCGCGCAGGCCGAGCATCGGATTGTCCTCTTCCCAACGTGCCACCTCGGCCATCAGCTCTGCGATTTCCTCGCTCGGTTGGCCGGCTGCTACCGCCTCGTCGCGTTGGAGTTCGAGAGCCCAGCGGTCGGGAAGGAACTCGTGAAGTGGGGGATCGAGCAGCCGTACGATCACCGGGAGGCCATCCATGACTTCGAGGATGGCGGTGAAGTCCTCCACCTGAAGGTCGCGCAGCTTCTCGAGGGCCGCCTTCCGCTCGTGTTGGTCTCGTCCGAGGATGATCTGCTGAACAATCGGCAGCCGCTCGCCCAGGAACATGTGCTCGGTTCTGGCCAGCCCTATGCCTTCGGCTCCAGAGTCTCGCGCCCATTCGGCATCACTCGGTGTGTCGGCGTTCGCTCGCACACCCAGACGGCGGAACCGGTCCGCCCATTCGAGCAGTTGGTCGAGTTCCGGCGTCGACTCTGCGGCCACCAGTTCGATTGTTCCGACGAAGACACGTCCCGTTGTTCCGTCGATCGTCACGTTGTCTCCTGCCGACACCCGTACCCCGTTGACCGCCAAGAAGCCCTCGGACTCTTCGATCTCCAGCTCGGCCGCGCCGGTGACCGCCGGCTTGCCCATGCCTCGCGCCACCACCGCGGCATGGCTCGTCTTGCCCCCGTGGCTCGTCAATACACCGCTGCAAGCAGCCAGGCCATGGATGTCGTCGGGATTTGTCTCGCGCCGGATCAGGATCACTTCCGTGCCGCCGGCGACCTTGGCTACCGCCGTGTCCGCGTCAAAGACGGCCTCGCCGGAGGCCGCGCCGGGCGAGGCGGCCACGCCGGTGGCGATGGGTTCGAATGGCACGACATCTGGTAGTCGAGGATGAAGGAGCTGATCGAGCGAGCCCGGGTCGACCCTCAGGACGGCCTCACGTTCATCGATGAGACCCTCGGACACCATCGAGGTTGCGATGCGTACGGAGGCGTGAACAGTTCGCTTTCCCACGCGCGTCTGGAGCATCCAGAGACGGTTCCCCTCGATCGTGAACTCGAGGTCGCACATGTCGCGATAGTGCTTCTCGAGTATCTCCATCACGTCCCGCAACTCCTCCCATCGGTCCGGATGGAGTTCGGCGAACTTGGCCAGAGAAAGGGTGTTGCGGATGCCGGCGACGACGTCTTCTCCTTGGGCATTGGGCAAGTAGTCGCCATAGGGGGACTTCGCGCCCGTAGCCGGGTCTCTCGTAAAGCACACGCCGGTGCCACTCTCCGGCCCCAAGTCCCCGAAGACCATCATCTGGATGTTGCAAGCGGTTCCAAGGTCGCCTGGGATTCCATGCAGTTCTCGATACGTGTGTGCCCGGGGGTTGTTCCACGAGTGGAAGACTGCGCGGACTGCCGCTTCGAGCTGCTCATAGGGATCGGCGGGAATCTCTCGGGCGGAGTGATCCCTGACGATGTCCCGGAACCGCTGGGCGGCTTCGTCGAGCTCGGTGGCCGTGAGCTGCGAATCGTCCTTCACGCCCCGCCGGCTCCTGAGTTCCGTCAGCACGGCCTCGAACGAATCACCCGCAACTCGGAGCACGACCTTGCCAAACGTCTGCACGAACCGTCGATCAGCGTCGGCGGCGAACTCGCCTGTGCCCCATTGAGCCAGACCATCGACGACCTCCGCAGTGATACCGAGGTTGAGGATCGTGTCCATCATTCCCGGCATCGAGTACTTCGCTCCGGACCGAACCGATACCAGCAGAGGCAGTCCGTCGGCACCCCCGAACGAGCGAGAGGTGAGCTCCTCGAGGCGCTCGATGGCTTCCAGGATCTCATCCCATAGGCCGGGTGGCAGGTCTCCATCGCCCTCCAGGAATGCTCGGCATGCCGCAGTCGTAATGATGAAGCCAGGAGGAACCGGAACCCCGAGGTGGGTCATCTCGGCAAGCCCGGCCCCCTTTCCTCCAAGTAGTTCCTTGTCCGACCCGTCTGCCTCGCGAAAATCAAAAACATATGGCATCGAGGTCCATTATTGCGGGTTGGCCGAGCCTGCGAATCGGAGACGCCGACTCGTTACGATTTCAGTATGGAGGAGCTCAGCCGCGACGAGATCGAGCAGCTCCTCGAATCCGAGGATGTGGCGCACATCGCGGTGTTCTCGGAAAGCGAGCCGTACGTGAGTCCCGTCTCGTACGTGGTCTCACGAGGCGAGATCCTGTTCCGAACCGGCCCCGGCCGCCGGCTCAGCGCTATCCAGGAAACGCCTCGCGTATGTGTCGAGGTCACTCGTTACGACCCCGAGTCCGGAGACTGGAGGAGCGTTATCGGCTGGGGTGACGCGTACATCGTCTCCGAGGAGCTCCGATCAGCCGAGACGGTCTCCCAGTTGCTTAGCAAGTACCAACATGTCATGGGCAGTCCGCTTTCCTTCAGTGCCGGAGCGCCCTTGGGGGAGGAAGTGGTCGTGGCTATCCGTCTGGATCAGGACTCCGGTCGCTCGTCCGGGACCCTCTTCGGGCCCAAGAGTCGACCCGGGCGTCTCTAACTCGTTCAGCGGGGCAACCGAATAGCTACGTCGGTCCCGGATCCGGGTGCCGACTTGATCTTCAGCTCACCGCCGCGTTGGGTTACCCGCAAGGCGATGTTGTCCAGGCCCATGCCGCGCGCTACGACTTCAGGGTTAAATCCGACTCCGTCGTCCACCACTGAGATGGTCACCGTGTCTCCCTCCATGCGGACATCCACCGCGACCTGGGCGGCGTTGGCGTGACGCAGCGCGTTACTCAAGGACTCGCGAACCACCAGACTGGCCGTCTCGGTGGTGGACTCTGACACGCCGCCGAAATCCCCGTCGAGGGAAAGATCGATCGAGGCCTTATACGCCAAGGACATCTCTGTCACAAGGCTTCTGATCTCTCTCGCTAGCTGTCGCCGAGCCCAGATCGGCGGGCGGAGATCGAATATGAACCGGCGAAGCGCAGCGATGCTCATGTCGAGCTGGTCGACGGCCGCATTTATTCGCTCTCGACCCTCGCCTTCCAGTTCCGCGCTCAGGCTCTGGAGCGACAGACCCACGGCGTATAGGTCCTGGATGATGGCGTCGTGCAGGTCCCGGGCGATCCGGGCGCGATCCCCGATCAGCGCCGCCCGCAGCAACTCCTCCGACGCCCGGGCATTGCTGATAGCCGACGCCGCTATCACCGCGAGCGACTCCGTCACCGCCTGGTCGGAGTCCGTGAAGCCACCGACTTTCTCGGTCAGGTAGAGATTGCCGAATAGGCGATCGCCTACTTGGATCGGCACTCCCAGGAAGGTCTCCATCTCAGGATGATGCGGAGGAAAACCGACGGACTCCGCATGATCCGCAATGCGATCGAGTCGCAGAGCCGACCCCCTGCTGACCAGCCCGAGGATCCCCTTACCTTCCGGATAGTGACCGATCGCGCGTGCTGTTGAATCGTCGATGCCCGCAAAGTGGAAGTCGATCAGGAGCCCATCCGGGCCCACAACGCCGATGGCTCCATATCGTGCGCCCGTAAGCTTCATCCCGCGCTCGACCGTTGCTTGCAGCACGTCTTGCAGCTGCGCCTGGCTGGCTACGACCGCGGCGCTTCTGATCAGCTGCGACAGGTCGCGGCTGCCGAGGGGTTCAGTCACGGCCGGGATCGTACAAGCGCCCGGGCAGCCGTGACATTCGGCCCGCCGCTCGTAGGTCGTCGGACCCAAGCCTCATGAGCCGACCTGCAGCTACGGTGCTTCCGGAAGGAGGTCGGATTGGCGCTCAAGGTCCTTCTGGTCGACGACCACGATGTGGTCAGGCAGGGCGTTCGCGCCTTGCTCGAGGCCGAAGACGACCTCGAAGTCGTCGGTGAGGCCGGGACTTCTGCCGAAGCGGTCAGAAGGGTCGGATACGACAGCCCCGACGTGGTGGTAATGGATCTTCGGCTGCCTGACGGAACTGGGATCGAGGCCTGCCGCGAGATACGTTCTCGTTTCGAAGACACGCGAGTCCTGATACTTACCTCCTACGCCGACGAAGAGGCCCTGCTGTCGGCGATCATGGCCGGTGCCTCCGGTTACGTCCTCAAGCGGATCAGGTCCGACGAGTTGGTCGCCAGCATCCGCAGGGTGGGTGGGGGTGAGTCGCTGCTCGACGCAGAGATGACCGAGAAGCTGTTCGAGAAGCTTCGCGGAGAGGACTCGTCTGACCCTCTCTTGCAACGCCTATCGCCCCAGGAGAAGAAAATGCTCGATGGCATCGCCCGCGGTCTGACTAATCGAGAGATCGCGGAAGAGATGTTCCTGGCTGAGAAGACCGTGAAGAATTACGTCTCAAACGTCCTGACCAAGCTAGAGATGAGCCGTCGCAGCGAAGCCGCTGCCTACGCGGCCCGCCTCGAGGCCCAGCGTGGTCAGCTGTATCCGCCGGAGGAGTGGGAAGAGGCATGAGGCCGAACCTCGTCGGGCTCGAAGCGACTACCTTGGCCTGTATCCCGGACGATTCCCAGGAGGTGGCAACTTGAAGGTCCTCGACGTCATGAGCGACGGTGTAGTAACGGCCACGCCGGACGAGAGCCTCAAGCAGGCCGCCGCCAAGATGGTTCAGGCTCAAGTAAGCGGACTTCCCGTGCTCGACGCGGACGGGAAGCTGGTGGGGATAATCACCGAGGCGGATTTCCTCCGCCATGAAGCATCGCGGGCGGGTGCCGGCCGGACGAGTCTGCTGGGTGCCCTGTTCGATCGTCAGCCACCGCCTGAGCCTCTCACGGTTAAGGAGTCGATGACAGAGGACCCCGTCGTTGTTCTGCCCGACGTGAGCTTGGCTGAGGCGGCCCGCGTGATGGCGGCCAAAGGCGTAAAGCGGCTCCCGGTTGTGGACACAGAAGGGCGTCTGATGGGAATCGTGTCCCGGGCTGATGTAGTGACAGCCTTCACAAGGCCGGACGAGCTGATCGAGGACGAGATCCGAGAGGATGTTATCCGCAGAATCCTGTTCCTGGATCCCGACTCGATCTCCGTTGAGGTCGACGAAGGGGAGGTCACGCTGAGCGGTGAGTTGGACAACGAGTCGGATTCCCGTCTGCTCGAAGAGCTGGTTCGCAGACTGGACGGCGTGACCCGAGTCGAGAATCGATTGACGTGGCAGGTAGCGGAGGCCTCCAAACCGGGTCTCTAGCCGGGACTCGCTCCGTTGGTGCTTTGCTAGGCGGTTCGGTACGAATGGTGAGTTATGCCTGACGACCTCGAGATCACTCCGGACCTCGCGATAAGTCCCCAACATCTCGAGTGGCGGTTCTCGACGGCCGGTGGGCCGGGCGGGCAGCATGCCAACCGGTCGGCCACCCGCGCCGACCTCACGGTGAACCTGCGTGCCGCGCTGCCCAAAGATGTGGCCGAGAGGCTCCTCGAGCGTCTCGGCAACAGAGCGAAAACGGGTGAGGTGACTGTATCGGTGGACGAGACGCGATCCCAGAGTCGAAACCGGCAGATCGCCAGAGACCGGATGGCGGACCTCCTTTCCTCTGCCCTCCACGAGCCGGAGCCGCGTCGCCCCACCAAGCCCACCAAGGCCTCCAAAGAGCGCCGGTTGCGAGACAAGCGGCACCGCAGCGAGGTGAAGGACCTGCGGAAGCCGCCGCCGGAGGGTGGTTAGGGGGCGGTAGGCGGTTTCCTGGCAATGCACGCGTCGGAAACCGACGCGTCGATTGACACAAACCGGAAAGTACCCTCCTCAGCGGATGGGAGTCGAGAACCCACTTCAGATCGAACCTACGGTCGAGTTCGCGATCCTCGCCGACGCCGTTCAGGCCTCCCAGGGCAAGCTCTTCATTCTCGGTGGGGGTTGGGACACACTCTTCGTACGGTCGTTCCCCGCCCAGCACCACGCGCTCGGCATCGCACTGCGTCTCCGCGTTCCGTGGGCGGCCGCCGGCACGAAGCTCTCCTTGACCATCGATCTCGAGGACGAGGACGGCACCAGCATCCTGAGCGGAAAGAAGCTGCGACACGACTTCGTGACCCGTCAGCCTCGCGGGGTGCCCGAAGGAAGCGATCTTGGCATCGTGCGTGCCTTCACGTTCAACAACGTTCCGCTTCCAAGCCCGGGGAGCTACTCGTTCGTGATCTCGGTCGACGACCAAGAGCTCCACCGGCTTCGCTTCTTCGCCCGTTCTCGTCAAGGCCCTCCCGCCATCACGTAACACGAAGGTTGGGGTTAGGGCCTCTACCCTCCCAGTTCGTGACGGATATCAACCGCTATTTGCAGATTCGGTCAGCCGGAGGGGGCGTGTTCACGGCGGACGGATCGCACGTGGCGTACCTAACGAACGTGACTGGGATCCCCCAGGCCTGGGCTATTCCCGTCGATGGCGGCTGGCCCGAACAGCTCACCTTTGGTGACGACCGAGTGGCCCGGGTTGTGGCTTCTCCGATCGATCCGTCCCTCGTCGTTTTCGAGCGTGACGACGGTGGCAACGAACGAATGCAGCTGCACGCGGTGGCGATCGATGGCACCGGCGAGCGGGATCTGATTCGTAACGACAAGGCGATCCACCGGTTCGGCGACTTCTCCCCAGACGGTGCCTGGTTCACTTTCTGCTCGAACGAGCGGAACGGCGTCGACTTTGACCTCTATCGCGCTCCGATCGACGGTGGTCCGCACGAGCTGGTGACCGAGCTCGATGGATGGGTCGTTCCGGGTCGGGTGTCTCCTGATGGCCGGTTCTCCCTGGCCACACTCACTCGCTCCAATGTCGACACCGATGCACTCCTCGTCGATCTCGAGACCGGACACACAGCGGTGCTCACCAACTGGGAGGAGGAAGCCCGTAACCAGGCCGTTGCCTTCAGCCAAGACGGGGCCCAGGTTTTCTTGCTGAGCGATAACGACGGTGACTACGTACAGGCCTACCGGCTCGATCGCTCAACCGGCATCGCCACCCGCTTCGGGCCTGCAGGATGGGACATCGTCGCGCTCGGCGTCAGCGACGGTAAGGGAACGCTCATCGTCAACGAAGACGGATCGAGTCGACTTCTCGCGTTCGATCCCCGGTCTCTGCAGGATGAAGAGGAGGTGCCACTTCCTCTCGGCGTGGCGGCCGACCTCGAGTTCTCGCCACAGGGAGACAGGCTGTCCGTCACGATCAGCGGGGCAGAGCACAATCCCGACGTCTGGATCCTCGATGTCGCTACCTCGGCTATCTCGCGGCTAACCCGGTCTTCAACCGCGGGCCTAGCCCGAGCCTCCTTCGTCCCCCCGGAACTAGTGAGAATCTCCTCGTTCGATGACCTCTCGATGCCGATTTGGCTTTACCGACCCTCACAAGCTGCCCAGCCTCCGGTCGTGGTTTCGGTGCATGGCGGGCCCGAGGCCCAGGAGCTGCCGGCGTTCAACCCCATCTATCAATACCTTCTCGCGAAGGGTTTTGCCATCGCGGCGCCGAATGTTCGGGGTTCAGCGGGTTACGGCCGCGCCTACCTCGGTCTCGATGATCTCGAGAAACGCCGGGACGCGGTGGCGGATCTGGGTGAAGTAGCAGACTATCTGCGGAGCCGGTCGGATCTCGATGGAGGCCGTATGGCTGTGATCGGCGGTTCCTACGGCGGATACATGGTGCTATCGACGCTCACCACGCATCCTGAGCAGTGGGCAGCGGGAGTAATGATCGTGGGGATCTCCAACCTCGTGACCTTCCTCGAGAACACAGGCGACTATCGAAGAGCCGTCCGGGAGGCCGAATACGGAAGCCTCGAGCATCACCGCGACTTGTTGGAGGATCTGAGCCCCATCCACCAAGTTGACAAGATCCGCGCGCCGCTTCTGGTCATCCACGGCGCCAACGACCCGCGGGTGCCGCTGTCCGAGGCCGAGCAAATCGTCGCCCGGCTGACCGAGGACGGCCGGCCGGTCGAGCTGCTCGTATTCCCGGACGAGGGCCATGGTCTTGTGAAGCTGGCGAACCGTAAAGTCGCCTATCGGGCCGTCGCGGAGTTCCTCGAGGAGCACCTGAGCGCCACGGCGACTCCCTAGATAGCACGGCGCCTAGTGTGATTCGGTCTTGGCCCTCTCCGATCTCCGTGCCCGCGTCCGGGAGTCTGGATTTGTGCACTCGTGGCGGTTGTTCGCTACGGCCGACCCGGGTCTGCTGAGCGGCGCGGTCGCTTACAACGTCTTCTTCTCTCTCGCTCC
>JBHICV010000051.1:0-15344 GCA_046759765.1 Acidimicrobiia bacterium
CTGGATTCGTGCAGGGGCTCGATATCGCCCGGTCGCGGATCCACTTCTCTCCGCGGAAGATCCTGGTGGTGGGCGTGGAGCTGATCTCCCGGTTGATCTCTTGGGAGGATCGGGCGACGTGTGTGCTGTTCGGCGACGCGGCGGGAGCCGTGGTGGTCGTGCCCGAGAAAGCCCGAGCTGAGCTGTTGGACGTCGTGGCCGGGACTGACGGCAGCCGAGCCGAGATACTGACCTTGCGGACTGGTGGCACCAGGCACCCTTTCAACGAGCAGGCCATCGCTACCGGCTCCTACAACTACTTGGAGATGAATGGTCGCGAGGTCTTTCGGGAGGCGGTGCGACACATGAGCGGCTCGGTTAATGACGTGCTTGCTCGGACCGGCAGGAGCATCGACGACGTAGCGCTCGTCATTCCCCATCAGGCCAACAAACGCATCATCGACGCAGTGGGTCAGCGTTTGGGCGTCTCAGGCGATCGGGTCTACGTCAACATCGAGGAGTACGGGAACACCGGCTCGGCCTCGGTCCCGCTGGCGCTCTGGGAGGCCAACGAGGACGGGACGATCTCAGAGGGTGACCTGGTGGTCCTGACTGCCTTCGGAGCAGGCTTTCACTGGGCGGCGGCCGCGCTCCAGTTCTGATTCCCCGGTTCCTGTCAATGTGGGCCGCGCTTTCGCGGCTGAGATTGACACGAAGATCGAGTTCATCGGGCCCATATGCCATGCCAGCTATGGTTGCGGCCGCGTCTAGAGGGAGTCATGGTCGATCCGAGTTCTGTCGAGCTGGTCGACCCCGAGGTGGCCGAGATCATCCGGAAGGATGTTCTGAGGCAGAACACGCACATCCATCTGATCGCCTCCGAGAACTTCGCCTCGCCCGCCGTCATGCAGGCCTCGGGCTCAGTATTCACCAACAAGTATGCCGAGGGCTACCCGGGGCGGCGCTACTACGAGGGTTGCGAGCACGTAGACGAGATCGAAACGCTTGCCATCACCAGGGCGAAAGAGCTGTTCGGGGCGGAGCACGTCAACGTCCAGGCCCACTCCGGTGCCCAAGCCAACATGGCCGTGTACTTCGCCTACCTCGAGCCCGGCGACAAGGTCCTAGGGATGCGGCTGGACCAGGGAGGTCACCTCACGCACGGATCCAAAGTGAACTTCTCCGGCCGCCTGTACGAGTTCGTCGGCTACGGAGTGGACGCCGACACGGAGCTCATCGACATGGACCAGGTCCGCGAGCTGGCTTTGGAGCATCGTCCCAAGATCGTGCTGGCCGGCTACTCGGCATACTCACGAGAGCTGGACTACCAGGGCTTTCGCGAGATCGCTGACGAGATTCAGGCGCTCTTCGTAGTCGACTCGGCACACTTCATCGGGCTCGTGGCCGGGGGCGCGTACCCGGACCCGGTTCCTGACGCTGACATCGTCACCGCCACCACTCACAAAGCACTCAGGGGTCCGCGGGGCGGGCTCATACTGTCCAAGGAGGAGTTTGGCAAAGACATCGACAAGGCCGTCTTCCCGGATGCACAGGGCGGGCCCTTGATCAATCAGATCGCGGCCAAGGCGGTCGCTTTTCGCGAGGCCGCCGCGCCTCCCTTTCAAGAATATGCCCATCAAATCGTCAAGAACGCCCGCGCGCTGGCCGCGCGGGTGGGTGAGCTCGGCCTCCGTGTGATCTCAGGAGGAACCGACAACCACCTTTTCCTGGCCGACACCCGCAGCATCTCAGAGGACCTGACCGGCAAGGAGGCGGCAACGCTTCTCGACTCGGTGGGGATCACGCTCAACCGCAACACCATTCCATTCGATCCCCGATCACCCTTCGTCACGTCAGGCCTTCGGTTCGGGACGCCGGCGGCTACCACCCAGGGGATGCGTGAAGAGGAGATGGTTCAAGTCGCAGACCTGGTGATGCGGGCTCTGGTCCACCGCGACGATCCTGCCGAGATCGAACAGATAACGGCCGAGACGGCCAAGCTGGCGGCCGAGTTTCCGCCCTATCACGAAGGGTTCGTGGGCCATGTCTGAAGGGGGGCGACGTTTTTGTGACGCTAAAACACCCATACGGTGGGTAGGCGCCACAAAAACCTTGGCGGTACGTTCTTGTGACGCTTATGCGCCTATACGGTGGGTAGGCGTCACAGAAACGGGCTTATCCCTGGAACGACCCCCGTCAGACCTTGTGAAAACGATCACAAGCTCCACTACACTGAGCCTGCACGGCAGAGCCAAGGCGATTTGCAAACCCATGGACCAACCATGACGATGTCGCCCGACCGCGGCCAAGAGAAGGCGGAAATGATGGAGGCGGCCACGGTTTCTAGCCGTCTCATCACCTCGGTTCTCTTCCTGGCCGGCATCGGCTGGCTGGCAGACACTCTCCTCGGCACGTGGCCCTGGCTGACGGGCATCGGGACGGTGGCCGGCGGCGCGATGGGGTTCTATCTGACTGTGTTACACGCGAAGGAGGCAGAGAAGCGTGGACGTTGAGGCGCGCATCGGCTCGGAGATGGCGCACCGGGCTCTGTGGGTCGTGCCTCTGGTGGTGCTGGGTGCATTGGTCTTGGGCGGTTGGGAGTCCGGCGGGGCGGCCTTGGTGGGTTCCCTGCTGGCCGTGAGTTCCTTCTGGCTCACCGGACGGGCGCTTTCGTGGTCGGCGCGACGCTCTGCGAACGCCCTCGGGGCCGCGGCTATGGGCGGCTTCTTCGTCCGGCTGGTGCTGCTGACCGCCGCCTTGTGGCTGGTACTCAGGGTGTTCTCGCTCGACCTCTTCGGACTGGTGTTGGGACTGGGTGTCACCTACGTAGCGCTGCTCGTTCTCCAGGCCCGAAAGGAGCTGGCCTCACGATGACTTGGCTCCTGGCGCAGATCGTGGAGGTACCCACGGATCCGAACGAGCTATTCGACTTTCCTTCGCTGCTCGAGGGATTCTTCATCAACCGCACCGCCATCCTGGTATCGCTAGCTGCGGTCCTGGCATTCCTGCTCCTCTGGCTGCCGTTCCGTCGGCCACGCATCGTGCCGACGAAGTTCCAGGTAGTGGTCGAGTCCCTTCACGGCTTCGTGGTCAACAGCATCGGGAGGGACGTCATCGGGCCCGAATCACACAAGTACGAGTGGCTCCTGGTGCCAATGTTCTTCTGGATCCTGATCATGAACCTGTTCGAGGTCACCCCAGGAATCAACTACCCGCCCACCTCTCGCATGGCGATCCCACTGCTGCTGGCCGTCTTCGTGTGGATCGTGTTCATTTTTGTTGGGCTCAAGAAGCACGGATTCCGCTACATCACCGCGACGCTGATTCCCCCGGGGGTCCCCAAGGCGCTCCTGATCCTTGTCATCCCGATCGAGTTCATTTCCGTCTTCATCATCCGCCCCGTCAGCCTGGCCGTCCGGCTCTTCGCCAACATGGTGGCCGGTCACATCATGCTGACGGTCTTCTTCCTCACCACCGCCGCCTACTTCGTGCTGGGGCCCAAACTCATCGGCTGGATCATCCCGTTCTCGTTCTCGGTGGTACTGGTCGGGTTCGAGGTGTTCGTGGCGGTCCTGCAGGCATTCATATTCACACTGCTCACAGCGGTCTACATCGAGAGCTCCATCTACGTGGAGCACTGAAAGGAGAGCACATTGCCACCTGAAGCAGCAGCACTACTCGGAGCGGGCCTCGCCTATGGCCTCGCCGCCATCGGGCCGGGAATTGGTATCGGCCTGGTGGTGGGCAACGCGGTGCAGGCGATGGTTCGACAACCCGAGATGCAAGGGCAGGTGCGAACGACGATGTTCATCGGCATCGCCTTCACCGAAGCGCTGGCGCTGTTCGGCCTGCTTCTGTTCTTCATCCTCTTCGGGCAGGCGTGATGGCGGAACAGACCCTCCTTCTAGCCGCCGAGGAGAAGTCAGGGCTCTTCCTGATTCTTCCCCAGACCGAAGAGCTGATCTGGGGTGCGATCGCCTTCGCGGTGCTCGCGCTTCTGATTTGGCGCTTCGCCGGGCCGGCCATCAAGAACACCCTGGACGCTCGCCAGGCTGCCGTCACCGGAAGCCTGGAAGATGCAGAGACGGCCAAGCAGGAAGCTCAGAGTTTGCTGGAGGACTACCGCCAGCAACTAGCCCAAGCACAGGACGAGTCGAATCGGATCATCGGGCAAGCCCGTCAGACCGCAGACGCGATCCGGCAGGAGACCGTCGACAGAGCCAATGCCGAAGCCGAAGAGATCCGTCAGAAGGCACGGGAAGACGCGGCGGCGGAAATGGAAAGGGCTCGCGAGGGACTCCGATCGGAGGTGGCGAACTTGTCGATCGACTTGGCCGAGCGAGTTGTCCAGGAGAGCCTCGACCGTGAGACCCAGCTCGGACTCGTCGAGCGTTACATCGAGGAGCTCGAAAGGACCTGATGGCATTAGAGGACGGCTACGCGCAGGCGATCTTCGGGATCGCACGCAGCGAGGGACAGCTCGAGGAGCTGGAAGACGAGCTGTTCCAAGTGGCGCGTGGCATCGAGGGCTCGACGGAGCTGAGGGATACCCTCAGCGACCGGCGTATTCCGGTCGAGCGGCGGATGGGCATCATTGAAGAGCTCATAGCCGGCAAGGCAACGCGGCTGACCCTGGCCCTGGTGGAGTTTCTGGTGGCGGCAGAACGCATACGCGAACTGCCGCGCATCGCCGACGAGTTCGTGGCCTTGGCCGCGGCGGAGCGGCAGAAGGCGGTGGCCGAGGTCCGGTCGGCGGTTCCGCTCGACACGGAGATGGTCGACCGTCTGACGGAAGCACTCGGAAGGGCAACCGAGAAGGAAGTGGAGGTGAAGATCGTTGTGGACCCGTCCATTGTGGGCGGCGTCGTGGCTCGGATCGGCGACACGGTTATCGACGGCTCGATCAGGTCTCGCCTCGTCGGTCTACGGCAGGCACTTCGCTGATGAGGAGCATTGATGGCTGAGCCGACCGAAGTCATGATCGACCCGGAGGACATCGCCGCCGCCGTACGCGGCCAGCTGGAGGACTGGGAGCCTTCAGTCGAGACCGAGACCGTCGGCTACGTTATCTCCTCGGCCGACGGAGTAGCCCGGGTCTCGGGTTTGCCGAACGCGATGGCGTCGGAGCTCCTCGAGTTTCCCGGAGGCCTGATAGGCGTCGCGCTCGACCTCGACGCGGAAGGCATAGGCGTCGTCCTGCTGGGCGAAGCGGAGCACATCGAGGAAGGCGATCCTGTCCGACAGACGGGGCAAGTGCTCTCGATCGCGGTCGGCGACGAGTTCCTGGGGCGGGTGATCGACCCCCTCGGCAACCCGCTCGACGGGAAAGGGCCGATCGCCGCCACGGAAAGGCGATTGCTAGAGGTTCAGGCCCCGACCGTCGTTGACCGGCAGCTGGTCAACGAACCACTCCAGACCGGCATCAAGGCGATCGATGCCATGACGCCGGTCGGCCGTGGCCAGCGCGAGCTGATCATCGGCGACCGTCAGACCGGCAAGACCGCCATCGCGGTTGACACGATTATCAATCAGCGCGACACGGACGTGAAGTGCATATACGTAGCGATCGGGCAGAAGGCTTCCACGGTGGCCGACGTGGTCGTGTCGCTCCAAGAAAACGGGGCGATGGACTACACGGTGGTCGTCAGTGCAACGGCCTCAGCCCCCGCCGCTCTTCAGATGTATGCGCCCTACGCAGGTTCGGCTCTCGGCCAGTACTGGATGTACAACGGGGAGCACGCTCTCATCATCTTCGATGATCTCTCCAAACAGGCAGTGGCCTATCGCGAGATCTCCCTGCTACTCAGAAGACCCCCCGGTCGTGAGGCCTACCCGGGCGATATCTTCTATCTGCACAGCCGCCTGCTCGAAAGGTGCGCCAAGCTCTCCGACGAGCTCGGAGGTGGTTCGCTGACCGGGTTGCCGCTGGTGGAAACCAAAGCCGGCGACATCGCCGCCTACATCCCAACCAATGTCATCTCGATCACTGACGGCCAGATCTACCTGGAGACCGACCTCTTCTACTCCAACATCCGGCCGGCCATCAATCCGGGTACCTCGGTTTCACGAGTAGGGGGAGCAGCCCAGATCGATGCCATGAAGAAGGTGGCCGGACCGCTGCGAATAAACCTCGCCCAGTACCGGGAGCTGGCCGCCTTCGCTCAATTCGGCTCGGAACTGGACGCCGCCTCGCAGGCGCAGCTCGAGAGGGGATCGCGGGTGGTCGAAGTGCTCAAGCAGCCGCTCTTCGTCCCCGTTCCCGTAGAGGAGCAAGTACTGGCTATCTACGCCGTCACCAACGGGTTCATGGACGAGGTCCCCGTTCGCCAGATCAAGCGCTTCGAGGAGGAAATGCGCGACTACTTCCAGGCGCGCCACCGTGATGTCCTCGAGGGAATCAGCAGCTCCGGCGAGCTGCCGGAAACCGAGGAGCTCGACGAGGCCCTTTCGCAATTCGGCTCGACCTTCCAGGTCGAGGGGGAGTAGCTAGCCGTGGCCAGCGCCGAGCTGCGTCAGATCAAGCGGCGCATACGGAGTGTCCAGTCCACCCGGAAGATCACCCGGGCGATGGAGTTGATCGCCGCCTCGCGGATCGTGCGGGCGCAAGCGCGCGTGCAGGCCGCGGGGCCCTACGTGACGAAGCTCGCTGAGGTGATTCAGAATGCGGCCCGAGCTGCCGGCGGAACCACCCACATGCTGCTCGAAGCGCGCGACGTCGAAACGGTCGGTTTGGTAGTCGTCACGTCTGATCGCGGGCTCGCCGGCGCCTATAACGCCAACATCTACCGGCTCGCCGAGCGGACGCTGGTCGAACACCGTCAAGCCGGGAGGGATTACCGGCTGTATGCGGTCGGCAAGAAGGCGCAGAGTTATTTCCGTTTTCGCGGCTATGCCGTCCAGCAGTCCTTCCTGGGCGTGACCGACACGCCCGGATACGGCGACGCTCGCGCGGTGGCGAACACAGTGCTCAACGAGTTTGCCTCCGGAGCCGTGGACAAGATCGAGGTTGTCTATACCCGCTTCCTCTCGGCGCTGGCTCAGGAGCCACTATTGGTGACCTTGATCCCGGTTGAGCCTCCGGAGGCGGAGGAGGGAGCAGCCACGGTGGCCTACGAATACGAACCCGATGCCGAGACTTTGCTGGCTCGGCTCCTACCGCGCTTCGTGGAGGCAACCGTGTTCGGGGCACTCCTGACCAGCTCGGCGTCGGAGCACGCTTCGAGACAGAGAGCCATGAAAGCGGCGACCGAAAACGCGGACGAGCTCATCAAGTTGTTGGACCGGGTCTACAACCAAGCACGTCAGGCGGAGATCACGACCGAGATCTCGGAGATCGTGGGTGGCGCCGAGGCATTGATAAGAGGCTGAGAAGGAGCAGTAATGGCTGAAGAGCGCAGCATGGGCCGGATCGTGAGTGTGCGTGGACCCGTCGTCGACGTCGAGTTCCCGCCCGGGGAGCTCCCCGAGATCCTCACCGGGTTGGAGATCACCTTCGAGCTTCTCGAGGAACAGCAGCACATAGTTTGCGAGGTCGCCCAGCACCTCGGCGACAACATGGTCAGGGCGATCGCGCTCCGGCCGACCGATGGTCTAGTGAGAGGCACTCCCGTCGTTAACACGGGTGGCCCCATTACCGTCCCGGTCGGGCCGGAGACTCTGGGTCACCTCTTCAACGTATGGGGCGACACACTCGACGTCCCTCCTGGAACCGTCCAGACCGAAGAACGATGGCCCATTCATCGCGACCCACCGCCCTTCGAGGACGTCGAGCCCCAGCGAGAGATGTTCGAGACGGGCATCAAGGTCATCGACCTTCTCACGCCATACGTCCAGGGCGGCAAAATCGGCATGTTCGGTGGTGCCGGGACCGGAAAGACAGTGATCATTCAAGAGATGATCAACCGCGTCGCCACCCAGCACGGAGGAGTATCGGTGTTCGCCGGCGTCGGTGAGCGAACGCGCGAGGGCAATGACCTGTTCCTGGAAATGACCGAATCCGGCGTGATCCGCAACACCGCCCTCGTCTTCGGTCAGATGGACGAGCCGCCCGGTGTCCGTCTGCGAGTAGGCCTTTCGGCTCTGACCATGGCCGAGTACTTCCGCGATGTCGAGCGGCAGGACGTGCTGTTGTTCATCGACAACATCTTCCGGTTCGCCCAGGCAGGATCTGAAGTGTCGACCCTGCTCGGCCGGATGCCGTCGGCAGTCGGTTACCAGCCCACGCTGGCAGGGGAGATGGGGTTCCTGCAGGAGCGGATCACGTCGCTACGGGGAAGGTCGATCACCTCCCTGCAGGCCATCTTCGTTCCCGCCGACGACTACACAGACCCTGCTCCCCACACAACCTTTGCCCACCTCGACGCCAGGACGGTTCTGGAGCGCAAGCTGGTTGAGCTCGGTATCTACCCGGCCATCGATCCGCTCGCTTCCACTAGCCGCCTCCTCGACCCGCAGTACGTGGGCGAGGACCACTACTCGGTAGCGATCGAGGTACAGCAGATTCTCCAGCGCTACGAGGACCTGCAGGACATCATCGCCATCCTGGGGATCGATGAGCTTTCGGAAGAGGACAAGTTGGTAGTTGCCAGAGCCCGGCGCATTCAGCGGTTCCTCTCTCAACCCTTCAACGTGATGGAGGGATTCATCGGGATACCGGGAGCGACGGTGTCCCTCCAAGACACGATCGAAGGCTTCAAGATGGTCGTAGACGGAGAGCTCGACCACATTCCTGAGCAGGCCTTTTACATGGTTGGGGGAGTGGAAGACGTCCATGCCAAAGCCAAGGAACTGGAAGCCGCCTGATGCCCTTCCAAGTGGACGTCGTAGCTCCCGAGGGGATGGTCTGGTCAGGTGAGGCCGATCTCGTGGTGGCGAGAACCGTCGAAGGAGAGCTCGGCATCATGGCCGACCACGAACCACTGATGGCCTCCCTCGCCACCGGGGCCGTAGCAATCGTGCGAGGCGACGATCGGCTGGAGATTGGTGTCCACGGAGGCTTCTTACAGGTCGTGGAGAACCAGGTAACACTCCTAACCGACCGCGCTCAGGTTGCCGAGGGCGGCCGAGCCGAGGCTCTCGAGGTTGCCGAGGAGCTAGCCGAGCAACCCACCTTCGAGGAGGGGTTCGGCGCGGTCTAGATGCCTCTCCGAGTCGTCACCGCCAACCTGTTCTTCGGTCGAGTTGCCCCGCTCACGCTCGAGGCACTGGTGGACGACTTCACGCCGGACATTCTGGCCGCGCAGGAGCTAGTACCGCCGCTCGACGATGTCCTTGAATCCCGGTTCGCCGAAAGCGCAGTCATTTATGAAGGCAGCGGCCTGAGCATCGGCCTGTTCTTGGCTCGAGCCGGCGTGATCGAACGCCTCCCACTGTTCTCTTACGACGCCCTTCTGGCTCGGCTCGACAATGACCTCGAGGTGATCACGACCCACATCATCGCTCCGCACAAGTTTCCCCCTTGGAGGACGGCCAGAAGGCGGATACGGGACCTCCGAGCCATCGTCGAGCATCTCGAACGGGAGCCGGACCGCAGGCGCATTCTGTTGGGTGACCTCAACTCGTCGCCCGTCTGGCCGGCCTACCGCCGACTCGCCCGTTACCTCGACGACGCCCCGCGATTGCTGGCGGAGCAGAACGGGAGTCGGCCTGACCTGACCTGGGGCCCATGGCCGGGTTCACCTCGCGTGGCCCGCCTCGATCATGTTCTCGTCTCGGGCCTCCGGGCTCTGTCCGCCGAAGTGGTTGACCTCCCCGGCTCTGATCACCGGGCGGTCGTGGTCGACGTAGACCTCTAGGCGGGCTCACCCCTCGCTGAGCCGGGCGGCGAACTCCTCGACGCTTTGCGGAAGCCCTTTCTGAACGGTCGATTGGAGCACATTGAAAAAAAGAGTCGAGAGGAATCCCGTTGCTTCCAGCATCAACGTCACGACGATGGCTATTCGATTGTTGGTGATCTCCGACAGCTCCGTCCGAATCCAGCCTTTGACCTCGGATGCATCGACGTCCAGCTTCATCAGGTTGGGGTTGTGGGCGGCGCGAACCATGGCCGTGCCCTGGTAGCGGGTGCCTCCTGCGGTCGCCTCGAAGCCAAAGCCGAGGAGGTTGCCCTCAGGGTCGTGGTGGGCTTCAAAGACGCGGTCGACGCCGGGAATTGCCTCCCAGGTCGCAGCCTTCTGCAACCTACGCCAGGCCTCCTCCAGTGTGGTGGCGGCTTCCGCCGGGTGGCTGAGCTGGAGTGAGGGCACTTGGAGAGCCTATTTGAAGGACTCGGCACCGGCCGGCAATGGGATACTGCTGACGGTGACGTCTCCCACCGACTATCTCCGTCTTGCCCTCGACCCGGTTCGGCTGGCAGTCCTAGGTCACGCGGCAGTAGCGCCCATCGACGCTGACGAGTTGGCCGAGTCGCTGGGAGTCGATCAGAAGAGTGTTCTGGGAGCCGTTGCCCAGCTCAGAAGCGCCGGATTGCTCGATGAGGAAGGACTGCTCGACCGGCTTACGCTCCAAGAGCTCGGGGCAGCACTTCCGAGGCCCGAATCTCCGGCTTCGAGCATCGTCGAAGGTCCTTGGACAGAGAAGGAATCCGAGGTACTTGCTCGCTTCTTCGAGGGTACGCGGCTCCGAGCAATCCCCAAACAGCGGGCCAAGCGACTGGTGATCTTGGAGCGCCTGGCCCAGGAGTTCGAACCAGGCATCCGCTATCCCGAACGCCAAGTGAACTTCATTCTTCAGTTGTTCTTTGCTGATTACGCCACACTTCGGCGCTATCTGGTCGACGAGGGGTTCATAACGAGAGCCGAAGGCGTGTACTGGCGTAGCGGAGGGCGCACGCGATGATGGCTTATCGACATCACAAAAACACCGCCGGGTGGCAAAATAGGCCGCCCCGCTATGGCGGGCTCAGATGACATTCTTGCTTTGCTCCGCAGGAGGACTCTTGACATGAAGCTGAGGAAGATCTGGTTGGCCGCGCTCGGCCTTCTTCTCATTCTCGCTCCAGCAACCGCTGCCTGGTCGCAGGAGGCCGAGCCGGTCCAAACCCGCTCGATAGACATCATCACCCCCTTCTCCGGCGTCGCCGTTGAACCCGGCCAGAGCGCCAACTTCAACCTCGACATCACGGGACCGCCCGGCGAGCGAGTCGAGCTCACCACGAGCGGCGCTCCGAGCGAGTGGACCGTCCAACTGAAAGGCGGCGGGTTGGTCGTCTCCGAGGTGATCCTGCCCGAGCCGGACGAGAATGGAGTCCAGGACATCAACCTGCGGCTCGAGGTCGACGTTCCGCAAGAAACGGCCGAGGGCTCATACGACATCCGGGTGACGGGCACGAGTTCGGCGGGTTCGGACACACTGGACCTGTCCATCGAGGTGGCTGCGGCCATCGGGGGCGGAGTGAGCCTCACCTCCGAATTCCCAGCCCTGCGGGGGCCCGCCGACGTCACGTTCACATACACACTCGAGCTCGAGAACGACACGTCCGAGGAAATCCAGTTCGGCCTCCAGACAACGGGACCGCCTGGGTGGCAGATCGAAGCACGTCCGGCCGGTCAAAGCCGCGCTTCGACGGTCACTCTCGGACCTGGGGACTCGTCTCGTATCACCGTCGACGTCGATCCCAATGACCTCACCCCGGCGGGCCTCTACAGCGTTCTCGTTGGTGCAGCCGGCGGCGGGCAGACGACGGAAGCCGAGCTTTTCACGGAGATAACCGGCAACTTTGCGCTCGAGCTGACGACGTCCGATCAGCGCCTCAACCTGACCGCCACAGCAGGTGAGGCGTCTGACTTGACCCTGATCGTCGTGAACACCGGTACCGCGCCCCTACTCGACGTTCAGGTGTCCTCCACCCCGCCACGGGGCTGGGAAGTCACGTTCGCGCCGGAGTCCGTCCCGGAGATCGAACCGAACGGAGGGTTCGCCGAGGTGGTTGCCACGGTCACTCCGGCCGGCGATGCCGTGGCAGGCGACTACCGGATCTCGTTCGACGCCCGGGTCCCAGAGGCCCGGGACTCGATCGAGGTACGCGCAACCGTCGAGACCTCACTCTTCTGGGGATTCGTGGGCATAGCGGTAATCGTTGCCGCTCTGGCGGCCCTGCTCTGGGTGTTCCGCCGCTACGGGAGGAGGTAGGTACGTGGCGGATCCGGTCATATCCGCAAAAGGGCTGACGAAGCACTATGGCGAACACGTCGTCGTCGACGATCTGAAACTAAACATCATGCCAGGGGAGATCTTCGGGCTCCTGGGACCGAATGGCGCTGGAAAGACAACGACGATCCTCATGCTGCTGGGACTCACCGAACCCACCGCCGGAACGGCGCAGATCGCCGGGTTCGATCCCACCTTCGATGCTTTGGCGGTCAAAGCGTCCGTCGGGTATCTGCCCGACAGTGTCGGCTTCTACGACGACCTCTCGGGGACAGAGAACCTCCGCTATACCGCGAGGCTCAACCGGATTCCGAACAAGGAGATCGGGGGAAAGATCCAACACGTGCTGGAGGAGGTAGGCCTCTCGCACGCGGGAGATCAACTGGCGGGCACTTACTCGCGGGGAATGCTGCAGAGGCTCGGTATCGCCGACGCATTGATCAAAGACCCGGTGGTCCTGATCCTCGACGAACCCACCATCGCCATCGATCCAGAAGGTGTGCTCGAGATTCAGCAGTTGATCCGTGATCTAGCCGACCATCGCGATGTCACCGTGTTGGTCTCGAGCCACTTGCTGCATCAGATGCAATCCATATGCGATCGAGTGGCGATCTTTGTCGACGGCAAGATCGTGGCTCAAGGAACGGCGCGCGAGCTGGCGGGTCGTCTCTCCGGTGGGAGGACTACGTTCGAGGTAGATGTGGGAGGTCCCGCCGGTGGTGCCCGGTCTGCGCTGGACCGGGTGGCCGCCGGCGGGTCGGTTACCGAAGACCCGCTGGTCGCCAATCGTTGGCGCGTCAGCTTGCCGGCTGGCCAGGCTCATCGGATCGTTGAAGAACTCGTTTCGGACGGGATCAAGGTCAACCAAGTGCGGCGCACAGGGGAGGATCTCGACGAGATCTACCACCGCTACTTCGAGGAGGTGGCTTCGTGACCACGACCACGTTGGGGAGGCCCCCGTCGAAGGGTTGGGCGATTGTCGCCCGCAAGGAGTTCGCCGATCACCTTCTGTCCGTCCGGTTCATAGTGCTGCTCATCGTGCTGGGTTTGGTGGCCGCCGCCGCGGTGTACACGACCGCCAACGAAGTAAGGAACGTCGCGGGCGACGCCTCCGAAACCCCCTTCCTGTTCCTGCTGCTCTTCACGGTCAACATCGAACCGGTGCCGATGTCGTTCTTCTTGGCCGTCGCCTTCCTGGCCCCGCTTCTCGGGATTGCGTTCGGTTTTGACTCGATAAATGGTGAGCGATCGCGGGGAACGCTTCCCCGGCTGGTCTCGCAGCCGATCTACCGCGACGACGTGATCAACGGCAAGTTTGCGGCCGGCCTGGCCATCATCAGTGTGATTCTCTTCGCGGTGACCGCCGTAGTAGGCGGAATCGGCATCTTCCGCCTCGGCATAACACCTTCCGCCGAGGAGGTTCTCCGGCTGCTCCTCTGGTTGATCGTCACGATGATCTATGTCGGAATCTGGTTGGCGTTTGCCACCTTCAGTTCGGTGGCCTTGCGCAGGGCTGCTACCGCCGCTCTGCTGACGATCGCCGTCTGGCTGGTCCTGGCGCCGGTCGACGACGTGATCGGCGATCCCAACGCGGCCGGTACGGGACTCTTCTGGGGATTCGTGACGGAGGTCGTTGCCGACACTCTGGCTCCCGTTGATGAGTCTTCGGCCACCCTCGAGGAGGTCGTCTCCAACGCAGAGACTCAGCAAGCCGTAGATCGGTTGTCACCCGTCCGACTGTACGAAGACGCCTCGCTCGCTCTCCTCAACCCCGAGGTGCGCTCCGTTGGAGTGGTCACGATCACACAGCTGGACCGGGCGGTGATCTCCGAACTCGCGGTTGTCCAGAGCCTCTTGCTCGTCTGGTCTCAGGTGGTCGGGATGGTGGCTGCCACGGTGGTGATCTTCGCCGTCAGCTACGTCGTCTTCATGCGCCAGGAGATCCGCGCCTAACTGTTCTCGTGACGCTTTCTCACCTATACGGTGGATTCGCGTCACCAAAACCTGCGGATGCGTCTTCCTTATAGGTGGATTCGCGCCACCAAAAGAGAAGGGATCCCTCAGGCTCCCGGCTTGAAGATCATCACGCCCAACACGACGATCAGCAGCAGCACGTTGATCCTCGAGATCAGAACGATGCGTCCCCAAAGCGAGAACAAGGGCGGGCCGGGTCCTTGGTCGTCGAAGATTGCGATCACGCGGCGTGAGGCCGGGAAGTAATAGACGAAGAACGAGGCCAAGGATGCGACTACCACCACCAGCGCGATCAGGATCCAAGTCATCGAGAAGTCCCATACCGAACTTTCGAGGACCAAGGCAATGCCGGCCAGCAGCGTGATCGCTAAGGCCGGGACCACCACCCGAGGCCCAACCCATACCAACGTCCGGGCACCGTCCGATGAGCGGGCAGGGTCCGGATGGCGGGCGGCCCAGAGTCCGAGCAGCTGGAAGAAGATGGCTCCTCCCAGCCAGATCATCCCGGCCACGATGTGGATATAGAGGAGCCAGTCTCTCAACTCCATCGTCAGGCTCCTGGCTTGAAGACCATGACCCACGCCACCGCCAGCAGGAAGAGGGCCTCGACGTTGGCGACGTTGAGGATCGTGCGGACGCTCTTGGGAATCGCAGGATCGGACGGTCCTCGCTCCTCAGCTACGGCATACAGCTGTTTGATGCGGCGCCCGTAGAAGACACCGCCGAGGATGGCGGATCCAACGACGACCGCAATCGCGAACAGAATCCAGGCCATTCCGAAGTCGAAGATGTCACTCTCCAGGACTAAGGCGATTCCTGCGAGCAGGACGATTCCACCGGCCGGGTTGAACACGGCCTTGGCGGCAAAGTCGGAGGTGTTGACGATCCCCATGGCGGCTTCCGGGTCTCCGGATCGCAAAGCCCGTCGACCGAGAATGTTGAGGAGGATCGCGCCGCCTATCCAGGTGAAGGCGGCCAATAGGTGGATGAACAGAAGGATGTTGCGGAGAGTCACCGGAGGGCGAGGCTAGTTATTTGTCATGCGATGCGCTGAAACCAAGGAACCGCAGCTTCGGCAAAGGGCTCCCTGCGGTCGGATAGCGCCCGGCGTACCTCTCGGGTGGCCTTCTCCGCGTTCGCCACCAGATGGTCCGGATAGCGGAGCCGGTCTCGATGTTCATCGAACTCGGCCCGATCGAGCACCTCCACCGTCCCGTCCTGGAAGAGCACAACGTCCAAGTCGA
>JBHICV010000052.1:0-14831 GCA_046759765.1 Acidimicrobiia bacterium
AAAGGGAGACGACTGTTGTTGTCGGGAACGGAGCATCGACGGTCCCTGCGCGGGCCTCCAGCAGTGGGCGGGCGCGGGGATGTTCGAGCTGGTGGTTACCCAGCCCGTCGAAGAGCACCAAGACGTGGGTCTCCGCCTCCGGCAGCAGGGCGGCCGGCTCGGAGTGGAGGGCGGGCGAAGGCGCGGACCCGATCATTCTCATCTCGAGTTCTGCCACGAGGTTGACGAGGCCGCGGCCGTCATAGCTCGGTCGATGCACTACGCCGCGGGAGCGTAGCGAGGCTCACTTCGGCCAAGCGCCCGAGCTTTGGGGCCTTCGGGGCGACTCCTATACTCCGCACCGCCCGGGGCGAGGGCCCCATCTCCTCGAGAGGGCCGGATGACCGAGTACTTTCAGGACTATGTCACGGTGGCGGCCTTTGCGGTTTTTGGGGTGCTACTCGTGGCCGGCACTCTCGGTCTCACCTACCTGGTCCGTCCCAAGAAGCCAACCGAAACCAAGCTCCTCACGTACGAATGCGGAGTCGACCCGGTGGGCGAGGGGTGGAGCCAGTCGTATGTTCGCTACTACGTTTACGGCCTGCTCTTCCTCATCTTCGATGTAGAGGCCGTGTTCGTATTCCCCTGGGCGGTCAAGCTGGAGGATCTGGGAACGTTCGGGCTGGTCGAGATGATGATCTTTCTGGCGGTACTGCTTCTCGGCCTCATCTATGCCGTGCGGAAGGGTGTCCTGCGATGGGAGTGATCGACCGGTTCGGAGCTCCTAAGCCGGTCAGCTGGCTGCTCAACTGGTCGAGGAAGTATTCGCTCTGGGTCTTTCAGTTCGGGCTCGCCTGCTGCGCGATCGAGATGATGGCGGCATCAAGCCCCCGCTATGACTTCATGCGCTTTGGGGTCATCCCGTTCCCCGCCTCGCCCCGACAGGCTGACCTGATGGTGGTGGCCGGCACGGTGACCGACAAGATGGCGCCGGCGATACGGCGTCTCTACGAGCAGATGCCTGATCCCAAGTACGTGATTTCGATGGGATCGTGCAGTAACTGCGGAGGCCCGTACTGGGATTCGTACTCGGTTACCAAGGGTGTCGACCAGGTAATACCCGTGGACGTCTACGTGCCGGGGTGTCCGCCCCGCCCGGAAGCGCTGCTCGATGGGATCGTGCTGCTACAGAAGAAGATCCAAGCCGAAGACGTTCGCGAGAAGTGGGCGGAGCGTGACTACCAGCCCGTCTGATCAGGCTCCTGAGGACCAGGTGACCGAGGACGACGTCACGGAGGACCAGGTTCCCGACGCCGACGCCGGCGCAGACGCTGCCGAGGAGCCGGAGGTTGCTCCTGATCCGCCTGCGGACTACGCGCAGCAAGTAGCGGAGGTGTTACGGGGCGAAGCCACCTCGGATTTCGGCACTGTCAAGGTCCGGATTCCCGCGGATCGATGGGTCGAGACCGCGGAGACGGCGCGCGACGAGCTCGGCCTCGGGTTCTTCTCCTGGCTCTCCGCGGTGGACTGGGCAAATGAGGTTGAGGTCGGTGATCCCCCTTCCGAGACGGTCGACGAGCGCTACGAGGTGCTGTGCCAAGTCTCGGACACCTCGGAGGGCCGCTTGGTCATTCTCTCGACCGACATCGGCAAGGACGAGCCGTCTCTGCCGAGCCTGGTGGGCGTCTATCCCGGCGCCAACTGGCACGAGAGGGAGGCGGCCGAGATGTTCGGCATCTCCTTCGAGGGGCACCCGAATCTCGTTCAGCTCTATCTCCCTGGGGGCTTCGAAGGGCACCCGCTTCGCAAGTCCTTCCCCCTCCTGACCAGGGAGGTAAAGCCCTGGCCGGGAACGGTTGACGTAGAAGGTATGCCCTCAGAGGAAAACGTCGAAGCCGGGGATGCCGAGGAGAGCGAGTGACCCAGCAGCTCGACCAACGCGCACTGATGCACATCTCCGAGGTCGCCGTATCCGTCGAGCTGGAGACTCCCGAGATGACCCTCAACATCGGTCCTCAGCATCCGTCTACGCACGGCGTGCTTCGTCTTGTGGCTCACATGGAGGGCGAGCGGACATACAAGGTGGAGCCGGTCATCGGCTACATGCACCGGGGCTACGAGAAGATCTCTGAAGTGCGTACCTACCCGCAGATCACCACCCTCATCAATCGGATCGACTGGGTTGCCGGCTACGCCAACGAGGTTCCCTTCATGGTGGCCACCGAAAAGCTGATGGAGGTTGAAGTGCCTGAGCGGGCACAGTACATCCGGCTGATTCTCACCGAGATGGCCCGCATTGCCTCCCATATGGTCTTCATGGCCTCCTACCCGCTCGAGCTGGGCGCTCCCACGCCCCTCTTCTTCTCATTGAGGGACAGGGAGCGAGTCCTCGATCTGATCGAGTTGGTGACCGGAGGACGCTTCCATCCCAACTTCAATCGAATTGGAGGAGTGAAACCGGCCTATGGAGCCGGTCCAACGACGCGGAAGACCATCCCGGATCTACCCCAGAGCTTCTTGCCCCAAACCAAAGACGCCATGTCCAAAGTGCTCAAGACGTGCGACGAGCTGGCGGACCTCGCCCTCGGTAACGAGATCTTCCAGGCCCGCACGAAAGGCGTCGGAGTTCTGCCGGCCGACCTGGCCGCTTCGTACGGTGTCTCCGGCCCCAACCTCCGGGCTTCGGGGGTGGAATTCGACCTCAGAAAGATCTCCGACTACCTGCCGTACGACCACTTCACGTTTGACATACCCACAGGTTCCAAAGGTGACTCCTGGGACCGCTACCGGGTCCGTCTGGAGGAGATTCGACAGTCCGCCGGCATCGTCACCCAGGCTGTCGACGGGATCCCGTCGGGATCACTCCAGGCCAAAGTTCCCAAGATCATCAAGGTTCCCGCCGGCGAGGTCTACGTTCGGGCCGAGAACCCGAAAGGAGAGATGGGTTATTACATCGTCTCGGACGGAGGGCTGGGACCATACCGACTGAAGATCCGCTCGGCGTCCTTCTCCAACCTCTCGATCCTGCCCTGGATCCTGGAGGGAGTTCTGGTCCCAGACATAATCGCCATCCTCGGCTCGCTCGACTTCGTATTGGGAGACGTGGACAGATGAGTGAGAACCTCGAGTTCGTCTTGCTCCTCGGCGCCAAGCTCCTCGCCATTGGCATTCTCATTCCCGCAGCGGGGATGGCAATCGGGTACGGCGAGCTGAAGATCTCAGCTCACATGCAGAGCCGGGTCGGCCCCTACTTCGCCGGCGGCCGCTTCGGTTGGGCGCAGCTGATCGCCGACGGGCTCAAGTTCATTCAAAAGGAAGACATCATCCCCGAGGCCGCCGACCGACCGGTGTTCCGTTGGGCTCCGGCTCTCGTGCTCGCCTCGACGGTCGCCCTTTTCGTCGTGATTCCATTCGGGCCCGGCGAGAACTACATCATCCGGGATCTGGACCTGGGCATCTTCTACGCGCTGGCGGTTGCCTCGGTGGGGACGATCGGAGTGTTGATGGCCGGTTGGGCCTCGGCCAACAAGTACTCGCTCATGGGCGGCCTGAGAGCGGCGGGCCAGCTGATCGCCTATGAACTCCCGCTGATCTTGGCGGCGGTTGCGGTCGTCGTTCAGGCCGGGACGATGTCGATGCAAGGGATTGTCGAAGCACAGATCGCTCTGGGAGTGCCGTTCGTGCTGGCCGGCCAGGCGGTGAGCTTCGCCATCTTCTTCATTGCCATGCTGGCCGAGCTAACGCGCATCCCGTTCGACATGCCGATCGCCGAGTCCGAGCTCGTGACCGGCTATCTCACCGAGTACACCGGCTTCCGTTTCCTGTTCTTCTTCCTGGCCGAGTTCGCCAACATGTTCAGTCTGTCTGCGATCGCCGCCACCCTCTTCCTGGGGGGCTACTGGCTCTGGGGCTTGAACACTGCGATCTTCGGACCATTCATTCTCATCGGAAAGATCGCCGTTCTGGTCTTCGTGATGATCTGGTTTCGCTGGACATTCCCCCGGCTCAGGGAGGATCAACTCCAGTCGCTCGCCTGGAAGTGGCTGGTTCCGCTCTCTCTGGCCAACATCGCGGTCATCGCAACTGCCAAGGTGGTGTTCTGATGAAGATCCCGGGCATCGGCTTCGCCAGGGGACTTTGGGTGACGCTACGCACTCTCTTCACCTGGCCGGTGACGGTCATGTATCCGCGAGTCAAAGAGACGCCGGTCCCCAGGGCTCGGGGCGTCATCGCTCTGGAGCAGGAAGCTTGCACCGTCTGCATGCTCTGTGCCCGCAACTGCCCCGACTGGTGCATTTACATCGAAGGCCACAAGGAGCTCATGCCGCCGTCACGGCCCGGTGGTCGCCCGCGGGCGCGGGCGGTGC
Organism: Acidimicrobiia bacterium; assembly: GCA_046759765.1. Lineage (GTDB taxonomy): Bacteria > Actinomycetota > Acidimicrobiia > Spongiisociales > CAZKJJ01 > JBHICV01. The sequence goes on from JBHICV010000052.1 coordinate 4,347, forward strand.
TCGACCGTTTCGACCTCGACTACGCCCTCTGCATGTACTGCGGCATCTGCGTGGAGGTCTGCCCGTTCGACGCCCTGTTCTGGAGCCCCGAATACGAGTACTCGGAAACCCAAATGGGCGCCATGTTGCACGACGAAGACCGGCTCCAGCAGTGGATGGAGACCGTTCCCGACATGACCGCCCTCAACCAATGAGGACCCAGTCTTCGGTTTTCAGTTCTCAGCTTTCAGTAATCGCTCCAACTGACGACTCAAGACTGACTACTGATAACTGCGCACCGGAGGTGCGCTCATGAGCTTCTTCGACTGGATCACCAACCCGCAGAATTGGGCTTTCCTCGCGCTCGGCGGCCTCGCGGCCATTGCCGCCTTCCGCGTAGTCACGTCGCGCAACGTGGTCCATGCGGCTCTCTTTCTGGTGGCAACCCTCGCCGCGACTGCAGGGCTCTTTCTCCTCCTCTCGGCCGAGTTTGTCGCCTGGGTGTTGGTTCTGGTTTACATCGGTGCGGTCGTGATCCTCTTCCTGTTCGGGATCATGATCACCAGGGCGCCAATCGGCCGGGAAGCCGCCGTCGATCACCAGCGCAGATGGCCGGCGGCCGTTGCCGCCACGGTGCTGTTCGCGGTCCTGGCCGGCGTTTCGTGGACCACATGGGAGACGACCGAGTTGGTCGGAGTGGGCGAGGGGACGTCGACCGACCTCCTCGCCGGATCGATCCTCGGGCGGTACGTGCTTCCCTTCGAAGCAGTCTCCTTCCTACTGCTGGCCGCGCTGGTGGGAGGGATCACTCTGGCCCGCAAGGACGCCACGCCTGCCGAGGAGGAGGCTTCGGCTCGGGAGCGGGAGACGGTCGGTACATGATCGTCACCCAGTTCCTCATCCTCGGGGCTTTCATGTTTGCTCTGGGCACCTTCGGTCTCCTCGCCCGCCGCAACGCAGTCATGATCCTGCTGGCGGTCGAGCTGATGCTCAACGCCGTCAACCTCAACCTCGTGGCGTTCGAGGCCCTAATAAGGGACACGCTGGCCACGGGCCAGGTCTTCGCAATTTTCGTGATCACGATCGCCGCGGCCGAGGTAGGCGTCGGCCTGGCCATCGTGTTGATGATCTTCCGCAACCGAACCTCGGCGAACGTCGATGAGCTGGACCTGATGAAATGGTGATGCTCGCGGCCGAAACGCCCGTCCTCGACGTCACGGCCAGCGGGGCGCTGGTCGAATGGGCCTGGCTGCTGGTGGTGGCGCCCTTTGTCGCCTTCGTGCTGATCATCCTGGTGGGCAAGCGGCTCCCGTTGCAGGGAGCGGAGATTGGCCTTGCCGCGGTCGGCTTCTCGAGCCTCTACGGGATCGTGCTCTTCCTCGTCAATGTGACGGGCGGTGTGCTCTTCACCGACTCGATCGAAGTCGCCGAGGTTGGCTCATTCGTCGTCGAATGGGGCTGGCTCCTCGACGGTCTGTCCACGATGATGTTCGTAGTCGTGGGCGTGGTCTCAACCCTCGTCCACGTCTACTCCCTCGGATACATGCGCGGCGACTCGCGCTTCACCTTCTTCTATGCCGCACTGTCGCTGTTCACAGGCTCGATGCTCCTGCTGGTCGTGGCACCCAACACCTTGCAGATGCTCGTCGGCTGGGAGCTCGTCGGCCTCTGTTCCTATCTGCTCATCGGCCATTGGTGGGAGGTCAAGGAGAACGCGGACTCGGCGGTCAAGGCCTTCCTGACGACCAAGACGGCAGACATCGGCTTCGTGCTGGGCGTGATAGTGCTGGCCTGGGCGGCCGGATCTTTCCGCATCAGTGAGCTATTGGGTGCCGCCGAGGAAGGAACGCTTACCACTGCCCTGGCCGTGACGGGTGCGGTCCTCCTCTTCATAGGGGCGATGGGTAAGAGCGCCCAGTTCCCCTTCCATACCTGGCTGCCCGACGCGATGGCCGGCCCGACACCGGTCTCCGCGCTCATACACGCCGCCACGATGGTGACGGCCGGTATCTACATGGTGGCGCGCCTGTTCCCCCTATACGAAGGGCTGGCAGCCGAGGCCCGCACCTTCATACTCGTCATTGGCACGATCACGCTGCTCATCGCGGGGCTGCTGGCCGTCGTGCAGGACGACATCAAGCGGGTCCTGGCCTACTCGACCGTCAGTCAGCTCGGTTACATGGCGGCAGCGCTCGGCGCGGGCGGCTACACGGCGGCCCTTTTTCACCTCTGGACCCACGCTTTCTTCAAAGCCCTTCTCTTCCTCGGTGCCGGCGTGGTCATCCACGCCGTGCACTCCAACTACATGAGCGAGATGGGAGGCCTCCGGAAGTTCTTGCCGACGACTTTCTGGACCTTCGTTGTCGGCTCACTCGCCCTTGCCGGCATCCCGCCGCTATCGGGCTTCTTCTCCAAAGACGAGATCCTGGCGACGTTCGGCGCCGAGGGATATCAGCTCGTATTGGCCATCGGGATCCTCGGCGCGTTCATCACCGCCTTCTACATGTCCCGCGCGGTCTTCCTTACCTTCTTCGGCAGCTACAAGGGTCAGGGGGAGCCCCAGGAGGCCGAGAGGGTGATGACCGTCCCGCTGGTCATCCTCGCCGTCGGTGCGCTAGCCGCCGGGTGGGCCAACATCGCCGGTCTCTACACAGGCTTCGCCGACTGGGTGACCGTCCGCGCAGTGCCGATCGTGGAGCATCATCTCGAGAGTCTTGACGTAACGGTGGCGGGGTCGGGGTTCCTTGCGGGCCTTGTCGGAATCGGTCTCGGCTATCTGCTCTACTACCGGGACGCAGAGACCCAGGAGGATCGCGACCGCTTCCGTATCCCGGTCCTTTGGCCTTTCTTGGAGCGCAAGTACTACCTCGACGACATCTACTTCTACGGCATCGTTAGGCCAATTCGCGATCCGATCGCCCGGGCAACGAACTGGATCAACGATTACGTCATCGACTGGATCGTCAATGTCAGCGGTTATATCGCCGGGGCGTTCGCCCGTGTCATCTACCGAGGTTTCGACCAGCGCGGCATCGATCTCGTCGTCAACGGGGTGTCCTTTGCGACCGGGGCCGCGGGTGGACAGCTGCGGTTCTGGCAAACGGGAAGAGTCCAGCAGTACCTCGGCGCGTTCATCGTCGGGGTTCTGGCGCTGGTCGTTGTGTTCGTCGTGGTGTTCGCCAACTAGGAGGAAGGGCTAGATGGAAACGTTCGACAACGGTGCGGGCCTGAGCCTGATTGTGTTCCTGCCCCTGGTGGGGATGGTGCTGATCCTGATCACACCCAGGGCCCGCGAGAACGCGATGAAGGGCACGGCCCTGCTTTTTACTGGTGGTTCGTTCCTGCTCTCTCTGGTAGCGGTGAGCCGCTTCGACTACAAGCAGGCGGACGAGTTCCAGCTGGGGACCAACCAGGCCTGGATCCAAGCCATTTCGGCTCGATTCCACATCGGCGTTGACGGGATCAGCCTGCCGCTGGTAGTGCTCTCGACCTTCGTGACCTTCCTCTGCGTTATCTACACGCTGAAGCACGCCGAGGAACCTCACAACCCCAAAGCGTTCCTCTCGCTCATCCTCCTCTTAGCAGTTGGCATGGCGGGGACCTTCGTGGCGCTCGACCTGGTGCTGTTCTTTGTCTTCTTCGAGCTCGTGCTCCTACCGATGTACTTCCTGGTGGGGATCTGGGGCGACCGCTTCAAGCGCCGGCTACCGGGTTTCGACCGCGAAGTCGAGATGCGCCTCTACGCGGCCATCAAGTTCTTCCTATTCACCCTTCTCGGCTCCGTATTCATGTTGCTCGGCTTCATCGGGCTTTTCGTGATAGCCGGGACGTGGCAGATCCCTGAGTTGATCGCCGGAGGGGAAGGAATCTTTGAGAGCACGGTCAACCTGTTGGGGTGGGAGCCCAAGGTCGCCTTCTTGATCTTCGCCGGCCTGTTTCTGGGATTCGCGGTCAAGGTCCCGATGTGGCCGTTGCATACGTGGCTGCCGGACGCGCACACCGCCGCTCCAACGGTCGGATCCGTGTTGCTGGCGGCGATCCTGCTGAAGCTCGGCGCTTACGGCTTCATCCGAATCAGCCTGCCGATTCTTCCCGGCCAGGCGGGCGATTGGGCGCCTTTCATCGCGGTGCTGGCGGTGATCGCGATCATCTACGGTGCGCTGGCTTGCCTCGCTCAGCGCGACCTCAAGCGGCTCATCGCCTTTTCCTCCGTCGGTCATATGGGTTTCGTCATGTTGGGAATCGCCACCCTCACCGCCACAGGTCTGAACGCCGCGGTCATCGGGATGGTCGCCCACGGCGTCATCACCGGGCTGCTCTTCTTCCTGGCCGGGTCAATGCACCACCGGTATCACACGAGGGAGATGGCGCGCCTCGGCGGCAACCTCAAATTGATGCCGGTGATGGGAGGAATTCTGGCGTTTACGGCAATGGCCTCGCTCGGCCTCCCCGGCCTCGCCGGCTTCTGGGGGGAGTTCATGGCCCTGTTGGGCGCCTACGAGCCCGCGGAGTTCCTCTCTCAGAATCTGTTTCGAACGGCAATGGTCTTGGGAGCCATAGGCACGGTGCTGACGGCCGGATACATGCTCTGGATGCTGCAAAGGGTGAACCTTGGTGAGCCATCGGAGGAGTGGGCCGGCACGAGCTTCGAAGACGTCGACCGATTCGAGATGGCGTCGTGGGCACCGCTGGTCGTCGCGATCGCCGTAATCGGCGTGTTCCCCGGCATCGTGTTCACGCTCACCAACCCGGCGGTGGAAAGCCTCGTGCAGGTATTCGGCGGCTGACGTGGACATCGACTATCTCTCCCTTGCGCCCGAACTGGTCTTAGCCGGAACGGTCATTTCGGTCCTACTGGCGGACTCCTTCCTGGATAGGACTCAGAAGTACTGGACCGCGGTGCTCTCGGTGTTGGGTGTAACGCTCGCCGGGCTGGCGGTGCTGGTATTGGCAGCCGGCGATCCTCGCACAATGCTCAACGGGAGCTGGGTGGTCGACGACTTCGCCCTCGTCCTCAAGGGCCTCTTCATCGGAGCCGGCTACCTGGTTCTGTTGATGTCCGTCTCCTACATCGAGTCGGATCGCTACTACCAGGGCGAGTACTACTTCCTGCTGCTGACCGCCATCCTTGGCGCGTCGATCATGACTTCGTCGCGGAGCCTCATCATTCTCTTCATCGGACTGGAGCTGGTGTCAGCACCCGCGTTCATGCTGGCCGGCTGGCGCAAGGGTGACGTCCGCTCCAACGAAGCGGCGCTGAAGTTCTTCCTAACCGGGATACTGGCCGCGGCCTTGATGCTCTACGGGATGAGCTTTGTCTACGGGCTGACGGGCGAGGTGCTGTTTTCGGGGATCTCCGACGCGATATTCGAACTCGAGCTGGCCGGCGAGCCGGCCATGATCATGGCGCTGCTGTTCATAATCGCCGGTTTCGGCTTCAAGATCTCGGCGGTTCCCTTCCATTTCTGGGCGCCGGACACGTACGAAGGGGCTCCGACCCCGGTGACCGCGTTTCTTTCCGTCATCTCCAAGGCAGCCGGCTTCGTTGGTCTGCTCCTCGTTTGCTACCTGGCGTTCCCGCTGCTGGCCGGCATCTGGAGCTGGGCCCTCGGCATTCTCGCCGCGGTGACGATGACCGTGGCGAACCTCACGGCGCTCCGCCAGCGAAACATCGTTCGGCTCCTCGCCTACTCATCTGTGGCCCAGGCCGGGTTCATGCTGGCCCCGTTTGCAGTGGCGGGTGCCGTCGGTCCGGGCGCCGCCGCCATTCCCGGGGCGCTGGAGGCCACGGTCACCTACCTGCTCATCTACCTCTTCATGAACCTCGGCGCTTTCGCCGTGGTCATCGCCGGAGCGAGGAAGACGGGGACGGGCACCATCGCGGGTTGGGCCGGCATGTACGGATACTCGTCCGGCTTGGCGGCATTGGCGGCGGTTTTCTTCCTCTCGCTCGCGGGGATCCCGCCTTTCGCCGGGTGGTTCGCCAAGTTCGTGATGTTCCAATCGGTCATCTCCGGCACCGACGGTTGGCTGGTCGCCCTGGCCGCCGTGGCGGCGATCAACGCGGTGGTAGCGCTCTACTACTACGCCCGGGTGGTCAAGGTGATGTTCATGGATCCGGTCCCGGCAACAGCCCCTCCCGAGGAGATTCGAGTTGCTCCCGTCGCCCGGTCGCTGGTCGTCGCACTGGCCTTGTCGGTGGGAGTGATCCTCCTGGCCGGAGTGTTCCCGCAAGTGATCGCCTACTTCGGTGACCTCACCGGCACAGTCGTCGCCGGCGGCTAGGTCGTATCTGGTTTTGGTGACGCTTACTCACCTATAGGGTGGATTGGCGTCACCAAAACCATGAAATGACCACCCTGAAGACTCGTCTGTTGGAGCGGATCTCGAACGAGGGACCGGTCCCGTTCGAGGAATACCACCGGGCGGCCCTCTACGACCCGGAGCACGGGTTCTTCACGAGCGGGTCCCTCCGCTCGGCCGAGGAGGGCGACTTCCTGACCAGCCCGGAGGTGAGCCCGCTGTTCGGGGAAACGCTGGCTGAGTTCGCTCGTCGAGAACGAGAGCGGCTCGATGATCCGGGAGGCTTTGCGGTCGTCGATGCCGGGGCCGGGTCAGGGTCCTTGCTCCGTTGGCTGCTGCAGGCTGAGCCACTAGAGGCGTGGGCGGTCGAGCTGTCGCAGGCCGCCCGCCAAGCGCTCCGGGCGGTCCTACCCGCGGATCGGGTGGTGCCAACCCTCGACGACCTGTCATCCCCCGTCACCGGAGTGGTGTTTGCCAACGAGCTGCTCGACAACCAACCCGTGGCCTTGGCTGTTCGGTCCCAAGGAGGCTGGGAAGAGCGTTGGGTGGGCACATCGGACGGCGGCTTCGAACTCATTCCGGCTCCGGCTCGGGCACCTGTTGTTGACTGGTGCGATCAGTTCGCCGGACCGGTACCCGACGGTGGCCTGGTCGAGGTCCAGCTCGAAGCCGGGAAATGGCTCCGGATGGCGCTGTCGCGCCTGGCGGTCGGGAGCGTGGTGGTCATCGACTATGGGGATACAGCCACGGGACTCTTGCCGCGGCGAGCTGCGGGAACTCTGCGGACCTACCGATCTCATCACATTGGCCCTGACCCTTTGCTGGATCCCGGATCCGTCGACGTCACTGTGGATGTCAACTTCACCGCGCTGCTGGGCGTGGCCGAGGAGGCTGCCAATAACGTGCAGCTCATGAGACAGGAGGAATTCCTTACGGATCTTGGCTTGAGAGAGCAGCTCCGCCAACTACGGCACCAAGAGCTCGAGCTGGCCCGCTCGGGTGATGACATGGCCCGACTCGAGGTCCGGTCGCTCCGGGTAGGGGCTGAGACGCTGCTTCATCCGCGCGGCTTAGGCGACTTCCGCGTGCTGGTAGCCCGGCTGTGACGTCGATCAGCAGATGGATCTCGGCCGTCGTTGTGGTCGGCATGCTGGCCGGCTGCGGAGAGCCCGTGGACGTGGCCGCGTTTCCCACCGTCCCGCCCGGTCTGCCACCGGAGATCTATGACGCGATCGTCGCAGATCTGAGAGATCAGCTTTCCGGCTCCCCGCTCCTGATCACCGTGACCGCTGAGAGCGTCAACTGGAATGATGCCTCTCTGGGTTGCCCGGCACCGGGCGAGTTCTCCGCCCAGGTAATAACGCCGGGCTTCCGCGTGATCTTCGTGGTCGATGACACCACGTACGACTACCGGGCCTCACAAGCAGGTGACTTCCGGCTCTGCCCCTAGAAACACGGACCTGCGTGGTCGGGCGACAACTCGCTTGCTATACCGACGCTCCCGGTACGATGTTCCTATGAGCGGCAACAACCTGAAAACCGTTGCCTTACTCGCGTTTCTCACGGCACTCGTAGTCCTTATGGCCGAGCTGTTCGGGTTCGGGTTCATCTGGGGGCTGATTATCGCGGGAGCGCTCAACTTCGCCTTCTACTTCTGGTCGGCCCGCCTGGCTCTGGGGGCCAGCCGGGCCCGGCCGGTAGAAGAGCACGAGCTCCCCGGGGTCTATGCGATCGTCCGCCGCCTCACGCTGATGGACGAGATGCCGATGCCGTCCATCTACCTGATCGATTCCCCCCAACCCAACGCCTTCGCCACCGGGCGCAGCCCGAAGCACGCTGCGGTAGCAGTGACCAGCGGGATCGTGGACATGCTCTCGACCCAGGAGCTCGAGGGGGTCCTCGCCCACGAGCTCGCTCACGTCCGCAATCGGGACATCCTCATCTCGACGATCGCGGCGATGCTGGCCGCCGCCTTGACGATCTTCGCCAGAATCGCGTTCTGGACCGGTGGGGGACGCGGAAGGCAGGGCAACGCTATTACTGCGATCCTTGCGCTCGCCAGCCTCATACTCGCTCCCATCGCGGCGATGATCATCCGGCTGGCTATCTCCCGTGCTCGTGAATACGAAGCCGACCACGACGGCGCCGAGATGACGGGGCAGCCCCTGAACCTGGCCAGTGCACTCGAGAAAATTGGTATGGCGACACAGAGAATCCCGATGGCCGTCAACCCGGCCGTCAGTCCGCTCTACATCGCCGATCCCCTCAAGAGCGTGCAGGGTCGACGGCGAGCCGGCGGCTTTTCGAGGCTGTTTGCCACACACCCTCCGATTGAGGAACGGATCGATCGTCTCCAGGAGATGGCGACCGGAGTTCGATGATCTCAACCGTCGCAGCTGCAACCTTGCTCACGGCGCTGGTTGTCGCCATGGCCGTGTGGGGATCGTACGTCGGGATCGCATCGGCTGAGAGGGGCCCGACGTGGGCACAGAATCATCTTCAGCGAATGGGCCGGCTTTACGGCGTGGGCGTCCTGATCGGCCTGGCAGCCGCGCTCGTTGTCGATCCCGCCTGGTTCGGACTTGCCTTCGCTTACGTGGCCCTGGTCACCTGGTGGATCTCGCGGCGGGTACTGCGCGCGGTGAGCGCGGCGGAGTCACTGGGTGCAGGAGATCCCCTGCCCGCTGATCGCGTGGTGGCGATGCTTCGCCGGGCCTCGAACACGCTCATGGTCGCAGGGCTGGTCGTGATCGTCATTGCGCTGGCTGACTTTGTTTGGAGATCGTGGCCGGCCTTGGTCGACGTCGCCCTTGCGGCCGCCCTGCTGGTGCCTGCCTTTGCCTATCGCCGACGAGCGGACCGGCTGTCCTCGGAACCCTCGCCCACCTCGGTTATCTAGCTCGCTCCTGGTGCGGGATAGCGCGGCACGGAGGCCTGGTGTCGCGCCAACACCAGGAGTGCTGATGCAATTAGCACCAGCCCAATCCCTGCGGCTGGACTGAGGCTCTCTCCGAGCACCAACACGGCAAGAGCAGCCGCAGTGCCCGGTTCGCCGAGTGTCAGCGTCGCAGCTGTTCCAACCTGCGTGACGCGGAGGCCGCCCGCGAATAGCAGGTAGGCAAGTGTCGTGGTCACGAGGCCCAAATAGAGCGTCATGGCCACTCCGGAGAGTTCGCGTAGCCAGCTCCTGTCGGCCAGCAGCAGAACGGGGATCGACAGCGCCGCCGCCCAGCCGAACACGAGTGCCATCGCAGGAACGGTGGGGTGCCGACCGACGATGCCCTTGGCCGCCACGGCGTACACGGCATAGCACGCCCCTGCTCCCAGGGCCAGGATGACCCCCGACGCCTCGATCCCCGCCGACTCGCCACTCGAAGCCAGCAGAACCAGACCGGCGACTGCCACCACTGTGGCGATCGCCCACCGCCGGCTGAGAGGCTCCCGCCGGATCCAGCGGGCAAGGAGTGCGGCGAGCACAGGAGCGCTACCAATGGCGATCATCGTTCCGACCGCCACGCCGGCGCGTAACACGCCGGCGAAGAAAAGGGGCTGATAAGCGGCCATTGCCACCCCTGCCACCATGACCGAACCTCGACGCCACTCGGGCCAATGGGCGACTGCGCCTTTCGCCGTCGCCAGGAGCACCAGCGCCACTCCACCGACGACCATTCGAATCGCGCCCACCGCCAGCGGATTAGACGACGACGGACCGAGGGCCTGGGCGGTACCCGTCGTTCCCCAGAGCATGGCCGCAGCCAGAACCAATAAAGATCCTCGTCGGCCGGGAGACGGCACTCCCCGAGGCTAACTCTGGAAGGGGTGGGCCGGGCCTGGGCTATTGTTAGGAAGCCCGAACTCCTCGGGCTGGGCCGGGATGCCCGAGTGGACAAAGGGAGCAGACTGTAAATCTGCCGGCGTATGCCTTCGGAGGTTCGAATCCTTCTCCCGGCACGCGCCCCCTTAGCTCAGTTGGTAGAGCGCCGCCATGGTAAGGCGGAGGTATCCGGTTCGAATCCGGAAGGGGGCTCGAAAAGTCGCCTAGGCCCGCGCGGGCCTTCACCGCCGAGCGAGGCCGACCTGGACGACGACGCTAACCTACGGCGACTTAGGACGACTGACTACTGATTTGGCGGCGTAGCTCAGTGGGTAAGAGCGCTCGACTCATAATCGAGAGGTCGGCAGTTCGAGTCTGCCCGCCGCTAC
>JBHICV010000053.1:0-14730 GCA_046759765.1 Acidimicrobiia bacterium
AGAGCAAGCTCGGCGAGCAGCGTGGATTGCGGTATTGCCGTTCGAGAACATGAGCGACGACCCAGAGCAGGATTACTTCGCCCACGGTATAGCGGAAGATGTGATAACGGGGCTGGCGGCCTGGAGCACCCTCCGGGTAATAGCCCGGACTTCTTCCTTCAGATACGAGGGAGAGAACTTAGATCAGATCGCCGAGGAACTAAGTGTCCGCTATGTACTGGAAGGCAGTGTCAGGCGCGCCGGAGAAAGAGTCCGAGTAACAGCTCAGCTCATCGATGCTACTGGTGGGGGTCACCACGTTTGGGCCGAGCGCTACGACGCCGACATGGTCGACATCTTCGAGGTTCAGGATCAGATCACTCGCAGCATCGTGGTGGCGATCGACCCTGCGATTCGCTTGGCCGAGACAGGGCCGGAGTCCCGAGTCGAAACCAAGAGCCTCGACGCATGGGACCACGTCCAGCTGGGCCGCTCGGAAACCTATAAGTTCAAACCTGAGGCCAACACTGAAGCGATCGGTCACTTCAACGCAGCGCTGGCAATAGACCCGACCTATTCGGTGGCTTGGTCAGAGCTGGCCTTTGCCCACTTCGTCGATGCCTGGTTCAACTTCGTGGACACAGGGAGTGACTCGATCAACCTTGCCTACGAGGAAGCCAGGAAAGCCCTCGAGCTCGACGAGCGTGATGCGATGGCCCATGCGGTCTTAGCGTTCGTAAATCTCGGTCTGGGTCGGCTGGACGCGATGGCGGCTTCTGCTACGCGAGCTATCGAGCTCAATCCGAGCCTGGCTTACGGATACCTTGCGCTGGGAGATGCCAAGCTGTTTGGTGGCGATGCTGATGAAGGGGTACGGATTATTAGCGAGGCGATCGCCCTGTCTCCGCACGACCCAGGCGCAGTTTTCTTCTACGGAGCCAGGGCAATCGGCCACCTTCTGGCTCACCGCTATGACGAGGCCACGGATGACGCCCGTGCCGCCGTCAATCTCAAGTACGGATACGTGCTTGGAAGAGTGATGCTCACGTCTGCTCTTGCCCACATGGGCGAGCTGGAAGACGCGCGGAGAGAGCTCGAGGAACTATTGGCAATTAAACCGGACTTCACACTGGGGCTTCTCGATCCCTATCCGATGAGTGACGAGGATCGAAAGCACATCTCGGACGGTTTGTATACAGCGGGCCTCCCCGAAAGCAGTTAGTCAGCCGGAGAGTTTCCCGTCAATGGCCGCGTCGCTATCCGACGCTTCGATTGACACGAAACCTGAGGACGCGTGCCTCACTCTTGATCAGGTGACCTTCACGTGAGATTCGATCAGATCTCGAAGGCCGTGCCAGCCCTCCGCCGTGCACTGGTCGAAGGCACGGTTGAGCAGAGGTGCCGCCTCGGGGTGGCCTTCGGGAAGGAAGTTGGCGACCGCGGCGAGCGTCTCAACGGTCGGAGTCTTGAGTTTGTGTTCAGCCAGGACTTCGAGAGTGTCGTCGAGGGGATTGAGGTCACCCGACGCAGCCGCCGCCCACGTTTTCACTACCCGGCGCATATAACCGCCGCCAAGGAGGTACGGCTCGTCGTGCAGAGCCACGAATAGGGACAGGAGGTCTTGCCTTCCCGATAGCAAAACAGCCAGTTTTAGGCCATCGGCTGCTCGGTAGTACTGCGTCAAGTTCTCTTTGGCCGTCTTCAAAAGCGGCTGAAAGGGAGCGACCGAGTCGTCTTGCCAGACGCTCCGCGCCAGGCGGAAAGCCTCCGCGTCCAGCTTGGCCCGCTCGTCTCCGTGGCTCATCAATAATTGGTCCGACTGGACGGCGAAATCGCGGGCCTCAGACGCCGCACCCCGATAGTTGGCGAGCCTCGCTCTCGCAGCTAGTACCTGCCCTTTGAACCAATCAGAAGCGTCATCCAGCAGAGGGTCGTCGATTAGGGAGTCGTAGTCATCGATGTTGCCTTGCCAGCTGTGGCTGGCGATGAGGTTGTACAAGGCCGAAAGTGCGCTGGGCTTATCGCCGACCTTGCGGGCGATATCCAGGGCCTCCCTCGTCACGTGGACTGACATTTTCGTGTTGCTGAGATGGATGGCGAAGCCCAGATTGATTCGACCCCGAATCGAGGCATCGTGAACCTCATGCCGGTCCGCGACATCGATGGCGCCGCGAAGCACCACGTTTGCCTCGCGAGGTCTGCCCATGCCACTCAGAACGGTCCCTTTCGTGATCAGGGCGTGCGCGAAGATCGGGGAGTCGTTGCGCAGCTCGGCCGCCGCCAAGACCCGCTCCGCGGTATCGAATGCCTCACTGTCTCGCAGGGAAAGGCTGTAAGCGCGGGCCAGCTCCGCCGCGCTCGCCAGTAGAAACGGATCGAGCGCCAGATCCGAGTCGGGTTCGATTCGGTCACTCAAGAACTCGGTCGCTTGCTCCAATGCCCGCGCGTCGAGATAGATCCTTCCGATCAGTCCGACCAGGCGATGGACGTCAGCGTCGGACCCGGTCTTCTCAGCGTGATCCAGAGCAAGCGTCGCGTAGCGCTCGGCCTCGGCTCCTCGGTCGAGCTTGGATGCCGCCTCGGCCATCGGTTCCCAGAGGAGAGCCTTTTCCGGAGTGTCGGCGGCGAGATCGAGGGCCTGAGTGCCGATCGTCATCACTTGCTCATACGAGCGGAGAGACTCCGCCCGCTGAAGCGCTGCCTCGAGTGTCGCCAGCGCCTCGGCTCGCAGTTTGTCGGCTTGCGGGCCCTCCGGCGTCGCCTGGTAGGCGTGTAGGTAGTGATCGGCGATCACCGGTGCCAACTCGGGCTCGTCGAGCCCCTTCATGTAATTGGCGGCGGCGAGGTGCCGCTCGCGTCTGGCATCACGCGACAGGCGGCCCTTGGCGACGTCTCTGATAAGGGACTGCACAAAGCGGTATTGGCCGCGTTCCGGCGATTTGGGATCACGTACCGGTTCGATAAGGTCGCGGCGGGCCAGACCATTGAGCTCGATCTCCAGGTCCTCGAGCTTCGATCTCGTCACGGCGGCCAGCCCTTCGATCGTGAAGGCGTGGCCGAGCACCGCCGCATCCTGAATGAGCATTCTCTGGTCCGCTTCGAGGCGGTCGAGCCGGGCGCTGATCGCTGCCTGAATCGATTCCGGCACGGCCAGCGAATCGAGGTCGCCGACGAAAGATCCATCGTCGAGTAGTTCCTCAGTCGCCAACAGCGTGCGGATCAGCTCCACGGCGAATAGCGGAATCCCGCCCGATCTGGCCACGATGGCGTCCACGACGTCCGCCGGCGTCCCGGGAACCGCACCCGCTACCAGCTCGGCTATTTCACTATCGGTGAGTGATCCGAGATTCATACTCACCCAGCTCCGCTTGCCGGTGCCCCACTGCGGGCGCTTATCGAGCAGATCAGGCCGGGCCAGAGTTATCACCAAGATCGGATAGTCGGGAGACCAGTCACAGAGCTCCTCTACGAAGTCGAGCAGCGCCGGATCGGCCCATTGGAGATCCTCGAAGACGAGGACGGTGGTTCCGGTGGCGGCGACGCTGTTGAAGAAGAGCCGGACCGCCGCGTCGATCTCGGCCCGATCACCCGGGGGAGCCTCGCCGATTCCTATTACCGGCTGCAGCCTGGGTCTGACCCAGTTGGCGTCATCCGGGCTGAGGAACTCCTCCAAGCACTTGTCGAGGGCGTCAGTCGCAATGTCATCGTCATCGGTCTCGGCGATTCCAGCCCGGCGATGGATCATCTCCTTCACGGCCCAGAAGGTGACCCCATCCCCGTATGCCGGCGACCGACCCTCGTGCCAGAGGACCTGCTCCACCACCCCGTCGACATACTTGCGGAGCTCCCACACGAGCCTGCTCTTGCCGATTCCGCCTTCGCCGATCATCGAGACCAGCCGGGCTCGCTTGTCTCGGCTGACTGAGCTCAGCAGGTCCTTGAGCATCCGCAGCTCGTCGACTCGGCCCACGAAGGGTGGTTCCAACGCCTCGGATCGCATCTGCCCGCCGCGTTCAGACAGAACCGTCAGGGCCCGGAACGCGGGCACGGACGTGCTCTTGCCCTTCAGCTCCTTGTCTCCGACCGGCTCAAAGGCAATCGAACCGGAGATCGATCGGACGGTCGATTCCCCGACCAATACCGAGCCGGGTTCGGCGATCGATTGGAGCCGAGAGGCCGTGTTGACCAGGTCGCCTACCACGAGGCCCTTCTCGTTCCCTCCCGGCCCAACAGACGCTTCGCCGGACAGAACGCCAACTCTCAAAGCCAGCTCGGGAACACCGGCGTCGGAAGCCTGTTTGGCCACCACATCGACTAGCTCCAGCCCCGCTCTGACTGCTCGCTCGGCATCATCGTCGCTGGCGACCACAGCTCCCCACACGGCCATCACCGCGTCGCCGATGAACTTGTCCACCGTGCCACCGAAGCGTTCGATCACCTCTTGGCTTCGGTCGAAGTAGTCAGTTAGGAACTCCCGAACATCCTCGGGGTCGCTCTTCTCAGAGAAGGGTGTGTAGCCGACCAGGTCGGCGAACAGGACGGAGACGAACCGGCGCTCCACCGCAATCGCTTCCACTTCGTTGCCTGGGCCCTCAAGCGGTCCTGCTCTGGAGGTTCCACACTCGCCACAGAACTTGTTAGCCGCGGTGTTCGGCGTCTGACAGTTGCCGCAGATCCAAGCAAGCTCTTGCCCACATTCGCCGCAGAACTTTCTGCCGTCTTCGTTCTCGAAGCCACAGTTGGCACACTGCATCTGAGATCAACGCTCGCTCGGCTCAGGCTACCTGCGGTAGCCCATGGCCTGGCCTGGATCCGAGGGCCGGTGAGTGGGCTGACTACCGGACCTTGACCCCCTCTTCCAGATACTTGACGAGACTCGAGTAGATCTCTGATCCGCCTCGACGACGTTCCTCCATCAGCTCGTCCGGGATATCACCCATCACCCAGCCGGTGAACTTCATCAGCGTTGTCTCGGCTGACTGCTCAATGAGCTCGAAACGTCCGGTTGTGAGCTGAGAACCCGGCATGCCCATCGGCCCCTGGTACCGGATCAGGGAAGGGTATTCAGCATATGTAACCGTGGCGTAGAGGCCGCCGTTGCCGTCCTCGTCGAACTTCTCATAGAAACGACCGCCAGGCCACGGTTCGAGATACACCCCGACGATGTCATCCCGATAGGTGTGCGACCACCAGGCACCCACCTCCTCGGTGAGGGCCTTCCAGACCCGCTCGCGTGGTGCTCTGATCTCAATTTCAACAGCCGTCTCGTAGGCGACTGGTGTGTGTATGTCCTCTTGGTCCACTTCTTCCAATACGACGTCGGTCATTACTTCATCCTTTCCCTGTCTCTTGCTCGACATGGCGCTTCAGACGAACCGCCTCACGCGCCCACAACTCCGAAAAGGGGGTCATCCAGCGCTCGTAAAGCAGCCGAATCGGAGCCGGATTCAGATGGTTGAAGCGCTGACGGCCCTGTCTAGTCACGGTCACCAGAGAGCTATCCACCAGGACGTCGAGGTGCTTCATGACCGCGAACCTGCTCAGCGTCGGGAAGCCTTCAACTAGATCACCGGTGGTTCGGGGCGAGCCACGTAACGCATCCAATATCGACCTGCGGACAGGATTGGCCAGGGCCTTGAAAACCGAGTCGAAGGTGTCCTCCATATGTGACCAAATAGTAACATATTGGCTGAAGCTCGGCCATCACACTCATGGTGAAACGAGTAGCTAGTCGAGTTCCACTGGCTCGTCACCCGTCTCCTCGGCAGTTGCACGCGACCGAACGCCCATGAGGGCCGACGCCAGCACTGCCGCTCCGATCACCAGCAGGACGATCGGCCAGATCCATTCGCTGTTCGCTCCGAGGCCGGTTATCTCGGTGCTGAGAAATGTGACGCCGAGGCCCGTGAATACGACTCCGAAGATGAACGAAACGATGTCAAAGCGATGTAGCTGCATGTCTGGTTCTCCTATCTGCTCGGGCGGACTTCTACAGAGCCGAACCCTGCTTCCGCTTCGATCTCAATAAGAGCGCCTGTACCGGTCTGAGTGACCGTCAGTCGACGATTCATTCCGGAGTCGGTAACCCCCAGGACCGTCACCTCGCCGATGCCCACCTTCCCGGTAGCGGTCAAGGACATGTCGTCCGGCACCAGGACCTCGACTTCGCCGATCGCAACCGAGGCAGTGACTGACAGGCGTTCGTCGATCACCTCCAGCGACCGGAGATCCACTGTCAGCTTGCCGATACCCAAGCGGTATTCCTCCTGGACGACCGCCGTGGAGTCTGGCCGGTAGACAGACTCGCCGACTCGAGCGTCGAGCCTCACGTCCGTTACCGCCGCGGCCAGGGCGAAGGGAAGGATCAGCAGACCGATCAGGATCGCTCCGCGGGACCGGCCGATCCAGGCGCCGACGAGCAGGGCGACTCCGATGACCGTCAGGGCGGCCGCCAGGTAATGGCGGGCTGTCGGGAAGATGACGCCTGAGTTATCGAGGACCGCCATCACCCCCAGGGTGATCAGCACCCCGGCCACTGTGAGCCGGCCCAAGATCGAACGGGGCTTTGGCGCTCGCTTCGGGCGAGGTTGGGCCGCCGCGGTGGCCTCGAGCTGGGGAGGGGAGGTTCCCCCACCGGTGCCGGCCAGGCCGGCAGTGGGCGAGGGTTCCTCTCCGTCGGTGGCGGGTAAGTCGGCGCCCGGCTCGTCCGGTGAGGGAGGGCCTGGGCCTCCTTTGGTTGGGAGCCTGACGTCGCCTCGGTAGAGGAGAATCCCAACTACCAGCAGCGTTACCGCCCAAACCAGTCCGCTTTGCGTGAAGCCCAGCCAGCTGATGAACAGAAGGCCGGCGAGCACGATCAGGATTGCTCCGATCCACGCCTGGGTGCCTTCCAGGCCGTCAATCCACCTCTGTGCGATTGATTGCCTTTCGTTTTGTTTGGGTATGAGCAGCCAGCCGGCGAGGTACAGAAGGATCCCGAGCCCTCCGAAGAAGGCCAGCACCGCGAAGCCGAGCCTGGGCAGCCAGGGGCTGACCTCGTAACGGTTCCCAAGGCCGGCTGCTACGCCGGCCAGGATGCGGCCTTCGTCGGGCCTCTCGAGCTTCTTGGGGGCACGAGCCACGGCTGTCTCGCCATTGTGACGCGCTTCGTTGCCTTGGCGGTTGTCTGTTGTGGTCATCATGAGCTCATCGTGCCGATCTCTGGACAGAAGAGCTATTGGGTCTTTCCCCCGATAAACCCTGAGACGTCAGGGATTTCTCAGGGGAGCCCCCGGTTGTCGGCCTGAGGGGCCTGTGAGAACATCGAACTGTTCACGGGGTGACCTATTTCCGATACGCAGGAACAAGAGGCCGAGACCGAACCGAACTGGTTCGTGAGGCGGACCGGCATAGAGCGGTCTCCCGACGATCGCCTGGTGTCGGGACTGGCCGCTGGGATCGCAGCTCGACTTGGGATCGGGTCGTCGTATGTGCGGGCGGCTTTCGTGGTTCTCGCCTTCGCCGGGCTGGTAGGCGCGTTCCTCTATGTCGCCGCCTGGGTTATGACAGTTGACTCCGTGGCAACCGACGAATCCGAGGATGAATACCGTCGGGCGACCTCCCAACAACAGTTGGCCCTGGCGCTGATCCTGCTCGGGGTCCTGCTTGGGCTCCGGTCTGTCGGGCTCTGGTTTGGTGACTCGGTCGTATGGCCGGTGGCACTCGTGACCTTTGGGGTTGCGGTCTCCTGGGATCGCAGCGGCAGCGGCCGCGATCGGAACCTGTTCGAACGCCTCACATCTCCTGGTGGTCAGAATGGACCCGAACCCAGCCGAAGACGGATCGCCGCCGGCGCCATCTTGATGCTGGGTGGTCTGATCGTCTTCTTCAGCACGGTCAGCTCGCTGGCCAATCTCGGCGCCGTCATGGCTGCGGTGTTGATCACCGCGGCAGGCTTCATGCTCGTATTTGGCCCCTGGGTCTGGCGCCTCGCCGGCGACCTCACTCGGGAGCGTCGCGAGCGAATCCGATCCGAAGAACGGGCGGAGATGGCCGCCCACCTGCATGATTCGGTTCTGCAGACCTTGGCACTGATCCAACGTACCGAAGACCCGAAACGGATGGTGACGCTCGCCCGCGCACAGGAGAGAGAACTCAGGAGCTGGCTGTTCGGAAGGGCACCGCTCGCAGGTACGGATCTGCTGAGCACCGCCATCGAGGCCGCGGCAGCCAAGGTGGAGACCGACCACGACGTGCCGATCGAAGTGGTCACGGTGGGGGACTGTCCCGTCGACGATCGGATCGAGGCGCTGGCGTTGGCCAGCCGGGAAGCGATGACCAACGCGGCTCGGCATTCGGAGTCTGACCGGGTTTCTGTGTACGTGGAAGTCAACGAGGACCAGGTGGATGCGTGGATCAGCGATCAGGGTGACGGCTTCGAGTTGGGGGAGGTCCCGGCCGATCGCCGAGGCATTTCGGACTCGATAGTTGGGCGCATGGAAAGGAACGGGGGCACCGCCGAGATAAGCAGTGATGCGGTTGACGGCACGGAAGTGCACCTGTGGATCAAGAGGGAGCCTTCGTGAGCAGCCTGAGTGTCTACGTGGTTGACGACCATCGAATCTTCCTGACGGGTGTGCGCGCCGAGCTGGAGGAGCACTTCGAGATCGCAGGAACGGCAACCGACGTCGATGAGGCCATCGAAGGCATCGGAAGGTCGAAGCCTGATGTCGTTCTCATCGACGTTCATATGCCGGGCGGGGGCGGACTGGCGGTTCTGAAGAACGTGTCGGAGTTCGATCCCGAGATCCGCTTCCTAGCGTTATCCGTGTCCGATGAACCGGAGGACGTAATCGCCATGATCCGAGCCGGCGCCCGTGGATACGTGACCAAGTCCATCGCCCCGGACGAGCTCGTCAGCGCCATCGAGAGAGTCGTCCAGGGCGACGCGGTGTTTTCGCCGCAACTGGCCGGGTTCGTGCTCGACGCGTTCGCCGAAGTGATATCGGCGCCGGCCGACCCCGAGCTCGACCAGCTGACGCCCCGCGAGAAGGAGGTCCTCCGGCAGATCGCCCGCGGTTACACGTACAAGCAGGTTGCCCGCCGCCTTTCGATCTCGGTGAAGACCGTCGAAACCCACGTTTCATCGGTGCTGCGGAAGCTCCAGCTCTCCAGCCGCTACGAGCTGGCCCGGTGGGCATCCGACAGGCGGATCGTCTGACTTTCTAGTCCCATCATCGGTCAAGGAGGAGCGAAAGACCTGCCGATGATGACTGGGTGAGTCCTGTCGTCCCAGCTTCGCGTCCTGCCAGGTGGCGTCATGCCAGTCTGTCATTGGCTTTACTTATGCTGGTTGGCTCGTGCTCAGGAGCAACATCCGAGACGGTGGCCGGCACGCTCCCTCCGGTGACCGTTGAGCCCCGCACGACAGGGGCATCGGGACTGACTCCATCGGAGATCTACCTGCAGGTGGCGCCTTCGGTCGCATACGTCGAGACCTCACTGGCTTCCGGAAGCGGGTTGCTGCTCGACGACGGCAAGCTGCTTACCAACGCTCACGTGATGTGGCCCTATCAGACGGCCCGGGTCGTCTTCCCCAACGGCACCGAGGTGAACAAGGCGCTTCTGCTCGGGCTTGACCGGATTGCCGACCTGGCGGTCCTGGACGTGTCGCACGCCACCGACCTCCCCGACCCGGCTGTCTTCGGTAATGGGGGGGAGCTGGCGATTGGTTCGCCCGTCTTTCTGATCGGCTATCCGGCCGAAGCAGTCGATTACCCCACCCCTTCGATTACCCAAGGCATCCTCTCGAGGAAGCGGTCCTGGGATCCGCTCGATGTCACCTACTTCCAAACCGACGCCGTCGGTGAAGGAGGGCAGAGCGGCGGGGCATTGGTGTCCGAACGCGGAGAGATCATCGGCATTACATCGCTCGCGCTGGGTGAGGGATTCATGCTGGCGGCATCGATACCTGACATTTCAACCCGGGTCGAATCGCTCGGGCTCGGATTGGACGTGACTGGCCTCGGCACGAGGGAGATCGGAAGCCTCGTCGGGGAGACCGAGGTGCAGGCCGAGGTTCCCCACTTCCTGGCCCAACAGGTATGGATCATGTGGCCCGAGCTCGGTGAGACTGTCGAGGTCGAGGTCGAGAGCAGAGGCGACGCCTGGCTCAACGTCCACGCCCCCGACGGATACGCCGAGGTCGACGCCGACGAGGCCCAATCCGGCACCGAGTCAGGTACCTTCGAAGCCCAGATCGACGGACCCCACTTCGTGACGGTCGGGTCGAACGATCTCCACCCGATTCAGGTGACCGTGAGGGCCAGTGGCACCCTGGTGGCTCATACGGATCCCGACGACGGGACCCAGTTGCAGGTCGGAGCAACCCAAGCCGGCAGCGTCGACTATCCCGGCGACGCGGACTGGTTCGTACTCGATCTCGAAGAGGGCCAGCGGGTCTTCGTCACCGCGGAGACGCTGAACTTCGACGCCCAGTTGGTGATCGACCAGGCCACCAATGCCGACGATGTCCTGTTCTGGGACGACGACTCGGCGGGAGGAATCTACGGCGACACACCCGCCGGCTACTTCACGGCCCCCGCTACCGGTACATACCTGGTGTGGGTCCGGGAAGCCTTCTTCGAAGATGCCACTGCCTATGACCTCGGGGGATACATTCTTTCCGTCGAGGGCTGAGAAGCCGAGTGCGACACGGCTGAGGCCCGACCTGTACAGTCGTTGACCGTCCGCGCTCGCCAACGGAGGATCGGGGCAAGCATCGGAGACCGCAACCAAGACCAGGACTACGTCCTAGGGCTACTCGAGGAAACCCGTGAGGAGACGACGAGGGCCGATCAGAAGGCAGGCGTCGTATTGTTCGTCCTCGGAGTCGCGCTCGGCGCACTCCTCGCAGGTCTTATCGCCGGCGACTGGTCGCCAGTCAACCTATCCGGTCTTGCCAAGTGGCTGTGGTGGCCGGGCGCGGTGCTCCTCCTCGGCTCACTAGCTGCGGCGGCGGTGGCAGTTTGGCCACGCTTCCGTAGGGCAAGGCCGAATCGGATTACCTATTGGGGAGATGCCGGTCAGACAGACAGCCCGGCTGACCTGATGGCTCGCCTCGAGTCCCAAGAAGTCGACCCGATCACACGGATGGTGGAGGAGTTGTGGGTCTTGAGCCGGATCGTCGTGAGCAAGTATCGGTTTGTTCGAATCGCCCTCTTGCTGGCGGCGGTCGGGTTTGCGTTTCAAGGGACAGCCGCCCTCCTCGACTTCTTGTAGCGCCCGCGCGCATCCGTCTCGTGAGACGGTCGTGATGGTCAAAGGTCGGGCATCGTTAGCCTGAGCTTGCTGTGGACCTTTCTGCAGAGGCGATCGCTCGGGCGACGCCGGCGACCAGGGACCGCTATGTCGACTTCTTGCGCGCCTTCAGCATCGTCGTCGTGGTGGTCGGCCACTGGTTCATCGCCATCATTCATTTCGAAGGCGGCCGAATCTACGTGGAGAACGCGGTGGGCTATCAGTCAGGCCTGTGGCTGGCGACGTGGGTGCTGCAAGTCATGCCGCTCTTCTTCTTCGTAGGCGGATTCTCCAACGCCCGGGGCTGGGACTCGGTGCAGCGGAGCGGCGGCGGCTATCGCGACTACATGCAGCGTCGCCTGACGCGTCTCCTCAAGCCGACGGCCGTGTTCATTGGGGTGTGGGTCGTGGTCGAGGTTGTGCTCCACGCTTTCGAGATCGGGGCTCCCGGCCTAACTCGAGGGACATTTCTGCCCTTTGGGCCAATGTGGTTCCTCATCGTCTACATGTTCATCGTGGCGCTGGCGCCGATTACGCGCCGTTGGCATGAGCGCTGGGGGGTTGGAGCGGTGCTGGCGTTGCTGGTTGCAGTTGTCCTCGTCGAGATCCTGCGGTTCGGGTTCGACGTCCGCTGGATCGGGTGGCTCAACCTGGCCACGGTTTGGGTGATGGTTCACCAGATCGGCTACTTCTACGCTGACGGGTCGTTGCTCGAAGCCGGGCGGCGGCTCTGGTGGGGGATGGTGGCCGCGGGCCTCGGTGTGCTTGTCGTGCTGACCAACCTGGAAGCTCTCACTGGTGAGCTCTGGTACCCGAGAAGCATGGTCGGGGTCGACATCGAACCGATCTCGAACATGAGCCCCCCATCCCTGGCGATTGTTGCGCTGGCTTGTTGGCAGATTGGGGCGGCAATGCTGCTGCGGGCGCCGGTGAGCGCCTGGCTGGAACGGGTCCGGGTCTGGGCACTGGTCGTGTTCACCAACACCATCATCATGACCCTCTTCCTGTGGCACCTCACCGCCTTTGTGATTGTCATCCTCGTGATCTACCCGCTCGGGTTCGGTCACCCGCTCGATACGAATGCTCGATGGTGGGCCGAGCGAGCGCTGTGGTTGGCGCTCCCGACTTTGGTCTTGTCGCTATTCGTGTGGATCTTCAGCCGGTTTGAAAGGCCGTCGCTGCGGACCAGGACCTAGACGAGAAGGCTGGGAGGTCCGTTGGCGTGAGCCAGCGCTCCACCGCTGAACGCTTCGTTGCCGGTCACCTCAGGACCAGCGAATGCTGGCGGTTGATACGTCGTCATGGCTTCGACCGATTCGAAATCGATCTCGAGGAGGATCAGGCCCGCCAGCCGACCTTCGAAGACGTCGACCGCAGCCCGGGGATCCAAGTCCAGGCGATGGCGGACCTTGACCAGCTCGCTCGCCCGAAGCCAGCTCAAGATCTCGTACTCGTCGGGGCTGAGATAGAGGCTCGTATGCAAGATAAGGCTCGGATCCGTCTCATCTGGCCTCACCTTGTGACCGAGCTTCAGCTGCTCCACGTTGCCGGAGACATCTTCGATCCTGCGCAGCCTCAGTCGGGTTCCGGAGAGATAACGGTCAACAATTCGTCGGGGGTCAGAGACACCCTCCGGCAGCTCGGCGAGGAGAAACCGGCGCTCGCGTTCAGGCCGCGAGTACTTGTCGAGCGGCATAAACCGAAGCTACGCAGAGAAAAGCGGGCCTGACGAAGCCTGCGGCAAGTACGAAGCGTATAGTCGGCCGCACGGTCAGCTTGGGGAGGGAGGTAGTTGCTATGCCCAAGTACCTGTTCAAGGCGAACCTGTCGCCCGAGGGGTTGATGGGGACTTTGAAGGAGGGCGGCACTAGCCGCAGAGCCGAAATAGAGAAGGAGACGAAGGACCTGGGCGGCACCATCGAAGCCTTCTACTACGCCTTCGGCGAGACGGACGCATTTGTTATTGCCGACGTGCCCGATGCCGAAACCGCCGCCGCCTTTTCGATGGCTGTTACAGCCAGCGGCGCGGGGACGGTAGAGACCATCGTCCTGATAACTCCGGAACAAATGGACGAGGCGGCCCAGAAGACGGTCCACTACCGGCCACCAGGAGTCGGCTAGAGCTGCGTCCTGCCTAGCTGATCGAACCCGCTCTCCCGAGGTCGGGTGGGAGTTGCCCGCGCGTTGGCTAGGTTCTCCTGATGCGTTTTGGAGCTTTCGTTCCGCAAGGCTGGCGCATGGAGCTGGCCCGCATCGACCAAGCCGACCACTGGTCCACCATGCTGGGCGTCGCCCAGGCCTTGGAGGACTCGGGTTTCGAGTCTGGGTGGGTATTCGACCACTTCCACACCATTCCCATCCCTTCCCAGGAAGTGACTTATGAGGCGTGGACGCTCATGTCGGCTTTGGCGGCCAGTACCGACTCATTACGGCTCGGCCAGATGTGCACTTGCAACGGCTACCGGGCTCCTTCCTACCTCGCCAAGGTGGCGGCCTCGATCGACGTCATCTCAGACGGACGTCTGGAGATGGGCATCGGAGGCGGCTGGTACGAGGAGGAGTTCCTCGGATATGGCTACAAGTTTCCGAAGCCCGCCGTCCGGCTCGGGGAGTTGGACGAGGCGGTCCAGATCATGCAGCGGATGTGGACTGAAGACGAGGTCTTCTTCGAAGGCAGGTACTACCAGCTTCAGGGCGCCATCTGCCAGCCCAAGCCCGTGCAGGTGCCACACGTTCCGATCTGGGTTGCCGGCGGAGGTGAGCAGCTGACACTGCGGACCGCCGCTCGGTACGCCAGCCACACGAATTTCGGGCTCGACCTCGAGAGCTTCATCCACAAGTCCGAGGTGCTTGCCAAGCACTGCGCCGAGCAGGGCACCGACGTTGATGAAATCGTGCGGTCCTCCAACTTCACGATCGCCATCGGCGAGACGACCGATGCCGCCGAGGACAAGATGGCCTGGCTGGAGGACTACTACACACAGCTGGAGGTGCCGGAAGAGAACACCAAGCGCCAGGTTGGCTTCATCAAGGAGGCCGGCCTGTGGGGATCACCGGACAGAATCATCTCGGATCTCAAAGACTGGGAGGCAGCCGGGCTGACCTACGCAATCCTGTTCTTCCCGGAAGCTCCCTACGACCGCCGCGGCATCGAACTCTTCGCCAAAGAGATAATTCCGGCCTTTCGCTGACCCTCACGGAGGCCAGGTGATCAAGTCTCAAGACCCTACGGGTTGGTCTATCAGGTGAGTTCGGATGCGAGGGCTGTGGCGGCGCGGTGGGCAATCGTCGCTACCGAGATCATCGGGTTTACACCGCTGGCGTTGGGAAAGCAGGAACTGTCCATGACGTACAACCCTCGAGTGTTGTGGGCTTCGTTGTAAGGACCGACGACGGATGCGGACGGGTCACTCCCCATACGCGCACCCCCCATCTGATGCAGAGTGGCGTATGAGGTCTGGTTGAGTCCGTATC
>JBHICV010000054.1:0-14357 GCA_046759765.1 Acidimicrobiia bacterium
CTCGAGCCTCGCTATCGGGCGTTGGTGCTCGTTGGTGGGTACACGGGACTTCGGATAGGTGAGGCGACGCATCTGAGACCCGACCATCTCAACCTGCTGCGCCGTCAGCTGCGAGTCGTTGAACATCTAAAGACCGAGGCCTCCCTCCGCACGGTCTCCCTGCCGAGATTCCTGGTCGAGGAGCTCGCCCAGCATCTCGGTAAATACCGAGGCGAATACGTGTTCATCGCCCCCGAAGGCGGACAGGTCCGGCCACAAAACTTCCGCCGACGAGCCTGGCGTCCGGTAGCTCCCGAAGGAGTCAGGTTCCACGACTTACGCCACAGCCACGCGGCCATGCTGATCGCTGCCGGAGTGCACCCCAAGGTCATTCAAGAGCGACTGGGCCATACATCGATCAAGACCACTCTCGACATCTACGGGCACCTCTACGACGGGCTGGACGAGGCTGCGGCTGACACCCTGGACGACGTCTTCGAGCGGTCACGCGTGGACAAAATGTGGCCAAGCTCAACAGGTCAACTAGCCCAGAGTTAAGAAACCCCAGGTCAGATGGTGGAGGTGACGGGATTTGAACCCGTGGCCTCTTCGTTGCGAACGAAGCGCTCTGCCTGGCTGAGCTACACCCCCGGGACGGGCGTCAGCCTACCTGTCTGCGGTGCTACTCCTTCGCCAGCTCGGCTCGCAACCGCTCCTGGACGATGGTGGTGGCGAGGTCGGCGCGGCTCCGCTCGATGAGCTGTCGAGCGACGTCGGTGGTGCGACGCAGACCGCCTGTCATCCCGTCCGGGTAGTCGAGAGCCACCAGTAAGTCCATCACCTCGTCCATCGTGGTGAAAGTGTCCTCCGCGGCGGGCACATCGCCCGAGCGAAGTTGATCGAGGAGCCGGCGGCGGAGCTCCCCCACCGCCTCCCCCAGGCCGTTGAGATAGGACGCAACGGGAACGCCCAGTGCGTGGTGATCGGGGACTTCCCGATTCTGGAAGAGAGCGAAGGTCAGTCTCGCCTCGGCATACTCCTTGGCGGCGTCGTGTGCGAACCCGGCGTTGAGATCGGGATGATCGGCCAGTTCCGTCGAGGTCTCATCCAGCAGGACCTCGGCCTTGTTCATCAGGTCCTCGGCGTCGGCGAAGTCACCCCGGTGGATGGCCCGTATGGCGTTGGCCGACATCTGGATCGTCCTGCGACTGTTCTGGAGGATCGCCTCTCGGGACTGGAACTTGGCGTCCAGTTCGCTGCGAACTTGTTGTTCGATTCGGCCCAGGTCCAGATGAGGCATCCTCAGCGATGGGCGACGACTCGGACCGGCTGCTCCTCGTCGGCGTACGTTGTGAGGCCGACCACCCGTGCCTGCCCCTCGCGGCGTTGCCGGATCTGTATCAGTCTCACGATGTACCAGGCGAGCACACCGTCAACCACCACGTGGAAGCCGAGCAACACACGCGAGCTCAACCACAGCGCCAGCGCGATCGACGCTATCGCAAGCAAGATCAGCACCAACAGCACCCGCCGACGACGCTCTATGACTTGCCGACGGCCGAGGCGCTGATTGTCGGCTGCAGCTCGTTGCACAGACTCGAGGCGGGCTGTGAGACGGCTGAACTGGCGGGTCGTGGACACGGGAGCGTCCTTTCGAACAGTGAACAGCGCAGGCAGAAGGAAGAACGCCCACACGCCTGCCACCAGAAGCAGCAGTATTACGCCGATAGTGTCCAAATCATCCGCCCGCTGAGGTCGGAGGAAGTGTAAAAGGCCCCGCGCGGCAGTCCAACTAACTGGCGGGGGCTTGGTGCTCCGTCGGCTTTCCGGACAGCAGCGCCATCGCATGGGAGAGCGCCAGGCCGATGACCTCCAGCGACTCCTCGGCACCGGCAGGTGATCCGGGAAGATTCACAATCAGCGTCGATCCGGCGATCCCGGCCACTCCCCGCGAGAGCATTCCGTGAGGGTTCTTCCCGAAAGTGGCCGCCCGCATCGCCTCGACCAGGCCAGGCGCCGGGCGCTCGATCACCCCGCTGGTGGCTTCCGGTGTTACGTCTCGCGGTCCAAATCCGGTCCCTCCCGTCGTTACCACCAGGTCGATGCCTCCGCTGACATAACCCTTGAGGGCCGAACGCACGGATTCGACACCGTCTGGCACCACCTCGATCTCGGCCGGGAATCCAAGGTCGGCCAGACGAGCGACTAGCGCCGGGCCGGCTCGATCCTCCGCTTCGCCAGCGCTGACGCGGTCACTAACGGTCAGAACCTTGGCTTTCATCGGGTCCACTCGCCCGATCGCCCTCCGCTCTTGAGCAGGAGGCGGACCCTCTGGATCTCGACACCCCGTTCGACGCCTTTGATCATGTCGTAGAGGGTCAAAGCTGCCACCGACGCCGCCGTCATGGCTTCCATCTCGACTCCTGTCGGCCCGGTAGTGCTCACCCGGGCCAGAATCCGGGCTCCTTCATCTACGCGAGTGACCTCCACGGCAACTGATGTCAGCTGTAGTGGATGACAAAGAGGAATCAGGTCGGAGGTCTTCTTCGCGGCCATGATCCCGGCCAGTCGGGCCGCGGCCAGCGCATCGCCCTTCGGCAGGTCTGCCGAGAACAACAGCTCCTGTGTGGTGGGCGTCATCGCGACGATCGCCTCCGCCTCGGCCACCCGCTCGGCATCAGGCTTGTCCGAGACGTCCACCATTCGCGCCTCGCCCGAGGGCGAGAGATGGGTCAGTTCCTCAGCCATCCAGTACTTCCTCCCGGCGGCGGCTCTCAGGCCAGGTAAACATTTCGATCTCGACTTCGGCTCCGGCCTCAACGTCCCCAACTCCTGCGGGTATGACCATAAAGCCGGTGGATGCGGCGAGCGCGGAAAGCATGTGGGAGCTCTGCCCACCGCTGAGGCCGGCCTCCCACCTACCGGACCGCAGCTCCACCCAAGCACGCAAGAAGACCGTCTTGGAGTTGTCCGTGGTCACCGCCTCAGTGAGGATTCCCGGGACCCGCGGTCGGAACAGGAGCTCGGCACCCATCATGGAGAGCAAGGCCGGACGGGTGAACTGCTCAAAAGCAACCATCACAGAGACCGGATTGCCGGGCAGCCCGAAGAAAGGGCTGCCATCGATGAGGCCGAAGGCAAACGGCTTCGCCGGCTGCATCGCTACCTTCCAGAACTCGACGCCTCCGAGCTCCGTCAGGACGGCTTTGACGAGGTCGTATTCCCCCATCGACACCCCGCCAGACGTCAAGACCGCGTCGGCTTCGGCAGCCGCCTTCGTAAGGGTCTCACGGAGGAGGTCGGCGTCATCCGGAATTATGCCGAGATCCAGAACCTCGACGCCCAGCTCAGCGCAGAGCCCGCGGAGCAGGATCCGGTTGGTGTCTCGGATCTGGCCTGGCTTCAGCTGAGCCGTCTCCGGGGGCACGAGCTCGTCTCCGGTGGAAAGCACCGCCACTCGCGGCCGCCGACCCACCACCGGCTTTGCGGCACCGACCGACGCCAGCACGCCAAGGTGAGCGGGCCCGAGCCTCGTTCCCGACTCCAAGACGATCTGGCCGGCGACCAGGTCACTTCCCGCCGGACGGACGGCTTCACCGGGATCGACCGGGACCCGGACAATCACCTCACCGTTGCCGCTTTCGGTATCTTCGACCTTGACCACCGCATCGGCGCCCGGCGGAAGGGGCGCTCCGGTCATGATCTTGATTGCCGTGCCCGCACGCACTTCCCCGTGGGCGACGTGGCCAGCCGGCACATCCTCCAACACGGGAAGGCGGGCCGGCACCGTTTTTGTGTCCGCCGCCCGGAGCGCGTATCCGTCCATGGCGGAGTTCGCAAACGGCGGAACTGGATGCGGAGCGGTGACCGGCTCAGCCAGGACGAGACCGAGCGACTGCTCCAAATCGGTCGGCTCGCTGGGTAGGCGCGGGCACGCCTCTAGGACATCGCGCTGTGCGTCGCTCAGCGGCCTCACAGGTCGAGCTCCTTCAGAAAGAGCCGGTATGCGTCGCCGTAGTCGGATTCGAGACCAAGCAGGGTCGTCCCCTCCAGGTACCCGTTGGGGTTCCCGACGTCCAGGGGTTCCGTCCCGACCACGACTGCCCGACACCTACCCCGCTGCGCCAGCCAGTCGATCGTGTCAGTGATCTGTACTTCTCCGCCGACACCGGGCTCCAAGGAGGCGAGATGATCAAAGATTTCCGGGGTGAAGAGGTAGCGGCCAATCAAGCCCAGGTTGGAAGGTGCATTATCCACCCCCGGCTTCTCGACTGCACCTTCTATGTCACATACGCGGTCCGAAATCCATCGTCCAGGCGCAACGATGCCATAGCGGCCGAGCCACTCGTCGGTCACCTCCCGCACCGCCACGACAGACCCCTCAGATGCGGCCTCGGCTAGCTGCGGAAGTACGTCCTCGCCCGCCAGCACGATGTTGTCGGCGAGGAGGGAGAAGAACGGCCGCTCGGCAACCGCATCCCGGGCAGTCAGGATCGCGTCGCCGAGACCTCTCTGTCCTGGCTGGGTGACCGCTCTTACTTTCACCTCCTCGAGCCCCGGCAGTGCTCCCTCCTCATAGAAGTGGCGCTCGACAAGCTCTCCAACTCCCGGGTCGACCACCAGGATCACGTCGGTTGCTCCGGCCCGGGCGGCCTCTTCAACCACGTACTGGATAGCGGGGCGGTCGACGACCGGCATCAGGGCTTTCGGCAGGACTCTGGTGGCAGGCCTCATACGTGTGCCCTTGCCAGCCGCCGGTATGACGGCTACGTCAGCGGCCATGAGACACAATCTGGGGTTCGGAGCCGCGGCTGCTACCGCTCCTGACCGAATAGATGTAGACCCCGCGTCTTCGGCTCACCAGCACCGCGAAATCGAGGCTGCCGCGGAGATAAGACACGGCGGCTACCAGCGCATTCACCGCCACGGCACAAGTCTATCCCGGGGTCTTGATATCATCTCCCGGTCCTTGCCCACCTACGAATATGCCTGTTCGCGGTGCGGTGAACGCCTGGAAGTGTTCCAGTCTTTCAGCGACAAGCCGCTACGCATTCACGAAGACTGCGGTGGCAGTCTCGAGAAGGTGCTGCATCCCCGCGGCGTGATATTCAAAGGGTCGGGCTTCTACACAACCGACTCTCGCAGTGCCCTGCCGAGAAAGGCTTCTCCAGCCTCCTCCAAGGGTGATGGCAAAACCAAGAGCTCTTCTGATGCCAAGACCGGCAGCAGCAAGAAGAAGGACTCATCGGATGGGAGTGGCTGACGTGATTGGCGTTTTCGGAGGTACTGGCTTCTACGAGTTCCTGGAGGAAGCCCAGGAGGTGAAAGTGGACACCCCTTACGGCCAGCCCTCAGCTCCGGCCACCGTAGGGCAGATCGGCGAGGTGGACGTGGTTTTCATCCCCCGCCACGGTCGGAGGCACGAGTTCCCTCCGCACCTCGTTCCTTACCGCGCTAACGCCTGGGCCTTCCGAGAGCTGGGAGTGGATCGCATAATCGGGCCCTGTGCGGCCGGAAGCCTCACGCCTTCATACGAACCTGGACACTTCGTAGTAGCCGACCAGCTCGTCGACCGGACGCACGGGAGAGACTCGACCTTCTTCGACGATATCGAAACCAAGCACATCTCTTTCGCCGACCCTTACTGTCCGGAGCTTCGCCCGCTTGCCATTGCGGCCGCCCGGGAAGCAGGAGCAACAGTCCACGAGCGAGGAACGGACGTGATCGTGCAGGGGCCACGATTCTCTACTCGGGCCGAGAGCCAGTGGTATGCGCGAGCCGGTTGGGAGTTGATCAACATGACCCAACTACCCGAAGCTTCGCTGGCCCGCGAGCTGGAGATTTGCTATGTCAACGTGGCAGTCATTACCGACTACGACGTCGGAGTCGAAGGCGAGATCGAGCCGGTGACTCACCGGCAGGTCATCGAGGGCTTCAAAGCCAGCCTGGGGACGCTCCGGCAGACAATTCGCAACTTCGTCGGGCCCGCCTCGCAGACGCCCCGCAATTGCCCGTGCGCGAGGTCACTCGCTGACGCCGCTGGATAACTGCGCTCGCCCTGATGACTCACTCCAGCTCGCGTCGCATGTTCCTGCCAAGGCCATGACGGAGCCGGTCGCGGCGATCCTCGTGGGGGGCCGGAGCCGCAGGATGGGCGCCGATAAGGCCCTGGTGAGGATCGCGGGTCTGCCAATGGTGCGCTGGGTCGCCAAAGCGGCAGACTCGATCACGTCTCGGGTGGTTGCCGTCGGGCGGGACAACCCTCTCGCCGGCATTCCTGCGATTCCCGACATACCCACCTCTAGAGAGGGAACGCTGGCCGGCCTGGTGACGGCGCTGGAATTCGCCGCCCCCGATCCGGTTCTGCTTCTTGCGGTTGACCAGCCCTTTGTCCGCTCGGAGACACTCAACAATCTCTGGAAGGAGCTCGAAGGCACGCCAATCGTGCCGCTGGACGAGCAGGCCCGGCAGGTGACCTGCGCGATATATCCGGGATCACTCGCTAACGACGCCTCCGCGGAACTGGAGCAGGGAGGCTCGGTCCAGAGCTTGCTCGACCGGGTCTCTCATGAAGAGCTGCCGGCGGATGTTTGGGAGACCTGGGGAGAGGACGGCAGATCCTGGTTCAGCGTCGACAGCACCGAAGCACTCGCCGAGGGCCTCCGCCGATACGGCTCACCGGGCTGACATCCCTCTTCCGATGGCCGGCCCGGCGCGGTACGTTGGCGGGTGTACTGGCTTCGGCGGCCCCCCTACCTTCGTTACGCGGCCGCCGTGGCCATCTTCTTGGGCGCCGCCTGGCTCGAGCTCCGCGGACCAGCGCTGGTGCTCCATCCATTCGCCTTAGATGAGGTTCCGGCCGGCACGCCGTTGTTGGAGGGCTCTGTTGAGTGGCGGGAGGTGCCGGCGGGGCTGCTCCCACCCGTACCTGCCGACGGCGTAACGAGCCGTCTTGTGGAACCAGGCAGCCCGCTGCTGCCTGGCGACGTCGGTTTAGCGGGCCCGCAGGCTCCGGAAGGCTGGTGGGGACTCGAGCTACAGATTCCCAGCCGAGCTCAGGCAGGCCAAGAGGTCCAGATCGTTGTCATGGAAGCGTTCGGGGGCGGCATCACCTCTGTGCCCGGCGTGGTTCTAGAGCCGAGCCAAGGCGACTCTTTTGGCTTCGGCGACGTGCCAGGTCTCGTCGCGGTGCCCGCCGAGCACGCGGTTGTCGTGGCGCTGGCGTCTGCAGAGGGACAACTCACGGTTCTTATCGAGCCTTGACGCAGGGCCGGTTGAAATCGCCGGCGCGCATCGCCAACCTTTCTTCCGTGCCTGAGACCGCAGATATTCGGCTCGCCGCTTACGCATACAGCGTCCGCGACGGATCGCTCTTACTCGCTCAGATCGCCCCCGGCGAAGACGACGCCGGTCATTGGACGTTGCCGGGCGGGGGGCTCGACTGGGGTGAGCATCCCGAGGATGGGCTCGCCCGCGAGCTGTGGGAAGAGACCGGGCTCCGGGGCACGATCGAGGATCTGCTGGGTATCGAGTCGATCGTTTTTCCGGCTGAACGGCGGCCCGGATTACCGGCGCTGCACTCGCTTCGCATCGTCTACCGGGTCGACTGCTCCGGTGTGCCCAGAGTCACGGAGAAGGACGGCAGTGTCGACGATACGCGGTGGATTCCCCTGGACGATCTCAGCTCCATCCCTACGGTCGACCTCGTGGACTTTGCGCTCCAGAAGTCGGGTGCTCACTAGGGTGCGTCCGTGCTCGAGCCCGTACTGTGGGGCTTAGTCCAAGGCCTGACCGAGTTCCTCCCCATCTCCTCGTCGGGTCACCTCGTCTTGATACCGGAGCTGTTAGGAGTCGACGCTCCCGACCTGGCCACCACGGCGGTGCTGCACTTGGGAACGCTTACGGCAGTGGTGGTCTACTACCGCGGGGAGCTCGTCTGGCTTGCCCACTTCCGATCTGATACGGATGCCCGCCGGGTCCTGACCCTGCTGGTAATTGCCACGCTGCCCGCTATAGCAGTGCTCGCAGTGGAGGGGTTGATCGAAGACGTGCAGGCTTCGGCCGTTGCGGTCGCCTGGCTGCTGGTGATGAACGGGGGCATCCTTTTCATCTCCGGGTTCCTGCGCACCGGCTCCCGGTCACTCGAGGGCGGGAAGCCTTGGGATGCGATAGCCGTCGGGGTTGCGCAGGTGCTCGCGGTTTTCCCCGGACTTTCCCGTTCCGGCCTCACGATCACGGCCGGCCAGGCCCGGGGTTTCCAAGGGACCCAGGCGGCACGCTTCTCCTTCCTACTCAGCATTCCCGTCATCCTCGCCGCCGCGATAATCGAGGGCGCTGAGCTGGCGGGGGAAGGAGGCCTAGCCGTCGACGTACTGATCGCGGTCGCGGTAGCCGCCTTGGCGGGCTACGCAGCGATTGCCATCGTGTTGAGAGTTGTCAACCGGTACGGGCTGCGACCCTTCGCCTACTACTGCTTCGCGCTCGCGGCCGTAGCGCTTATCGCGCTCTAGGGTCAGAGAAGGAGGGCGGTATGTCATTTCAAGGTATCTCGTGGGTAGGCCACAATGTTCCGGATTTCAAACAGTCCGTCGAATTCTTCAATGACCTCGCTGGACTGGAGCTGACTCACCGTGACAACGAGACGGAGGTTGCCCACTTCCGGCTTGGCAACGGCGACATCTTCGAAGTCTTCGGGCCTTCCCACCCCGAGGAGGCTGACCGCGGCCAGCAGCTAGCCATGGCCTTCGAGGTGGACGACTTAGAGAAATCCCGCGCCGAGATGGAAGCCCGAGGCGTGAATTTCGTCACGAAGATCGAAACCTGGAAGGACCACGCCTGGTGCTATTTCGAAACGCCCGACGGGGTCGTATTCGAGATCAAGCAGTCAGGCCGAAGGCCCGAGAGGTCCTAACCCATCCAGCCAGGCGGTCCGTCGTCGGGAAGGAAACTGTAGACCCGCTCGCCCGAGAAGAGCCTCTGTTCGGGATCCCAGGGGAAGAAGATGACGTTTCGCCAGCTGAGTTCCTCTCCGGTCGGTTCGTGACCGAGCCAAGCGTTGGTATGCGTCCCGGTGACCACGGCCTCTTCACATACGCCCTGGGGACCGATGACGATGTAGGTGAGGCTGAAATTAATGTCAGGGAAGGCTGTCAGCAGCTCGGTGTAGAAGCGGGCCGCTCCCTCATGGCCTTTCCAGCGGTGCCCGGTCTGGACCAGCTCGTAGACACAGTCCGGCGTGAGCGTCGAGAGGATGCCCGGTAGATCCCGGGCGTCCTCCGCTTTGGAGTGCTTTTTCCAAAGGGCTCTGATCTCGTCGTAGGACGGGAAGTCGTCGTCACGCGCCAGTAGCTCCCTCATCGCCGGCCGCTTGTTGGCCGCCTCCTGCACCAATTCCGTCGTGCCCAATCTCGCCTCCTAGAAGAACATGGGGCACCACGGTTCGTGGTCGCCCCTGAACATCCCATCTAGCACCCGTACCGCTGCCTGGGACCCTGAAATCCTGCCTGCTTGATACAGGCCACGGGTGTGATCCGCCCCTAAGTAGATTGCGCCAAGAGCCTGGACATCGAGCTCCAGATCAGCTTCTTCTTCGGTCTGTTGGCAAGTTGAACCCTCGGGGCCTCCTTCGAGCTCGAAGCGGCCGCCAACGTCGGGGAGTAGCTGATCGCCGACCTCGATGACCAGACGAGCCTCCTGCCCGTAGCGCCGCGCTTCGAGTGCGGCCGGCACATCGAGGATGCGGACCCACAGACCATCGGACCGCTTTATCTGCAAGCGCCGCGGGTCGGCAAGCATCCATTCGAGCAGCTCGTCTGCGGGACGCACTTGTGCCCCGATCTTGGTTACCAGATCGATCCCGAATAGATATCCCCAGAGGGCCTCGTAAGCCTCGAGCGTCTCGGCCAGCATCAGGCGAACCGCCACCTTGCCGGCTCCAAACCCGTCTTCCCACTTGCTGTGAGTGCTGTAGACCGCGGCGCCTAGTGCTTCCCCTGCCTCTTCGTAGATCGCATAGCGGCGCTCGGACGCTCCCTCCCGCCAATACTCCGGGTCGAACCACATCCACTCCCAGCGCTCCTCGGGCCAGGTCAACATTCCTGCGCGTCCGGGACGGATCGCCTCGTATACACCGGGAACGATCTTCTTGGCTTCGTCTACCTCGATCAGCCGGACTTGGCCTGCGGGCAGTGCCGAGTGGGCGATAACGGTGTGGGTTCGGTCGATCTCCCAGGAGGCTTTTGCCGCCGCCATGCCGTATCCGAAACGTCCGTAGATGAGCGACTCCGACGCCCACAAGGCCGCTACGGGCTCGCTCCGCTCACGGACATCAGTGAGCTGACGCTCCATCATCGCCCGCAGTACGCCCCGGCGGCGGTGGCTCGGGAGCACAGAGATCATCGTCACGCCGGCCGTCGGAACTAAGCCACCCGGGACGGTCATCTGGAATGTGATCGCTCCCGCCGTGCTGACCATGCGGCCGTCTTCGAAGCCGGACAGAGTGCGATCAAACTCCAGGCCCTCCTTCCACAGCTCGGTCTCGTGCTCGCGAAACACCCAGCCGAAGGCATGACTCATGACCGAAGTGAACTCTTCGAACTCCTCGGGTGTGATCGGACGCAGCTCAGGAGCCATCGGCCGGAAACCCTACTCAGGGCCTGAAGCCGGGGCACGTCGCTTCCGTGCGAATAGCACTATCCCGGCTACCAGTGTGACGCCGACGGCGGCAACGAGGAGTGGGACCTCGCCCCGGCTGGCCAGAACCACCGAGACGGTCCGCCCTAGTGGCGATCCACCTCCACCTGGATCAGCGATCCAGGCGGCCACCTGCAAGATCACCCAGAAGGACAGCCCGGCCACCATGATGCGTAATGCGAGTGCCCGCAGGGTTGCCCTCCGGTCTGAGCTCAATGCCAGCAAAAGGGACCCTGCTGTGGCCATCAGCAGGACCGCGACCACGGTAGCCGTGGTGAGGGGCCGACCCACTCGCTCCGAGAGCACAGGCGCCCGGGGTTCGGACTGCAGGGTGAGAGCAGGAACGCTCTGTAGAGCCGACTCAATGACCGCCGGCTCGAGCGCAATGCCATATGCCGCGAGCTCAGACGAAATCCGGGACGAAAGTGGAGCCAGCAGAGCTCCGATGTCGACTGACGAAACAGCCGGGTCGTAAGCAGCCTCGACCAGTTCCTGAACGATCTCCGAGCTAGCGTGACGCACCTCGGGCAGCTCCGCTAGCTCGGCAACGGCCTCCTGCGCCTGCGGCGGTGCCAGCTCGAGTCCGCTTACCACCCAAGAAACCACCTGCTCGGTAACAAGATCGGCAGGGGCGAGCTCTTGCGCTGCCTCGGCCACAACCTCGCGGTCCGCCACGATGGCGCGACCCCACAGGGATATCAGCAGGACCGTTACAGACAGGCCGAAAATCCACCACAGGGTCGTCGTCGACACAGACCGGGTTAGTTCTCGCCAAGACACGGCGGGCAGTATGGCTTCTCCCCGGTGCTACTCAGGCGAGAATCGTCTCTTCGGTCAAGATCGTCTCGGGCCCCCGACGGACAAGCTCCCGATAGAACTCCTGGGGAGGCACGATTGTCTCTGGAGGATGGACGCCAGGACGGCTGATGAACCCGTCGGCCAGCCAGCGGGCAGCGATCGCGGCCGGTGCTCCGACCACCATTGTTCTCCCGCCACTTCCAGCTCTTTCGAAGGCCACGCCGTCGTGTCGAGCCGGCGGCGGACCGCCGAGCCGTCCTTCGGCCGCTATCCGACCTGCGGCAACGGCCACTGAATCGGCCGGCTCTCTCGCACCAAAGATCTTCCCATTGGTGAATACGAAATCAGGCGGACGCACGACCGGGAGCGTATCGGTAGAGTCCCCGAAGCCGTGAGCTCGTTCTGGCACCCCTTCGCGCAGATGTGGAAGGTTGACGCCAATCCTTTTGTGGTCGAGCGCGGCGACGGCGTTTACCTATATGACGGCGCCGGAAAGCAATACCTGGACGGAACTGGTGCCCTTTGGTTCTGCCAGATCGGCTATGGCCGCCAGGAGATGGCCGACGCGATCGCGGCGCAGGCACGCGAGCTGCACGCTTTTCACACGTTCGGTGACTATTCGAATCCGCGCGCCGAGGAGTTGGCCAGTCGAATCGCTTCTATCGCCCCGCTGCCCCGAGCCAAGGTGTTCTTTACGAGCGGCGGTTCGGATTCAGTTGACACAGCCGCCAAGCTCACCCGCCGCTACTTCAATGCCACCGGTCAATCCGACCGGACCGTCTTTGTCTACCGGGACTGGGCTTACCACGGCATGCACGCCTTCGGCACGACCTTTTCCGGCATGGACATGAACTTCGAGGGACACGGGCCGATGATCCAGGACGTCGTCAAGGTCCCGTGGGACTCGGTCGAGGATCTCGCCGAGGTCATCGAGAGAACCGGACCCGATCGGATAGCGGGAATGTTCGCCGAGCCCATCATCGGTGCCGGAGGTGTGCGTTTCCCGCCTGAGGGTTACCTGAAGGGTGCCCAAGAATTGATTCACGAGGCAGGCGGATTCTTCATCTCCGATGAGGTAATCACCGGGTTCGGGCGGACGGGTGCTTGGTTCGCATCGACTCGCTTCGGACTGGAGCCCGACCTAATCACGTTCGCCAAGGGAGTCACCTCTGGATATCAGCCGCTCGGCGGTGTGATCGCCGCCGCCAATGTGGCGGAACCTTTCTGGTCGTCGGCCGAATCGCCGATGTGGCGGCACGGGTACACGTACTCCGGCCACGCGGTGGCCGCGGCGGCCGGGATGGCCAACCTCGACATCATGCAGAGGGAGGGCCTGGTTGAGCGAAGCTTGGCGCTCGAATCCGACTTGGTGGAGGCTCTCGCACCCGTCGGCGCTCACGCGCTAGTCAGTCACATTCGCCACGGCGCCGGCTTCCTGGCCGGAGTTCAGATCGACGAGGAGCGGGTGGCCGCCGACCCGGACCTCCCTTTCGCCGCGGCCGACGCCTGCCGTGATTCGGGCCTCCTCAGCCGCGCGATGGGAGGAGGAGCCCTTCAGATCTCTCCACCGCTGGTGATGACGAAGGAGCATCTCGACGAGCTAGCCGAACGAATGGTGGCCGGCCTCGACGCGGTCGGCTGACGGAGAGGCCGCCTAGAGGACGAATTGCTCGTACTCGTAGTGGGCCGGCAATCCCCATACCGCCCAGAAATCACCGGTCGCGGGGCGCATGATGGCTGCTCCGCACGTGGCGGCGTAGTACGGATGCCCTCCTTGTCGGCAGATGATGTCGTCGCGCGTTACCTCGAATAGCGACTCACTGGTGAGGGGTCGCTCCTTGAGCAGCTCCTCGGCTCGGCGGAGTCGCGCCTCCGATGAGGCCTCCAGCTCCGGTGGTCGAGGCGCTTCCAACGCCCTGGTCTCGGGACTCAGACAGTGATTGGTGTGCACCAGCATGTCGTTTTCGAGTGCCTCTACGTGGCTACGGCCGGGCATGGCCTCGACGTTGAACCCGCGACCGTTGCTATCGAAGAGCAGAAAGTTGTGGGCGCCGGCGAGGTCGGCGTCGAGAACACACTGGAGCGCCTCATCGAGAGTGGTCTGCTCCAAGGCTTTACGCACCACAAACGGCCAGGTCACACCCGGTTTCCCGTTGTCGGCGCTGAGGTTGTTGATGCCGACCGCAATCCCGGCCTCGTTCAGGCCCATCTGGCCCAAACAACCCACGGTCGAGTAGACGAGCACTTTGGGCCCATCGATGGGCTTGATTCTCAGCATGACAACAAACGGCTCAGCCGTGGCGTGCATGTCCCAGGTCTGACCGAGGTAGCCGGCCCCTTCAGCGGCTTTGTCAGCTACCAGGAACGCCGTGCATGTGTCTTCGAACGGGGCGGCCCCGAGACGAGCTCTGACCACGTCAACAAAGTCGGTCAAGCCTCCGACCACGACCATCTCGGCCGGGGTGAGACCCGCGGCCTGGCCTGTGGCAACCATTTCGTCGAACAGCTCGGGCGAGTACTCCTGGTGCGCCGGTAGGCACTCTTCGGCGAGCTTGAGAGCAGCTCGCGGGTGAGCTCGCCTCCCGGCCCAGGTGCCCTCGTACGAGAGTCGGAGCCGTTCTTCCGCATAGCTACGTATCTCGGCCGAGTGGGCGGAGCCATGGGTCCGTCCCCGTTCGGCAGGCGACCCGGTCAGGTCGAGCATGCGAATCGGCCGTCGCTGTAACTCGGAGCTTCGTCCCATCTCGGCGAGGTTAACTCCCGCGTTCCTGTCAATCGGCGCGTCGCTTTCCGACGCGGGCATTGACACGAACCGGAGGGCTACGAGCGGATCACCAGGTCGGGGTGGGTGCGGACGCGGGGTTTGCGGTCGATTACTTCCTGCGCTA
>JBHICV010000055.1:0-14164 GCA_046759765.1 Acidimicrobiia bacterium
GACCCTGTTCGTCGACGCTCCCAAGGGCTCGGAGATCCTTTCCAGTGAGGTGTTCGGTCCTGTGCTCACCCTCCAGACCTTCAGGGACGAAGGAGAGGCCATCGAGATCGCCAACAGCACCACCTACGGCCTCGCTGCCATTCTCTACACCGGCGACCACGAGCGGTCCGAGCGGGTCTCTGGCCGGTTGACGGCCGGCACCGTGTGGGTGAACTGCTTCTACGTGCGTGACCTGCGAGCGCCCTTTGGTGGCTCTCGTAACAGCGGCGTCGGAAGGGAAGGCGGCAACTGGAGCTTCGACTTCTACGCCGACGTGAAAAACACCGTCAGCTCCCCGGAACACTGGTCGGACTGAAGTCTGAGGTTTCTGTCAATCTCAGTACCGCCTGGCGGCATTTCGATTGACAGAAACGCGGGTGGCCTTAGCCCAGCACCTGCTCCATCGCCGTGAACGAGCCCAGGAGGGCGCTTCTCTGATCGGGATAGAGCCTTACGTATATCCGCTTGGGGGGGAACGCGGTGATGACCTCGGAGGCTCCGATCAGCTCGGTCTCGGCCCTCCAGACGTTGGCTTCTCGACGGAGCTCGTAGCGCTTGAAGTCCAGCTCTATCAGCGCTCGCTCGAACCCCTTGTTCGTAATGAGGCGGTCGACGGCCTCTGTGAAGGCGGCGTCGCCCTCCTTGACGACGGCCTCGACGCCGGTTCTTTTGAGCCGGCCGGTGTTGCGCAGTACGGCATGACCTGAGCGACCCTCCGGAGCAGGCATCGAGTAGCCGAACACCACCACCGTGATGTGTCCGAGGAAGTTCTTGATGACATCTTCGTGAACGTCGAAAGAGGGGAGCCCGCCTCCCTTAGTTAAAAAGCGCCCCCGATTGGGGCTTGCGAGCTCCAATTCGTGTTGCCGTAGATCGACCGCTATCCGGGAAAGCAGCTTCCCCGGCCGGTACGACCGGGGAAGCTTTCCTTTTCCTAGGAACCGGGCAACCGAGTTCACATGCCCTCGGGTGCCTCCGCCATTCCCTCCTCTGCCAGGAACGTCTCAGGCTCCTCGGGTTTCCACGGATTCTGCTTCTGTACGAAGTACGTCCAGATCAAGGCATAGATCGCCGATGCCCCGAGCATGATCCCGAACGGGATGTATATGTCGCTCCGGGTCAGACCGGGCGGAGCTATGTACCAGAACGCGATCACTAGTCCGATCGTGGCCAGGATCTGCGGCAACGGGTACAGAGGAGTCTTGTACGGACGATCGATATCGGGCCGCCGAGCCCGCAGCGCGACAATCGAGATGTTGATCAACACGTAGCTGAAGATCCACGCCCCGACCGCGGCCAGAATGAGCTGGATGATCGATGCGACATCCCCGTCACGCACCAAGTCGATGTATAGGGTCCCAAGAATCGGAAGGAGCCCTACCAGGGCAATTCCGACCCAAGGCTCCCGAAAGCGGGGGTGCAGGTAGCCAAACACCGAGGGAACAGTGCCGTCCTTGGCCATCCCGTACAAGATCCGCGGGATGCTGGCCAGCACCGTGTTCAGAGTCGCCGCGGCGGCGAAAAGCACCGCAATGCCCAGCCAGTAGCGGCCGAAGGTTCCGAAGATCTCCTCGGCAAACAGCGGGATCGCTATTGGTGTGTCGAGAATCGCTTCCCCGGTATCCGGATCCAGCACTTCGTTCTCGACCTGCCGGGCGATGGCAGCTCCATATATGAACATCGCGAAGCCGACCGCCGTAACCCCGATATACATCGCTCTCGGGATCGTTCTGGCCGGCTCTCTGACCTCGGCTGCGAGCGGTACCACGTACTCCATCCCCACGTACAGGAACAACGCCAATGCCACCATCGACAAGATGTTCTCCAGGTTCACCGGAAACACCGGGTCGCCGAAGAAGCCGGTGATGCTCGTCTGCTTGGCGCTGAATATGCCCACCAGGCTGAACAGCACGAGCGTGCCCCACATGGCAATCGTCAGGCCGATCTCGACGCTGCCGTAGACGCGGATGCCAAGGGCGTTGACGAGGGCCAGGATGACCACCAGGCCCACACCGATCCACCAGTTGCCGGTCAGCGAGAAGTTCTCCAGATCGCCGAAGTTGGCTCGGGCGAAGATGCCCGCGGCCGCCGCCTCTGCACTGCCCGCAAACACGTCGACCAGGAGATACGCCGCCAATGTCCCGGTGATCGCAAAGAACCGCCCCATGCCCGAGGCGATGTAGTCATACACCGAGCCTGCCGTCGGCAGAATCGCCGATCCCTCCGCGAAGCTGGCCGACTGGGCAATCATCAACACATAGGCGATCACTACCGCAATGGCGAAGACGTAACCCCCGGCGCCATAGCCGACAGTCGCCGACAGGAGCACCGAGCTCGCGATAATGAGCCCGACCGTCGTTGCTAGGGCAGTGGGAAAGCCGACTGCTCCCCGTTCTAGCGTTACATCGCCACCGTTTGCCATTCGAACCACCTCCCACCGCCCGGCCCGCCCGAGCGGCCTGCGATCGAACCTAGCAGTCGGTTTTCGCGCTCGTCTTGGAAAGTGGAGGTTTCGAAGAGCACAGTGAGTGGTGCCGGACGCGCTCCAAGTGGGGGCCTGCCGGTCGGACCTCGAGCCGGCGGCCTCCCTAGACTCGATCGCCACCGGATCACAGGAGGAGCCCAAGTGCTGAGCGAGGAATATCACCGGCTTCGGGTGCTGTGGCCCGATCACCTGGGCCTCGCCCGCGGAAAGTACCTGCCCCGCGACTATGCCGAGCGAACCAATCACTGCATCACGCTGTTCGCGCTCGGCTACGACCGGGATATGACGCCGAATCCGGGCTCCTACTTTTTCGAGGGCATGCCCGATTGCGAGGCCGTCTACGACATTTCTGAGGCCCGCAAGGGCTGGGAGGAAGGCACCGCGGTCGCGGTGGCGGACATCTTCAAGGACGGCAAGCCGGTAGAGCTCGCCCCGCGGACCGTGTTACAGCGGGCCGTGGCCGACTGGGAAGAGCTCGGATTTACCCCGCAGGTGGGCTTCGAGTTCGAGGCCTTCCTCTTCGAGCCCGACGGCGACGGCGGGTGGATCCCAATCGACACTCCCGGCGCCTACGTGTATGGAACCGGTACCGCGGTGGACCCGGCCGGCGTATTCGACGACGTAATGGTGGCGTGTGACGAGGTCGGGATCCCGCTCGAGGCGATCAACAGCGAATACGACAACGGGCAGTTCGAGCTGACGATCGCCTATGGAGATGCGACTGAGGCAGCTGACCACGCTTTTCTGTTCAAGGTGATGGCTCGGGAGATCGCCCATCGCAAGGGCTACCTGTGCACCTTCATGGACAAGCCGATCCCGGACCGGGGCGGCAGTGGGACGCACGTAAACCTGAGCCTGGCCAAGGACGGCGTGAATCTCTTTGTCGACGAGTCGGCGTCGGACGGCATCTCGGACCTCGCCAAGCGTTGCATCGCCGGGCTTGTTGCCCACCACGAGGGCATGGCGGCGATACAAGCTCCGACTGTCAACAGCTACCGGAGGCTCCGACCTGGACAACTGTCGGGCTATTGGGCCAACTGGGGCTACGACCACCGCGGGGTAGCGGTTCGGGTTCCGCCGGATCGAGACGCGAGGACTCGCCTAGAACATCGGCTTGGCGGCGCCTCCTGCACTCCTCACCAGGCGGCGGCGGCGACGCTCCAGGCGGCTCGGCTCGGCTATGTCAACGAGCTGGACCCGCCCGAGGCCGAGACGCAGGACTGCCTCGAGAACGTGAGCACCGATCGGTCCGTGGCGCGGGACTTCGCAGCGGCACTCGACGAGCTGGAGGCGGACAAGGAGTTTGTCGAAGCGTTCAGCCCCGACTTCGTGGCCGCCTTCACGGTGATCAAGCGAGCCGAGTGGGAGCGGTTCCGTGGCTACACGACTGATTGGGAGCTCAACGAATACCTCCACTTCCTCTAGGCGGCGGCGGTGACGATCGGAGAGACCGTAACCCTCGAGGACCTGGAGGCTGACCCCAACCCGATCCTTTCGCGGCTGCGGGGGGAGGAACCCGTTAGCTACATCGCCTCGATGCAGATGTGGCTCGTGACCCGCTGGGACGACATCGAATACGTCGAGGACCATCCGGAGCTGTTCACGGCGGCCACCGTGCCGTCGTTCCTGGCCCGGACTCTGGGCTCGAACATGCTGACGGTCGACCCGCCGGAGCACACGCGGATCAAGGAGGCGATGCTGCCGCCATTTCAGCCCGGCGGCTACAGCGGTTCCTACGCACGGGGGATGCTGCC
The DNA here is from genome assembly GCA_046759765.1 of Acidimicrobiia bacterium. Lineage (GTDB taxonomy): Bacteria > Actinomycetota > Acidimicrobiia > Spongiisociales > CAZKJJ01 > JBHICV01. The sequence goes on from JBHICV010000055.1 coordinate 4,279, forward strand.
GGCCATCTGTGACGAGCTCATCGATGGCTTCTTCGAACAGGGTGAGGTCGAGATCATGGAGGCATACGCCGCTCCGGTGAGCACCATCTCGCTCAAGACCGCTCTGGGGCTCGACAACGTCACCTGGCAGCAGCTGTGGGCATGGTGCGAGGGCCTGATCACCGATCTGGCCAACTTCGAGGACGATCCCGAGCTGAAGGCGATTGGGGAGAAGACGAAGTCGGAGCTAGGTGCCGCTCTCCAATCCCGGATGGAGGAGTTGCGGGAGATTGCCGACGACTCGGCCCTTTCGCACATGCTGACCGAGGCGGAGAAGGGAAATCTCTCGGAGGAGGAGATCGTCAACAACGTCCGCCTGATGATCTCGGGCGGGATCAACGAGCCCCGAGACGGGATCGGGCTCGTGGCCTGGGTGCTGCTCACCGTCCCCGGTCTCAGGGGAGAAGTCGAGGGCAGCCCTCGTCTGTGGACAAGGCTCGTCGAAGAGGTGTTTCGCCTTTACAGCCCGGTCGGGACGATTACCCGCATGGCTACCCAGGACGTGGAGATCGGGGGAGTCACGATTCCTGAGGGAGCTCTAGTGGCCGGCGTTCTGCGGTCCGCCAATCTGGACGAGGACCACTGGGAACGACCGAACGAGTTCGATATCGGCCGGCGGGAAGGCCAGCACGCGGCCTTTGCCCTCGGCGTTCATCGTTGTTTAGGCGAGTGGCTCGGACGGCAAGAGGTCAGAGTCGGCACGCAGAAGCTCTTCGAGCGGCTCCCCGGATTGAGACTCCATCCCGACGAGACCGTGGAGCTGCACGGCTTCGAGTTCCGGGGCCCTCACTCCCTCCGTCTCCAATGGGACGTTTAAGGAAGGTCCGCCCTCGTTTTGGTGACGTCAATCCACCCTATGGGTGAGTACGCGTCACGAAAACAAGGCCCTCCGGTTCTTGTGACGTGAACCCACCGTATGGGTGAGTAGGCGTCACCAAAACCAGAGGGGTATTGAGTTGGGTGGCTAAGAGTGGTCTTCTTCCGTTGTGGCGGATGCCGACCGAGTTGTCGCCGAGTTGGCTGCCCAGCAGGCGGGTGCCTTTTCATATGGGCAAGTGCGGGCAGTCGGATTCTCGGATCGCATGATCGAGCATCGGATTCGAAACGGTCGATGGCGCCGGCTGGAGAAGAGCGTGTTTGCTGTCGCGGGGACTCCGGATACCCATGAACAGCACCTCTTCGTGGCGGCTCTCGCTGCAGGCCCGGGCGGTGCGATTTCACACCGAACGGCAGCCGAGCTTCACGGAATTGGCCGCTTCAGGCAACCGATTGAGATCATCACTCCCCGTCCACGCCGATATCGGACCGCCCATGTGATCGTCCACACGTCGAAGAAACTCGGGCCCATCGACATCGAGCTTCATGACCAGCTGCCCGTCACCACGGTTGCTCGAACGCTCATCGACTTAGGAGCCGTTGTGCATCCGGACAGGGTCGAGGACGCCCTCGATGTGGCCCTTCGGGAGCGGTTGGTGGCATTGGGTGAGCTGAAGAGGCGACTCACGGCTCTGCGGAAGAGCGGACGCGGCGGCACAGGTGTCATGGCAGACATCCTGGAGCGGAGGGATCCAGCCTCCATGCCAGAGAGCCGCTACGAGCGCCTCTTTTTGCGTGCGATCGAGATGGCGGGGCTTCCGCTTCCAGAGTTGCAGGTGGAAATCCGGGACGGGGAGCGATTTCTCGGACGAGTCGACGCGGCCTGGCCGGAGCGACGACTGGCAGTGGAAGTCGATGGCCACCGATTCCACGCAACCCGAAAGCAGCGCGCGGCCGATGCAACTCGCGAAAACGCGATCAAGCTCGCAGGCTGGCGGGTCCTCCGCTTCACGACCGATCAGGTGTGGCAAGAGCCTGCGTGGGTAGCTCGTACGATTGCCAAGGCGCTGGGTCACGGTGCCCAGTCGTTTCCACCCCCGGGTTTTAGTGACGCCTATCCACCGTATGTGTGAGTACGCGTCACCAAAACGAGGCCCTCCTGTTCTTGTGACGTGAACCCACCGTATGGGTGAGTAGGCGTCACCAAAACGAGAGACGGCAACGGAAGTACCATCCCCGGACATGCCCGAAGTCAAGGGGTTTTTCTATCCCCGAACCGCCACCGGTCGGTCGTCGATCGTGCCGGGGCCGCCCTGGCACTACTCGGGGGACGTGCTGACCATCGAGTACCGCACTGACCCGGACCGAGTGGCGGAGCTGCTGCCGGACCCCCTGGAACCAGCGGACGATCCGGGGGCGGTAGCCGTTGTGTTCGCCGACTGGCAGTCGTGCTCGGACACCTTTGAGGAGCTGCTCGACCCCGTTCGCTCTCAATACAAGGAATGCTTCATCGTGATCCGGTGCCGGTACGGCGGCGAGACCTACTCGCGCTGCGTGTACATATGGGTGGACAAGGACTTCGCGCTCGTGCGTGGCCAGCACCAGGGATATCCGAAGAAGCTGGGCGAGATCGACATGACCAGGCCCGTCACGGTGGGCAAGGCCGGCCCGCGACTCGAGAAGGGCGGGACGTTCGGCGCCACCCTCTCGAGCGCCGGAAGGAGGCTGATCGACGCCCGATTCACCATCACGGGACCCTCGGGCGATGCCGGGTTCGTCAACGCCCTGCCCATGCTCCATCACCGCTGGTTCCCGGCAATCGAGTCCGACGGGACCGATTCCATGCACGAGCTGGTGACCATGCGCGGCTATGACGCCGAAGCCGGACCGGCCTACACAGGCGAGGCAGAGATCGAGCTGCACGCCTCCCCCGTGGAGGAGCTGACCGCGCTCGAACCGAGGGACATGATCGGCGGTTACTGGCGCAGCGTCGCGACGTCGTGGCGAGAGGGAACCACCCTCGAGCGGAGCTGAGAGCTCCGACCCGGCGGCCCGCCGACCGCTTGGGCCACCACCAATCTGGCGTATTCTTCGTTCAACGAGACGGAGTGATGTATGGGTGAAGTCGTAGGCGCGGGGCTCGTTTCGCACGTTCCGACTCTCATGTTCGATGAGAATCAGCGAAGAGCCCTCAACGAAGGCAAGGAAATCAGCCTGGTTCCCGGTATGCACCGGCTGCGGAACGAGGCGCTGGATCGGCTCGAGCCGGACACCATCGTTATCTTCGACACCCACTGGTTCTCTACCGTTGAGCATCTGATCAGCTCGCATGCCCAGCTGCAAGGAAAGTTCACCTCGACGGAGCTGCCCAGGGGCATGGCTGGCATTCCCTACGACTATCCGGGCGATCCCGAGCTAGCCAACTTGACCGCCCAGATAGGCAACCAGCTCGGAACACCGACCACCGCCACGGACGATCCGTACCTGGCCCTCTTCTACGCCACCGTCAATCTCGTTCATTACCTCCGCAAGGACGAGAAGGTGGTTTCGGTCAGCGTGTGTCAGACCGGTGAACCAGACGACTTCCTGACCTTGGGGGCCGCCGTAGGAGAGGCCGTCAGCCGTATCGAGAGGGATGTCGTCCTCTTGGCCTCAGGCGGTATGAGCCACAAGTTCTGGCCGCTCAAGCAGATACCCAAGCACGAGGCATCCGACCCCGTTCACATCATCAGTCCCGAGGCGAGAGCCGCCGACGAGCACCGGATCGAGCTGATGAAGCAGGGCCGGCACAAAGACATCATCCAGTTGATGGACGATTACATGGAGCATGACCCAGAGGGACGCTTCGGTCACTATCTGATGATGGTCGGTGCGATCGGCGGGGAAGAGTGCACTGCCCCCGGCGAGCTCTACTCCGACTACGAGAATGCCACCGGCACCGGCCAGGTCCACGTCTGGTTCGACAAGCCGGAAGGAGGCTGGACCAGCTAGGCGTCCGGGTCAGCGGCCGCGCCGCCACCAGCGGTCGTAGACGCCCATCCACCGCGAGCGAGGAGCGGCGCCAGCCGGCTCCGATGGCGAGGCAGCGCCCTTAACCTCCGCCAGCTCACCGCGGAGCTCAGCCATCCGCTCACGGAGAAACTGTGCCTCGGTCTCCGCCCGGGCGGCGCGTTCCCGAGCCTCGGCCAGCTGACGTCCTGCCTCGTGGAGATTGCCGAGCTGGTTCAGCATCTTGTTCCAGGCATCAATCGGAACGATCATCGCCCCCTCCGGCACGCGCTGATCCCGCGGCGTCCCTAGAGGAGTCCGCGCCGGGGGAGAGGGCGGTCGCGAGGCGACCGGCTCGGGCATCAAAGCCGGCGGCGGGGCCTGGCTGCGCTGCTGGACCCGCCCGATGACCTCGTCGAGTGCCACCAGCCGTCGCGGGCGATTGCCCGTTAGGTCGAGCTGACTCTCGACGTGACCCTCGCGGGCCCAATAACGGAGTGTCGATACGGGTACACCCGTCTGCTCGTGGGCCTCCCGGATGGTGACCCATCCGATCCGCTCGGGGGCTGTTGAGGGCCCGGCGGGCTGGTCGGGGGACCGCCGCTCTTGCGATGGCAGCGGTCGACTACCGGTTGCCGGCTGCGTCATACCCCTCCCCCTTTGGGCGGCCCATCATACGACGGCCTTCCGGAGGGCACCTCTAGGATCTGCGGGACGAGGGGAGGGACGTGCCTTCGACAGAAGAGGTACGCGAGCTGGTCCGCGCGATCGTGGAAGGCGTGGCCACCGACCCGGAAGAGTCCGATCCCGAGCCTGGCGAAGAGACTCCGCGCAGCTCCGTCCCGACCGTCGCGATTGGTGCTGATCACGGCGGCTTTCCACTCAAAGAGCGCATCGGATTTCTCCTCAAGGAACAGGGTTACGAAGTCACCGACGTCGGTACCGGAAGCCGTGAATCGGTGGACTATCCGGACTTCGCCCACAAGGTCGCCGAGCTTGTGGCTTCTCAGTCCTGCGACGTGGGAATAATCATCGATGGAGCCGGAATCGGCTCCGCGATGGTGGCCAACAAGGTTCCCGGAGTGAGAGCGGCGCTCTGCTATGACGTGTCTTCGGCGAAAAACAGCCGGGAGCACAACCACGCTAATGTCCTGACGCTCGGTGCCGGTCTCATCGGGGAGCACCTCGCCTGGCAGATCGTCGAGGTCTGGCTCGCCACTCCGTGGGGGGAGGGCCGACATGCCCGGCGCGTTGGGAAGATCATCGACATCGAGCGGGCATACGCAAAGGGCACGGAGTGATGGCGACCAGAGAGGATCTCGTTGACGCGATAACGCGTGAGGTCCTGCTGGTACTCGCTTCTGAGGGTGGGGACTGCCCCAACTGTGACGGCAGCTGCGCCGCTCACAACCCCGACCGCGTGCGGGCGGTCGTTGCCACCGGCGCCGAACGGATCAGCTTCAACGGATCGGCGCCGGCCGTTCCCGCCGACCTGGCCCACTACATAGATCACACGCTGCTGCGCCCCGAGGTATCGGCGGCGGAGATCGACCAGCTGTGCCAAGAAGCCCGCGAGTTCGGATTCGCCACGGTGTGCGTCAACCCCGTCTGGGTTCGCAGATGCGCGGACAACTTGAAGGGATCAGAGGTAAAGGTCTGCTCAGTGGTCGGGTTCCCTTTCGGAGCCACCACGCCGGAAGTGAAGGCGTGGGAGGCTCGGCGGGCGATCCGGGACGGTGCCCGCGAGATCGACATGGTGATCAACATCGGCGCACTGAAGAGCGGCGACCTCGACCTAGTTCGAGAGGACATCTCCAAAGTCGTCGACGCTTGTCACGAAGCTGGAGTCCGCTGCAAGGTGATCATCGAGGCGGCGCTGCTCACGGATGAGGAGAAGGTGATCGCCTCCCATCTGACCAAGCAGGCCAGGGCCGACTTCGTAAAGACCTCGACGGGGTTTGGACCCGGCGGCGCCACGGTTCACGACGTACTGCTGATGAGCGAGACCGTCGGGCCAACAGTGGGTGTCAAAGCGGCGGGAGGTATTCGGTCGCAGGAGGATGTCGAAGACATGATCGCCGCCGGAGCCACTCGCATCGGGGCCTCCGCCGGGGTCGCCATCGTCGGGGGAGGCGAGGGCCATGAACGGTATTGATCTCCGGTCATACATCTTCCTGGACAGCCTGCAACCGCAATACGCCGCCTTCCTCGGGACAGTGGCGCAAGGCTTCCTGCCTCTCGCGGGCGACGCCTCCCTCTATGTCGAGATAGCACCAGGGATCGAGATCAACCGTCTGACCGACGTCGCCCTGAAGTCCACGACGGTCAAACCGGGCATGCAGATCATCGAGAGGTACTACGGCCTGCTGGAGGTGCACTCGCCGGACCAGGCGGAAACCCGAGCAGCCGGAGAGGCGATTCTCTCGGACATCGGGCTCGGCGAGACGGACCGCATGAAGCCACGTATCGTCTCGTCCCAGATCATCAGACGGATCGACGACCATCAGGCGCAGCTGATCAACCGGCAGCGCCACGGGCAGATGTTGATACCCGGCCAAACTCTCTACGTGATGGAGGTAGAGCCCGCAGCCAACGCTCCGCTCGCAGCCAACGAGGCGGAGAAAGCCGCCGAGATAAACGTCCTCGAAGTCAGGGCGTTTGGCTCGCTGGGACGTGTCTACCTTGGTGGCGAAGAGCGGGACATCGATGTGGGCTGGCAGGCGGCAGTATCGGCCGTGGAAGGATTGGAAGGACGGGAGATGCCGGGGTAAGAACCCCGGAGTGAGGAAGGGAGCCAAATGGCAGAAGCACTCGGGATGATCGAGACCCGCAGCTTTGCAGCCTCAGTCGAGGCGGCGGACGCAATGGTGAAGGCTGCCAAGGTGGAGCTGGTCTCCTATGAGGAGACCGGCGGCGGCTACGTCACGACGGTGGTACGGGGCGACGTAGCGGCGGTCCGAGCTGCGGTGGACGCGGGTGTCCGAGGCGCCGAACGTGTGGGTGAGGTCATCGCTTCGCACGTCATCGCGCGGCCGCACGTCAACATCGACGTTGTGCTTCCCCTGGGTCGTGCCGACGAGGCTCGCGAAGAGGGCGAAGGGTCTTAGAGGCTCACCGTGCTGCTTGGGCGCGTAGCTGGCACGCTCGTCGCCAGCCGTAAGGAGCCGAGAATGGAGGGGCTCAAGCTCCTCGTTCTCCGCCAAGTCGACGCGCACAACGACGATACGGACAGCTATGTGGTGGCAGTCGATGTGGTTGGCGCCGGAGTGGGCGAGGTTGTTCTATATGCGCAGGGCAGCGCGGCGCGCCAGACGGAGATCACCCATGAAAGACCGTGTGACGCAGTGATTATGGCCATCGTCGACACTTGGGAGCTGGGCGGCGACGAGATCTACAAGAAATAGCGATGAACGATCTCACTGAAGCGGACATCCAGGACATCATCGAGAGGGTCCGGCTCCGGTTGCGCGAAGCCGGGGACGGCAGGCCTGGTCTAGCGGTCGAGGCTGCCGAGCAGGTCGAGGCCGCCGCAGAAGCGGAGTACCGCGACGGCATCTTCCGAACGATCGACGAGGCAGTGGCGGCGGCCAAGCAGGCCTTTCAGGCCTACTCGGTGATGGGGCTCGATCGGCGTCGGACGATCATCGACTCGGTCCGCCAGTCCATGCTTGCGCACGGCGAGCAGCTGGCGCGGATGGCACACCAGGAGACGGGGCTTGGCCGCTGGGAAGACAAAGTCATGAAGAACCGGCTCGTCACCACCAAGACACCGGGTCCCGAGGACCTTGAAACGACGACGGTGACCGGCGACCAGGGAATGATGGTGACCGAGTGGGCTCCCTTCGGCATCATCGCCGCCATCACCCCGACGACCAACCCGACATCGACCATCATCAACAACGCGATCTCGACCCTGTCCGCCGGCAACGCGGTCGTCTTCAATGTGCACCCCAATGCCAAGACCACCTCGGCCGAGAACGTTCGTCTTCTCAATCAAGCCATTACGGCGGCCGAAGGACCCCCCAATCTCGTCACCGCCATCCCTAACCCGACGATCGAAAGCGCGCAGGAGCTGATGCACCATCAGGATGTCAACGTCCTGTTGGTTACGGGCGGGCCAGGCGTCGTCCGCGAGGCTCTCAAGACGGACAAGCGAGCGATAACGGCTGGGCCGGGAAACCCTCCGGTCGTTGTCGATGAAACGGCCGAGATTCCCAAAGCCGCCCGCGATGTGGTTCTGGGAGCGTCCTTCGACAACAACATCGTCTGCACCGACGAGAAGGAGGTTTTCGTAGTCGACACGGTCGCCGATCGCTTCCTTCGTGAGATGGTGGAGAACGACTGCTATCTGCTGAAAGAGCACGAGCTGCGCCGTCTGGAGAGGGTCATCTTCCACGAGCTGGGCGAACCCTCCCGGCCAGGCGTCATCAACACTTCCTGGATCGGAAAGAACGCCGGCGTGATCTTGAGCGAGATCGGCATCAATGTCGGAGACGATGTCAGGTTGGCGGTTGCCGACGTTCCGAGAGAGCACTCGCTGGTGTGGACAGAGCAAATGATGCCGGTACTGCCGGTCGCTCGCGTCCCGGATGCAGAGACTGCCATGGAGCTATCGGTGCGAGCCGAGCACGGGTTCCGCCACACGGCATCTATCCACTCCACCAACGTCGAGCGCATCACTCGGATGGCCAGAATGATGAACTGCTCGATTTTCGTCGCCAACGCGCCCAACTACTCAGGATTGGGCGAAGGAGGAGAGGGCTTTACGTCATATTCGATCGCCAGCCCGACCGGAGACGGGCTGACCAGGCCGCGGACTTTCTCCCGTGAGCGGCGCATTGCTGTCGTCGGCGCGCTAAGAATCGTCTGATGGCCCAGCCGGCGCTGGCGCTGCTGGAGTTCGACTCGGTTGCGGTTGGGATCGAGGCCGGAGACGCGATGGTCAAACGAGGCCCGGTCGAAGTCCTGTTGGCGGGCACCGTCCAACCGGGAAAGTACCTCGTCCTGGTCGCCGGCGAGGTGGGGGACGTTGAAGAGGCCGTCGAGGCCGGCACTGTCGTCGGCGGTCCCCATCTCGTGGACGAAGTCCTCCTACCCGACGTCCACCCGGCAGTGGTCGACGGTGCCCGTGGATCGCGCCACGAAGGATCAGGCGAGGCACTTGGAGTAATTGAGACCACGAGCGTCGCCGGCGTACTCGACGCGGCCGATGCGGCGATGAAAGGGGCAGATGTCACACTCCAGGAGCTCCGCATGGCCGACGGCCTCGGTGGGAAGGGTTACGCCCTGTTTCGAGGCATCGTATCCGAGGTGGAGGCCGCGGTTGGCTATGGGGTCGAGCGGATCTCCGCCGACCAGCTGGAGCAGTCGGCCATCATCTCCCAGCTTCACGATGAGATGAGAGAGAACCTGCTGGCCGAGGCAAGATTCAACCCGCGAGTCCGGGAGGAATAGGTTGCAGCTCGGACGAGTGGAGGGCACGGTTGTCGCCACGGAGAAGGCACGGGGACTGGAAGGAATCAAGTTCCTGATCGTCCAGCCGCTCGACAAACAGAGACGGCCCAAGGGCGAACACGTGGTGGCTGCGGACGCAGTTCAGATGGCAGGCCCGGGCGACCTCGTGTACGTGGTGGCGGCGAGAGAGGCATCCCAGGCTTTACCCGATACCTTCGTCCCGGTTGACCATGCGGTGGTCGGAATCGTCGATGCGGTTTCCTCCCTCGGGGAGCCGCAATGAAGATCGGCAGGGTGGCCGGAACCGTCGTCTCGACGATCAACTCCCCGGTCTTCGACGGGAGAAGGCTGCTCCTCTGCGATCTGTTGGACCCTTCCAGTACGCCCACGGGGGACTACACGATTGCGGTCGACGCCGTCGGTGCAGGAGCGGGAGAGGAAGTGCTGATCATCGACGAGGGAAACTCTGCGCGTCAGGTGGTCGGAATGGATCCCGCCCCGATCAGAGCAGTGGTCGTAGGCATCATTGACCAGATCGACCTGGAGGCGGCGGGCCTTTGACAGACATCACAGTCTGGACGTATCCCTG
>JBHICV010000056.1:0-13550 GCA_046759765.1 Acidimicrobiia bacterium
TGGACGAACTCGCCATCCTCTTGAAGACAATCGAGCGGGTGGCCAGTCCATCCGGTCCTACTCCGGGACGCTCCCGCCTGCTGGACGCGCTTGTTGATCTATTTGGCCGCCTCAGTGCGGAGCGGCCCGTCCTAATTGCACTCGACGACATCCACCTGGCCGACACGTCGTCGTGGGAAGCACTTCGGTATCTGGGCCGTCGGCTTTCGGGATCGCCAATCAGCGTACTGGCCGCGGCGCGACCGACGGAGATCCAACGCCACCCGGTCGCGGTGGAAGTTCTGATCGGCCTCAGTGAGGACGGCCAATTGAGCCGACTCGAGCTCGATCCGCTCACGCAGAGCGAAATCGCACAGCTCGCCTGCGATATCGTCTCCTCCGAGCCAGGGAAACGTTCACACATACCTGAGGCACTCGTGACCTGGTTGCACCAGCGGTCGCTTGGCCATCCGCTCTTCGTCGTCAGCCTGCTCCGAGCCCTGATCGAAGACCAAGCCGATCTCGCCGCACCTCAGCTCGACCGGATTCCCGAGACTTTGCGCGAGCGCGTGGATCTAGAGCTGGCAGGTCTACGCCACGAAGATCGAGAGATCCTCGAGATCCTGGCGGTGGTCGATCGGCGCATTGACCTTGCAGACCTAGCCCGAATCAGCGCAAAGCCGCCCGAGGAGCTGGCAGAGGGTCTGGAGAACCTCAGTCGGTTCCGGTTGATCTCCGAGCACGAAACGCGGGCTGACCTCCGGTACGAGGTGACGCATCCGATGATCCAGGAGACGATCTATGAAGGTATCGGTGGTGCCCGTCGCCTGTCCTTGCACCGGACAGTGGCACGGGCACTCGTCGAATCCGGAGAGCTCGGTACAGCCGCCGCCCACTTCGCACGCTCGGCGGGGCGTGATGACGAGGTGGTCGACACCCTCTGCCTAGCGATGCAGCAGGCGGAGGAGCGAGGCTTGTTCGAGGAAGCGCTTGGGATTCTGGCCGCGCTCCTGGACGTGCTGCCCTCGAGTGATGAGAGGTGGCTGCGCGTGTGGGAAGCCATGGACTGGCACGCCGAGTGGGTAATTGGTCATCTGGCCGAGGGCGACGTTGGGATTGCCATTGCGGCGATGGAGGAGATCAAGCCCCTCGTCGAGAGGTCCGGCAGTCTCCTGCCTCTGGGCACGGTCAACCTCCACTTAGCTGCTTTTCTCTCCATTGGGGCAGGACGGCTAGAAGAGGCGGAGGCGGTCTGCCGTCAAGCTATCGATCAGTTCGAAGCTGCCGGCGATGAAGAGCGGTCCCTGCTCGCTCGGAACGAACTGGCGTGGATCCAGGCGTGCTCTGGCGACCTCGAGCAAAGCCTGGCGCTTGCTACGGAGGTGGCAAGTGGAGCCGGCGCTTTTCCACGCGCCGCCGTGCACGCGGGAGGAACACGCGCTTACACACTGGCGCGCTTGGGGAGGTTTGCTGAGGCGGAAGAGTCGTTACGGGAAAGCATCGGCCTGGCTCGAGAGCATGGCTACGCCTACCGGGTTGCTTGGGGCCTGAACCAGCTCGGATGGGTCTTTAGCCTTTCGGGTCGACTGACCGAGGCGATCGCGTCGATCGAGGCCGCACTGGAGGAAGACGCATCCGCTCCAGACGCCGGCACGTATGAGTACATGGCTCACACGCACTGGCTGCGCGGAGATCTGGCGTCGGTCGCCACTTGGGTTCAGCACGCCGAGGTGAGGCGGCCGATGCATGGCAGCCGCCGCCGTGCCTGGGCTCTGGCCGTCGCCGCCCGCGCCTATGCGGAAACCGGCCATCACGACCGGGCACGGCGCAGAGTGGATCGTGCCCGGGCCACGTACGAAGGCCGCCAGATCCTCGAGTGGGCCTGCTGGTGCGACTGGACCGACGGGATCTTGGCGTGGCTCAACGGGGAGCACAGCCGGGCGTTGGAAGCGCTCTACCGAGCGGCCGATTGGCTAGGAAGCATGGGAGCCAACGCCTACGAACCCTTGGTTTTCGTTGACGCCGCCGAAGTAGCAGCTGACGCGGAGGACGCCGCTAGTGCGGCTAATGCCGCCAGCAGACTCAGCGGAATCGCCGGGACGCTCGAGAGCGACTTTCACACCTCCTTGGCCGCATTGGGTGGAGCGTGGAGTGAGTTGAAACGCGACCCGCAGGCCGCCGCCGGGTCCGCGCACCAGGCGGCTGACTATTTCTTCAGGGCTGGGTACGGGCTGTATCAAGGCACCGCGCTCGAGGTGGAGGGTCGTGCACTCGAAGACCACGACCGCGAACGAGCGATCGAAGCGCTGCACGCCGCGGCGGCGGTCTTTGATGAGTGCGGGTCCGTATGGCGACGAGATCGGGTCCTTGCGCGGCTGGATAGCCTCGGTAGCCGGGGCCGTCGGGCCGCGGCCGCCGTACTAGGACCAGCAGCTCTTACGGAGCGCGAACGCGAGGTCGCCGTTCTTGCGACCCAGGGGTACACGGCTCAAGAAACCGGCGAGCAGCTGTTCATCAGCAGGCGCACGGTGGAGGCCCACCTGGCAAGCGTCTACGCCAAGCTCGGCGTGGCGAACAAACGGGAGCTCGTTCGCCGCGCCAACGAATGGGACCTGTAACAGCTAGGCCGGTTCTAACCAACGAGTCGAGCTCACTAAGACCCGGGTGGCGGTCCGAGAACCTCCATGCCGTGCCTGGTCGCTGCCTCGACGAGGCTGTCGAGGTCCGGAGGCCCGGGCGGCGGCGGCGGAATTGTCGCCGACAGCGCCGGCTCGCCGATCTCCTCGAAGAACGGCATCAACCGCGCCGGTAGCACGGCCATCAGGAACTTCGCTGTAGGTGAGTCAACCCGAAAAGCGTGCTTCTCTTTAGCCGGCACATACGCGAACGAGCCTGCCGTAGCCTTGAACTCCTCCTCCCCGATGATCATGTAAACCTGGCCTTCCAGGATGTAGAAGGCCTCCGCTTCGTTCACATGCGCGTGGACGGGCGACGCGTAGCCTTCGGGCCCTGTGTGCTCAAGCAGCTCAAACAGCCCCTCTGTGTCCCTGCCGACCGCCTTGCCGTTGACTAGAGCGCCGAGGGCCCAGACCAGCTCCCCCTCCTCCGGTTGCCGCACGAATCCCGTCATATCTCCCTCCGATCGGGACACTCCGACGGTACCTGTCAGGTAAGGGTCTGGACCACCGTGACAGTTACGTAATCCGTTACGCGGCGACCTCTAGGCGACTATCGCCTTCTGCGCCTGCCGATCCTCGACTATTAGCAGGGCAATCAGGACCACTTCGATCGCCTTGCTGATATAGGCCTCAGTGATGCGTTGGCCGATAAAAACCCACCCGATCACTATCCCAGCGGTAAAAAGAATGAGGAGCCATCGGATTGGGCGGCGGTACCTCTGAAGCAGACGTATCGGAAGATAAAGAGCCAAAAGGAGTCCGACGTAGCCGGCGGCGGTGAGGAGGAAGCTGTTGATCCCGAACAGATCGAAGGGAGCGAAGTCAGTGACTCTTACGTGGATATAGGCCGTCGCCACCGTCAGAACAACGATGGCGATCTGGAGGATCCCAAATCTGCTGGTTACTGGCGCTGACGGTTTCTCCACGTCGGCAGGCTACGCGCCGGTGGCGCCGTTTGGCTCGCCGAGCGCATAGGCGATCGCTTCTTCAACCGACATCGAACGGCCCTCTTCGCGCGCTTTGTCAAAGGTCTTCTCGTTCATGTGGCGCCGCGCGTCCTCTATATCGCCGAACACCTTGCCTTCGATCTCCGCCATCTTTCCGACCATCTCTCGGGCTGTTTTAGCTCCTTCGTATAGCTTCACCGCCCGTTCATAGTCGCCACGCTCCACCGCCACCCCCGCATAGCCCCAGAGAGCAATCGATACGCCGTGGAGATTGCCGACCTCCTGCGAGGACTCGAGGCCTCGTCGATATCGCGCCTCGGCGGCCTCCAGGTTTCCTTCCAACCGGTCCACGTGCCCGAGCACCCTGCTTACGAAGAGCAACCAGATCTGATCTGACTCCTCGAACCCGCCCCGCGCCTCCTCGGCCATGCGCCGCGCTGCCGCCAGATCACCTTCCGTCATCTCGATAAGGCCCAGTCTCAGGGTGATTTGGGCAGTTTTGGTCTTGTTCCCAACCTCGAGGCTCAGGGCGCGACCTTCTATGAGGACCTGCCGGGCACTGGCAAGGTCATCTATTACGAGAAACTGGATGCCGAGTTCACTGAGCGAGTCAGCCAGGCCTGGTCGATCGTCGATTTCTCGAAAGATCTCGGCGGCCTCGCGGATCAGCGTCAGAGAGTCGATCCGCTCGTCCCACGCGAACGTATTGAGATCGGCCAGGCAGGTCAGTGCCCTGGCCCGAACGGCCGACGGTTCTTCGGCACCGGGAAGCGCCAACAGACGCTCGAGCCACCCAATGCCTTCCCGAAAGTGGTTCTTCACGAGCCAGTAGCCACGTAATTCCGTTGCCAGGCGCAGGCCGAGAGTCGCCTCGCCGATTTCCAGCGTCCAATCGAACGACGCACGAAAATTCGGGCTCTCCTCATCCAGCCTCACGATCGTTGCCCGATCAGGCTGCGGTTCCCAATCGAAGGACGCCAGCAAGTCCAGCCAGTGTTCGGTCACGCGACGCCGGGGGTGGCCATCGTCGGCTTCGTCGAGGCGCTCTAGGGCGAACTCGCGGATCGTCTCCAGCATCCCGTACCGAGGCTCGGTCCGATCAGACTCGGTCTGCCTGACGAGGCTCTTGTCGACCAGCGACGTCAGCACACCGAGCGAGTCGTCTAGCGCAGCGTCCTGCGCCAAAACGTCGATCGCTTCGAAATCGCCCCCACCAGGCAGCGCTCCGATACGCGAGAAAAGGGCTTGCTCGTCGCGGTTGAGCAGCTCGTAGCTCCACGCGATGGCCCCGCGCAAGGTTCGCTGGCGCTCCGGCAAATCCTGAAGAGGCGAAACCAAAAGCGGGAGCGCCTGTTCGAGACGCTCCTGGATAGCTTGCGGGCTCAAGAGCTTGACCCGGCTGGCCGCCAGCTCGATGGCCAGGGGCAGCCCGTCCAAGCGGACACAGATGTTCGCGACTGCCCCGGCGTTCTCGTCCGACAGCTCGAAGTCTTCTTTGGTCGACCGGGCTCTCTCGATGAAGAGAGCGATCGCCTCGTAGGTGGATAGCTCTTCCAGATCGAGCCGATCCTCATCCGGTAGCTCAAGCGGAGCGACCGCAAATTCCTGCTCTCCAGATACATGCAGCGGGATCCGACTCGTCACGAGTGCCTTGACGTTCTGAGTTTCCCTGAGGAGTTGGCCGACTACGGGTGCCGCCTCGACAACTTGCTCGAAGTTGTCCAAGACCAGTAACAGCTCGAGCTGTGCCAGGTGCTCGGCCATCAACGACAGCAACTCGCGGTCGGGTTGCTGCTTGACACCGAGCGTATCCGCGGTTACCTGTGCAACCAGCTCGGGGTCGCTCACCGCCGAAAGGTCCACAAAGAAGGCGCCGTCCCTGAAGTCGACGAGAACGCTGCCCGCCACCTCCAGCGCCAGCCGAGTCTTTCCGGTACCCCCCGGCCCGGTCAGCGTGACCAGCCTCTGTTGAGCCACGACCTCTGAGATGCGTGCGATGTCGTCGGTCCTGCCCACGAAGCTCGACAGCTGAGCGGGCAGGTTATTGGGTCGAGCATCCAAGGTCCGAGGCGGCGGGAAATCCTGGTCAAGGCCCTCAACCACCAGCTGGTACAGGTGCGCACTGCCCTCGATGTCTTTCAGCCGATGCGGGCCCAGGTCGCGGAGATCGACACCCGTCTCCAGGGCGCCTTTCGCGAGGGCCGCCGTCGCTTCCGAAAGAAGCACTTGCCCCCCGTGCGCCGCCGCCGAGATCCGCGCCGCCCGGTTGACATCGAGGCCCAGATAGTTGTCTCCACCAAGAATCGCTTCCCCGGTATGTAGGCCCATCCGAACGCGGACCTCCGCTCCGGCTGGCCAATCCCCCGCGTCGAGCGCTTTTTGAGCCTCCGCCACAGCCCGTGCCGCTCCCGCCGCAGTGCGAAAGACCGCGAAGAAGGAGTCGCCCTCTGTGGAGATTTCCGTCCCCCCACCAGACGAAATAGCCGCTCTCAGAATGGCGGCATGAGTTTCCTGCAGATCGTGGTAGCTCTCCCCCAGCTCCTGCAGAAGCCGGGTGGACCCCTCGATATCTGTGAACAGAAACGTGACAGTGCCCGTCGGCAGGTCGGCCATCAGATCTCAAAGCGTACGCCACGTGATTCGCCCGGCTGAGCGACAGGCGGTCATACTGGCGCGGTGGTCACGGAGCGCCCCTCCCACCGTCTCACACTGGACGCCATTGCGGAGGCCGCGCGCAGCATTGACCCAGTTTTCCTGCACTCGCCTCAATACCAATGCGAGCCGCTTTCGGAGCTGCTCGGCTGTCGCCTTACCCTCAAAGTTGAGACCGCCAACCCGATCCGCAGTTTTAAGGGGCGCGGGGCCGACTACTTCCTGTCCCAAGTGAATGCACGTGGCGACACCAGGCACCTTGTCTGCGCCAGCACCGGCAACTTCGGTCAGGCCATGGCTTATTCGTGCCGCCGTCACGACCGGCCGCTGACCGTTTTCGTGAACGAGGACGCCAACCCTGTGAAAGCCGCGCGGCTGCTCGAGCTAGGTGCCGATGTTCGTCTCGCCGGGCACGACTTCGACGCGGCCAAGAGCGAGGGCAGGAATCACAGCGCGAACATCGGGGCCTGGTTTGTGGAGGATGGGCGTGAGCCTGAGATCAGTGAGGGTGCCGGATCGATCGGGGTCGAGCTGTTGGCTCGGGGTGATCTCTTTGACTCGGCCCTGATCCCAGTCGGCAACGGAGCTTTGATCGCTGGTATCGCCCGCTGGTTGAAGGAGGCGACTCCCTCCACCGAGGTGGTCGGCGTCTGCAGTGCCGGCGCTGACGCGATGGAGAAGTCGTGGCGAGAGGGTCGCATCGTCGAGAGGCCGAGAGTCGACACCATCGCAGATGGAATTGCGGTCCGAGTGCCGATTCCCGAGGCGGTGGACGACATGACAGGTGTTGTGGACGAGGTGCTCCTCGTTGACGACGAGCCGATCATTGAGGCAATGCGTCTTCTCTGGGAGCACGCCGGCCTCCTGTCCGAGCCAGCAGGTGCCGTCGGGGTGGCGGCGATCGCGGCGGAGCCGGAGAGGTTTCGAGACCAAAGGGTCGCCACTGTCGTGACCGGGAGCAACCTCACGCAAGAAGAAATCGAACGCTGGTTGAGACCTGCCTAATCACGACCGCCGCGAGTTGGCGGCAATCGTCTGCGACACGTACGACCTCTAGCGCGGTGCGAGCCCCTGTTCGACCCAGGGGCCCGCTCGACCGGAAGGAGTTCAGCCGACCGCTACCAGCTCTCTTTCCTCGGGTACAGGAAGCGACGCTTCCGGCTCTCTCGTCACCAACAGCAGCACGCTGGGAAGCACGACGAGGGCGGCGACCAGGGAAAGGCCGATCATCGTCGCGGTGAGGATGCCGAAGGTTGCGAATATCGGCGTGGGCGCCAGCGCCATCACCGTGAAGCCGAGGACGGATGTCAGCGCGGAGAGCACGAGGGCACCCCCCGTCCCTTGACCGGCTCGACGCAGTGCTTCTAGCCGGTTCGGCCTGTCCTGGATCTCTTCTCGAAAGCGCGCAGTGAAGTGGGTCGAGAAGTCGATCCCGACTCCAACCGCGATGGCGGCAATCGTTGCGGTGAGCACGTTGATCGTGAAGCCGGCGACGGTCATGAAGGCATACAGCCCGACAACCACGAACCCGATCGGGATCACCGAGGCGACCGCATACCTGATCGACCGCAGCAGGACCGCGGCGACCATCAGCGTCAGCGCCACTGCCAACGGCAGAGCCAGCAACATCGAATTGCGGAAGGATTCGAGCAACTCGAACTCCGCAACGACGTCGCCCGTTACGCCGACCGTCTGGAGATGCGGCGCGGCTGACCGCAGCGTTGTGACAGCCGCCTCCATCGCTGCTTGCGCCGGGCGAATGACCGCACCGTCGCTGAACGAGCCGATCTGGACGACAAGTGCGGTCGCCTGGACATCGCCGTCATGCGCCAAGAAGCCAGCAACGTCGTCGGCGCTGTACGCCAGTCCACCGTCCGGGGTCGGCACTCCGTTCGCCACCAGGTAGTCGTAGATGGCGACGACCTGATCTGTAGTGTCCGGGAGCCCGTTGGCGTCCTGATCGGTTATTTCCACATCCATCGCCCCGATTTCGGCGATCGCGGCCGATGACGCCAGAGTCATCCGAACCGCCTCTGTGGCGTATGGCTCAACGATCAGTTCGCCGTTCGGATAGCGACCGAACTCGGCTCTGCTCCCGTCCAGCTGCTCGACCACGCGATCGAGGCTGGCCAGCGTGGCCGGATCGGTGAGGTCTCCTTCGACGTAGATGAAGCTGCTGCCTTCCCCATTGGAGGGGAAGTGCGTCCGGAATCGGTCGATCGACTGGACCACTCCGGTGTTGGTGGAGAGGAAGTCTTTCAACTCGAAGCCGGATTGGACCCGGAGGGCGAAGAACAATCCAATCGCACCGACCACCAGAACGGCCGGGACCGTGATGATGCGACGAGAGGCGAGGCGGTGAACAACGCTCCCTGCGGTCCTCAGTCCGTGAGCCGCACCGGCCACGCTGTCAGTAACTGAACGTCCACGTGCCGCCGCCCGGCGATTGCGCCTACGCGTCAGGAGCAGCGGAAGGGTCACGAACAGAACCATTACTACGGCCACCGCTATGGCTCCGGTCTGTGGCTCGACTACGGCCAGCGTTACCGCAAGGCCGGCGACAATGGCGACGGGTAGGAGCGCCAGCCCATAGATGATCCTGCTCCGGCCCTTGACGGGGTTCGGTCCTACGGTCGCTTCGATTCCGACGAGTACACGGGGCGCCCCCAGACCCAGAATGAGATAAGCAAGGACCAGTGCTATGCCCGCGCCGATGCCGAACTGAACGATGGCCTCGGTCCCGGAGCTGGCGTTGGACAGAAACGCCACCACCGAGGACGTTGCCGCCAGCAGCATCGCTATGAACACCGCCGTCATACCTGTCGGATACGCGCGGTCCCGTGTCGCGCCGCCGTCGACCTGGACTTCTCTCACCCGCCCAGATCCGTGGATGAAGAAGTCCACTCCAAAGCTGATCATCGCAATCGGCACGATGAAGGCCAGCAGCACCGATCCCATCTTCAGGCCGGCCAGAGCTGCTACCCCGTTGTAAGCGAGCATGGTCAGTCCCAGGCCGCTCATCACCAGCACTGCAGACCAGTAGGAGCGGTGCACGGCAGATACCAAAAGCACTATGAGCGCGACCGCTAAGAAAATGAAGGGGGTCGAGGCCTGAAGCGCCTCTTCGAAAGTCTGATCCCAATCGATGGCCAGTCCGATCGAGCTGGTGTGTGCGGCTCCTTCACGAAGATCACTCTGAACCTCCCGCAACCAGAGTTCCGAGTCGATGTAGCTCTCGAAGGTGGCGGTGTCGTAGGTGATCTGGGTAAGGAAGGCCGGCGCAACCGGGTTACTCCCGGAGTAGGTCGCCAGCTCTGAGAGTGTGAACCGCATGCCGCTACTCGGGGAGGACGGATCCAAGACTTCGGTCAGAGCTGCTTTAACGTCTGCGTCGGTTGCCGTCTCGAGCCCGCTGGGAAGCTGTGCCTCAACGAGATCAACGACCGAGAGCACACCCGGAACCTCGGAGCCGAGGTCGGGATCGAACTGGGTCACCAGATGGGATGAGTGTTCCGGATGGCTGCGAATCCGATCCGTGGCCTTCGCCCACTCCCGAAAGGCGTCCGCAGTAAGGACATCTCCGCCATCGGCTGCCTCAACTATGAAAGCTGCCGAGGCGATCGTGGAATGGCTGTTGAGCGTCTCTTGGGCGCGGTCGCGGAGATCGAAGACTTCGCCAGCAGGTTCGAAGTCGGCGTCGTCGGTGTTCGCCACCATTGACGCAGTAACGCCCAGCGTCAAGGCGATAATCACAACGGCCGCCCCTACGGGACGGGCATGGCGATTGACCCATTCAAAGAATCGGTAGTTACCTCTCATGAGGATCGGTTTCCTTTCCGGGTTCGGAGGGTCCGGCCTGATGCCGCCACCCGTTTGTCTCTGGGCGATTGTGCGGAGACGCGCGGCCGGCGACTATTGGGTATGTCCCGCCAATGACCCTGAGGGCCCAGGGAGAATCTCAGGGATCTCTCGACTGCACTCGTTGCTGGGAACCCCGAGCCACCCCTCGACCGTCGAATGACAGTGAGGGGAGATTCACGATGAGACCGAGCACATGGATGAGCGCGCTGGTACTGCTGCTAGTGGTTTTGGCGGCCTGCTCGTCACAACCTCCGACGGGCGACCTAACCCCCCTCGCGGCCTGCGCCGAGGACGCTCCAGACTGCGACGACACTGTGGTCGTCGGCGATGACGATCTCTTCGTTGAAGACGAACCCGACGACGGCGTTCGGCCCGGCTCTTCGGGTGGCTTTCTCGTAGAGGGCGGACTGACAGTGTCTGAAGCCCTCGAGACTGACGCCACGGGAATCCTGGCGGTGCATGGTTTCTATTTCTCCACGAGCGAAGGTACGTGGCTGTGCGAATTGCTCGCCGAGTCGCTCCCGCCGTTGTGCGGCGGGGAACGCCTCGCTCTTGGTGACACGACCGGGATCGATCTGGGGATCCTGACCACCGCGCAAGCTGTCACCTGGTCTGATCACCTAGTAGCAGTCTTCGGCGAGATATCCGACGGGACACTCCTACCTAACGCCCAGGTCACCGGCTGAATCCGGCTGCACCCACCGACGTTTTCATTCAACATCGAGGGACCGAGGAGGAGATCAAACGCTGGTTGACGGGACGCGACCTGGCCTGATCGTGCGCGTGGCTCTAGCTAGGAGCTCCTTATGAGGGACCGGCAATACGGGCCTGGCGAACAGCCTCGCTTGCATCACCGGACCAGGGTTCACCGTGGCCCGGCAGCAAGACGCTGGCGCTGATCGACGCCACTGCATCGAGGGACCGGAGAGCGAGATCGGAGTCCTGGTTCAATGCGGCCGGCATTACTTGTGGCCCGTCACGGCCCGTAAGCGGGTTGTGGGTGACCAAAGCGTCACCGGTGCAAAGTGCTGACCGATCCTCGAACCACAGTCCGGCGCTGCCGTCGGTATGGCCGGGAAGGTGGATCGCTCGGGGACGGCCGGGAACATCGAGGGTTTCCCCGTCGGCAAACGTCGACACCTCGGCAACCGGCACGATCTTGACCCCTCCCTGCCTCAGCAGGCCCAGACTGGTCCGCCAAGTCTCCCAACGAAGCAGATACCGGCCGAGGCGAGCCTCGTTGGCAGGTGCTTTGCCTCCGCGTAGCCGTTCCTGATCGGCATTGTGAATGAAGATCCGTGCCTCAGCCTCCGCTCGGGCGCGCTCGGCAAAGCCGACATGATCGGGATGAGCGTGGGTGAGCAGGACCGCCTCTACATCTCTGACCCGGTGTTCCAGAGCCCGAAGAGCCTCTACTAGCAGCGACCAATCAGAGGCTGTCCCGGCGTCGACCACCACGAAGGCGCCTCCCTGTTCCACGAGGTACCAGTTGGCGATCCCCAGTGTCTGTCGATAGAGCCCTCTCGCTACTTCCATGGCTCTGATTCTGATCGCGTTCGGGGCCGATCCTCGAATCGATGGGTAGGCCGCCAGACCATTGTGAGCCCTCGATGCTCTCCACCAGGCTCGATAGCCTGAGCACCGGTGGATCCATGACTGCGTCCGTGAGGACTTCGCTGCAAGAGGCCCTGTGCACCATCTCGGGGATCGTGGAGAGCGATTCCATGTTCAAGGACGACCTGGCTTACTGGGTCAACGGCAAGGAGATCGCTCACTTCGAGTCTGACCGTGTGATCGAGATCCGCCTCACTCGGTCAGTTATCAGCGAAAACCGAGCTCGCCTTCGCGCTGACCAAAGAGTCGACCTCCGCCGATCCGGTTCCGACTGGATCGAAGTTGTGTTCACCAAATCCCGGGATCGTGACTTCGTGCTGGAGCTAGCTGAGCTCGCCGCGGCCGCTCATCGAGCGCCGCCTGGCGCGACTCCTTCTCCACCACCGACCGGCGGTGACCTCGAACGCCGACGGCGATTCCACTGAGAAGGCGGCTCCCGCCGCCCTGACCCTGGCAGCTCGAGGCAGAGCCATCGGGTGTCACTCCTCCAGCAAGACCCCAAAGCCGCCAACGGTGAGCTTCATAATCACATACCGGGGCGTGACCAGGTCGGCCACCCGCTGCCGGCATAACTCCTCGAGCCGAGCAAGCTCGGCCGTGTAACCGTCCGGGCCTTTCCGCCGGGCAGTGCTGAGCATGCTGGCGTTCTGCCAGCACTTTGCACGAGCCTCCTTCAGGAACCGTCTGGTCCCCGCTCGATTGAGTGGCTGCAGAATGCGGTCGACAAGCGTGCGATCGCCAGGCTCTTCGACTCTGGCCAGGATTCGGTCCTCCTCGGGAACACGTCGCACGAGGATCGAGTCAACATGAGCATGATCCGCGGCGCGCCGACCCACGACGGCTTCGTCTTTGAACTCTTCGTCGGTGATGACCGCTAACAGTGCCTGCGGCAAGTCGTAATTGATGTGAGCGTTGATACCAAGCAAAACGTGGCGTAGAGGTGGGATCACAGGGTCTTGGGCCGCTTCAAACGCAACCCGCCACGGGCCGGCCGGATCGTCGCCGCGGTCCCAGATGTCAAAGGCGTCCAGGTACAGCTCCGCGAAGGCTTTGTCCCAGCGCTCCGTCCACTCAGCGTCGAGGAACCCGCCTGCGTAGATATCCTCCGTGACCGCCTTCGTCGAGCGTGTGTACGCGCCGTGAAAGTGTTGACGTTCATCGCCGGCCTCGACCAGTCGAGCGCCGATTTCCTCCATCCGCTCGATTACCGGGTCGAGAATCGACATCCCCGGAGTAAACCACCACGGCGTGTGGAGTGTGAACAGAGTCACACGACTCGGAGGGATTGAGGTCGCCCACCGGCACAAAGACCGAAGGTTCGTAAGCTGGTTACGTAGCCCAAGGTGCGATATCGAAACCTGTTTCTTGCTGTGGCGCTCGTGGTCGCCGCCTGCAGCGGCGGAGATGTAGCTGTGAAGTCGCCTTCGACCTCAACTACGAGTGGCGCGGAAGGGCAAGTGATCCCGCCCGCAACGGGCTCGGTGCTCCGCAACCAGCTCGGCTTCGAATTTCCCCCGGCACCGGAGGTGTCGGACGGTCCGGCAAACGAGTCGCTGGTCGTGGTGCTCGACGCCCTCTTCTCGGACCTCGGCAGCGAAGTCGATCTCACTGCGTTGGAGCGCATCGGAGAGTCGGGGGACGCAAGGGCTGCCTGGCTGCTTTCCGACCTCCTCAGGTTCCTTGGCCCGAGTACCGCAAGAAACATCGCCCTTGCCGGGTTTGAGAGCCTGACGGGGGCCAGGCTCAGCGACGATCCCGTGGCGGCCCGCAGCACGTGGCAATCGGTGACCGATCACCTCATCGCCTGGGATCTGCCGGC
>JBHICV010000057.1:0-13256 GCA_046759765.1 Acidimicrobiia bacterium
ACACGAGAAGCACGCGCACGACCAGGCGGATGAGTTCTTCGTCGTGCTCGAGGGTGCAGGCGAAGTGTATACCGACGAAGAAAACCAGGCAGCGGTGGAAGGCGATGTCATCTTCACTCCTAGGGGCCACTGGCACGGGTTCAACAACACGGGTGCGCTCGATGTAGTGCTCGTTTGGGGTTGGAGCGGTGCCGGTTCGCTCGAGCAGGCCGGATATCGCCTCGCGTGAGCCGGCCTTCCCTGGATCCCCGCGTTTCTGCCGGCATGAGACGACTCCGGAGGAAGCTCGACCGCCGCCTTGCCGGTGGCGAGCGTCTGATCGGTTGGAAAGTCGGCTTCGGATCGTCAGCCGGCCAACAGCTCCTTGGGCTCTCCCATCCACTCGTCGGCTTCCTGACCGACGCGACCGAACTTCCGAACGGCGGGAGCGCCGACCTCTCCACCTGGTCCAATGCTGTCGCTGAACCCGAGATCGCGGTCTATGTCGGTCAAGAGGTCCCGCCATCGGCGACCGACGAGGGCGTTCGAGATGCGATCGAAGCACTTGGGGCGGCGATCGAGCTGGCCGACGTGTACCCGCCTCCGGAGGAGGTCGAAGATGTTCTGGCCGGCAACATCTTTCATCGGCACGTCATTTTCGGTCTCCCGGACCAGGGCAGGGCCGGAGGCCACCTGGAGGGACTGCGCGCCGCGGTGAACGGCGAGCAGACGCCTCGGTCGTTCGACCTGGAGGAGAACACCGGCAAGCTGATCGACATCGTCCGTACGGTGGCGGAGGCGGCACCTTTGCTGGGGCATACCCTCGGCTTGGGCAATGTGATCATTGCCGGTTCGGTACTACCACCGCTCGCCGCAAGCATCGGCGAGGAGATCGATTTCAGGCTTGATCCACTCGAAGGCGTCTCGGTCGAATTCAAGGGAAGCCCGGTGGCCTAACCGGGCTGGGTCGGGCTGGTCCCTACTGTGGACGGGTAGGCGCGGCTATGAGGGAGGGTGAGATGGAGAGCGCGGCCAGTGGCGAATCTGTTACCTGGGTCATAACCCACAACGTCCGACCGGACCAACGGAGGGGCTTCGAGGAGTGGCTGTCGGGCATTGCTGCAGATGCGGCGCAATACGAGGGCAGCGAGGGTTTGACGGTGCTGCGTCCCAGCCAACCCACTGACACCGAGTATGTGGTCATTGCTCGCTTCGCCACCTATGAGGATCTGAGGCGCTGGGAGGAGTCACCGGAAAGGGCCGACTGGCTTGCTCGTCTAGAGCCGCTCGTTACCGAAGCGCCGAGGTACAGGAGCGAAAGCGGGCTCGAGACATGGTTTCAGCTGCCTGGGCACCAGGTAGTCGTGCCGCCGCCCAAGCGAAAGATGGCGGTGCTGGTCCTCTTGGCCATCTATCCGCTGATCCTCATCGTCGTGCCGTTACTCGGTGCGCTGCTGGGTAGCAACGCCTATCTCGCGGTTCCGGTCTCTCTGACCCTCGAATTCTTTGTCCGCACGCTGATTACCGCGGTCATCCTCGTCGTGCTGATGACGTGGTTCGCCATGCCTCAACTCACCCGACTGTTTCGTGGTTGGCTCTATCCCCGCTGAGCACATGACGGACGTACCGATAGAGGTCCACCCCGCCACTCCGGACCGCTGGGACGACCTGGTCGATCTGTTCGAGCGGCGCGGGCCCCGCGGCGGTACCCCTCCCACCGATGGCTGCTGGTGTATGTGGTGGCGGCAGCGGACGGGAGACGGCGCCAAGAACAAGCTGGCACTCAAGGGCCTGGTTGAGGCGGAACGAGAGCCCGGCCTCCTTGCCTACGAATCGGGCGTGCCGGTTGGTTGGGTCTCGGTCGGACCCCGACCCGAGTTCGGCCAACTGATGCGCTCGCGCGCGTACGGGCCTAAAGAGGATCAGAAGGCGCCGGACATCTTCACGATCGTCTGCTTCTACATCCATCCTGCTGCCAAGCGTCGGGGCGTCGCCGGCGCACTGCTCGATGCGGCCATCAAGTATGCGGTCGGGCGGGGCGCAAGAACCATTGAGGCGTATGTCTTGGAGGGAGGCGACTTCATGGGCCGCCGCGAGGCTTATGAGACCCGCGGCTTCACAGAAGTCCGCACAGCCGGGAAGAGGGCCATTCTCCAATACGCCGCAGAGTGATCCTTTCCCCGCACAGACGCCGTCGCGGCGCGAAAATCTCTAGCGAGCTACTTCGGGGGTCCTTATGGCCGAAAAAAGGAACCTTCTGTCCAGCGTGGTCGATCGAGCCGCCGACTTTGCCAGCCGTCCCACCGACAGCGACGAGGAGCGTCTGAAGAAGGCGATATTCGTGATCCTGGCCTTTACCGGGGCGCTGATCATCACTCCGCTTTGGGGGACGCTGTACTTGTTCCTAGGTGAACCGCTGGCCGCGCTCGGGCCTTATGGCTTCATGGTCGTCACCGGGATCTTTGTCCTCTATGTCCTTCGAACCGAGAGCCCCGGACCGTTCCCCTACATCCTCGCCGGCTACAACCTCGCCTCCAGCGTCTGGATACACGTCGCGCTCGGTGGCTACAACGGATCGAGTGCCGTCATGTTGTGGGCGGTCTTCACCCCGGTAGGCCTGCTCTTGTTCGTCGGCCGTAAGGAAGGACTCCGGTGGATTCCCCTGTTTATCGCGGCCCTCGCAGTCCTGGCCCTCTTCGACAGCAGGCTGGCTCAACACGCCGACCTGCCGGAAGGTGTGATTACCGCCTTCTACGTCATGAACATCGGCGCGGCTTCGATCACACTCTTCGCAGTCCTCCTGTACTTCATGATCGAACGAGATCGGGCCCAGGAGCGATCCGAGCAGCTGCTGCTCAACATCCTTCCAAAGCCCATCGCAGAGCGCCTCAAGCGCGAGCCGGGGATCATCGCCGATCGATTCGATAGCGTCACGATCGTCTATATGGATCTGGTGGGTTTCACGGCCCTCGCCGCCGATCTGCCGGCCGAGACGCTCGTCGGGTGGCTGAATGACGTTCACTCCGACCTCGACCAACTGGTGGCGTCTTACGGCGTCGAGAAGATCAAGACGATCGGAGACGGCTATATGGCGGCTGCGGGAGTACCCGAGGCCCAGGCGGACCACGCCGAGCTGGCCGCCCGTCTCGCGCTCGATATGAAGAGCTATATAGATCGGTGCGACCCTCTCGCCGGTTACGAGATCACATGTCGCCTCGGGCTGAGTTCCGGACCGGTCATCGGCGGCGTGATCGGCACTCACAAGTTCCAGTACGACCTGTGGGGAGACACGGTCAACACTGCCAGCCGGATGGAATCACACGCCGAGGCCGGCCAGATCCAGGTTTCCGTCTCGACGTATGAGCTCACCAAAGACAAGTTCTTATTCCGACGAAGAGGCGAGATCGACGTCAAGGGCAAGGGCACGATGGAGACCTTCTATTTGGTGGGCGAGCGTGAGCCGGCCGAAGCTCCGGTCTGACAGCTCTGATTTGAAAGTTCCCCCGGCTGTCTTGAGACTGCCGGGAGATGCGGCCGTTCTTGTGCTCAAGTGACCGCTGAAGCCGCACGTGGCTGAGGCTCGGACCCCTCGGTCGTCACTGGGCCGCCAGGTCGCCTCCCCTATTGCGATCACGATCCTGGCGGTCTTGCCCGCCTTCCTTGTTGGGGCCCTGGCGGTGGAGATCCGCGCCGAGCTGGAGTTTTCCGACCTGCGCCTGGGCGCGTTGGTGACGATCTTCGCCGTCACGGGCTTTCTGGCTTCTCCGCTGGCGGGCCGGCTCATCGACGCCAAGGGTGAGAAGGCAGGAGCCGTTGCATCATCAACTCTTGTGGCGGGCGGTCTGGCGGTAGCAATGCTGTCGCAGTCATGGACGGCGCTGGCAGTCGCCTACGTGATCGCCGGTCTGGGAAGTGCGGCGGCCAATCCAACGGCCAACCTCGCCCTCGTCACTCGTGTACCCCCGGCCCGCCAGGGCCTCGCTTTCGGACTCAAGCAGGCGGCGATTCCAATAGCCATTTTCCTGGCCGGGGTAGCAGTACCGGCTGTCGGGCTCACTGTGGGCTGGCGCTGGGCCTTCGCCGGCGGAGCGGTTGCCGCACTTTCTCTGGCTATCAACGCCGCCCGTAGCAGTCCGGTCACCGGCCGAAGGGAAGCGTCCGCTCGCCGTGGCACTGGTGACCCAGTTCCTTTGTTGCTGGTGGCGGGCGTCGGTTTCCTCGCCATTGCCGGAGTTCAAGCGGTGGCCACGTTTCTGGTGGTGGCCGCGGTGGACCTCGGCATCGGATCAGGGGCCGCCGGGTTCCTCCTGGCGGCGGCCAGCCTGGTAGGGATCGCGGTGCGGATTGGTTCGGGGTGGATGGTCGACCGGGTGCCGGGGCGGTCAGTACTGCTCATCATCGCCTCCTACATGGCGATCGGAGCCGTCGGCCTGGCTCTCATAGCTTTCGCCGAGGTCTTTGTCGCCTTCGGGTTGGGGACTCTGCTGGGGCTCGGGGCGGGATGGAGCTGGAACGGCATGATGCACTTCGTCGTAGTACGCGGCTACCCGGAAGCTCCGGCCAGCGCCACCAGCATTCTCCAAACCGGGCTCCTTGCCGGCGCCGCATCGGGGCCGTTGCTCTTCGGATGGATCGTCACCAACGGCGAGTTCCGGTCCGCTTGGCTGGTGGCCGGAGCAGCTCTACTGATGGCGGCAGTACTGGCCACCGTGGCGTGGAGGGTGTGGCTGCCCCGACAGATCGCCGCCGACGAACAGCGCCAAGCCGCAGCTGTGTCATCCAGCTCTCGACCTTCCAGCTAGAGCCCCTACGATGGTTTCCTGTCAGTCATGGTCCCGCCCTCCGGGCTGGTTACTGACAGGAAAACCGGAGGGAATGCATGACGACCATTGTCGCCACACTCTCGGTCGTAAACGTCGGCGTGGGTGGTCTGTTGACGGCCATGTTCCTGACCGCGGACGAGGTCCCTGTCCTCGTTTTGGCGTTGGGTATCGGGCTCGTTGCGCAAGGCGGCTACACGCTCGCTTACGTGATGGGCCTCCTCTCTCGCTGGGACCGGTGGACCTCGCGGCTCCTGGTAGCGGGCCAGACGCTGGCGCTCGTTGTCGGCGCGCTCGGATTCGTCGCCTCTTTCGTCAGCAACATCAACCCACCGCGAGGCGACTACGAGTACGGCCCGCTCGCGGTTGGCTTTCTCATCGGGTTGCACGCGGCCCTTACCTTGTTCACCTATGCCGGTAACACCCCACTGATGCGAGAGGAAGCCGCCGGGGGCCCGGGGTAAGAACAACTGCGGGGCCCGGGTAGCCTCGGGTGTTCATGCGCCTCCGTTCTGCCGTTCTCGGCTTCGCGCTCGTTCTGGCCGCGTGCGCCGGCTCAGAAGGCTCTTTGGTGCCGGAGAGCATCCCACCTGCGACGACCTCGCCGCCGACCACGACACCTTCGGCTACAGCACGATCGACCGCTCCTCCAGTTACGACCGCTCCTCCGGTTACCCAGGCGCCGGAGGTCACCGCGCCCAAGGACCCGCTCACCGCGCAGATCGAAGAGCTAATGCAGGTAACCGAGGAAATTCGTGGCCTGGAGTTTCTCCAGACGCCGGATATCACAATTCTCGACGAGGAGGGCGTAGCGGAGAGGATCGTCGAGCTCTTCGATGAGGAAGTGGACCCGGTCCAGTACGCCGCCAGCGACGAGCTCTACACCGTCCTCGGCCTTCTGCCGGAGAACGAAGATCTCCTGCAACTTCTTCGCCGGCTCCAGGCGGAGCAGGTGGTTGCCTTTTATGCCACCGAGAGCAAGGAGCTGGTAGCTCCGGCCACGGAGGGCGAGCTGACCACTACCCAGAGAATTACGATGGTCCACGAGCTGACCCATGCACTGACCGACCAGCATTTCGACCTCTTCTCGGTCATGGACCAGTTCGATGAGGAGCAGCGGTACGACGAGGCCTCGGCCTATCGCGCACTGGTCGAGGGCGACGCGACCGTCGTCGAGACCCTCTATCTCCAAGGCCTTTCTCGGGAAGAGCTGTTCGGTTTTTTGCAGGACGTTCTCGCTCTCGAGAGTCCCGTGTTCGACTCGTCGCCCCAGTTCCTGCAGGACAGCCTGCTGTTTCCTTACTTGGCGGGAAGAGAGCTCGTCTCGAGCATCTGGACGGCCGACGGATTCCAGGGAGTTGACGACGCCTACCTCGACTATCCCAGCACGACCGAGCACGTCCTGGAGCCCGGAACTTACTTCAACTCAGAGCCCGCCCTGCCGGTCGCTCTCCCTGCTGTGGATCTGAGTAACTACCAGCTGATCGAAGCGTCCACGTGGGGTCAGCTCGGACTACAGACGATGCTCGATCAAGTGCTTTCCGGCGTCACGGCCACGACCGCGGCTCAGGGCTGGGGGGGCGATCGCTATGAGCTCTACTGGAACGGTCGGGACATGGCCTTCGTGTTGTCCTACCTCGGCGACTCGGAGCAAGATGCGCTAGAGCTGCACGATGCTCTGAGTGAGTTCGTCAGAGAGTCGATGCGGGTCGGATTGGGCGAGAGCGACGGCTCTGGCACGGTCTATGGGGGCGAGGACTACGCGTTCGTATCCAAAGAGGGAGACAACGTTCTGTTTATCGCAGCCAGCGATATAGGAGCCGGCCAGACAGTGAGGGCTGCCTTCACCGAGTTCTGATAGGGGCGTATCTTGGGGCGCATGTGGCTGGAGCTGCGAGGAGGGGGATGGAGGTCAGGGCCGGTTCTGCTGGCGGTAGGTTTTAGGCAACGGTGGCGGGGTCTGCGTCCCTATCCAGGCTCCGGTCTGCTCATGGCGGTTTCGTCGGTTCACGGACTAGGACTGCGATCACCGATCACGGTGGCCGGACTCAGCGGCTCGGGCCGTGTAATCGAGGTTGACACACTGGCACCCGGCGGCTGGTCCTGGATCAGCGGAGCTCGCTGGCTGCTCGAGCTTCCTCCTGATCGACCGGCTCCTCCTCCTGGCCTCACTCTCGACGCCTACGCACTGTCGTGAGCGGACTCCTCATTCTTTGCTCCACCCCCATCGGTAACCTCGCCGACGTCTCCGAGCGCCTCCGGGAAAGCTTGGCGGCTGCCGACACCATCTACGCAGAAGACACTCGCCGCTCGGCGAAGCTGCTGAAGCACCTCGGCGTCTCGACCCCCCTCCGCTCATATTTCGTCGGCAACGAGGCCAACAGGCAAGAGGAGCTGGGCAGCCGGCTGGCGGCCGGCGAGACCATTGCGCTGGTGACGGACGCGGGAACGCCAGGAATATCCGATCCCGGCTACACAGCTGTCCGCGCCGCCCTAGCAGCCGGAGCTCGGATCACGGTCATACCCGGTCCCAGCGCCGCTACGGCGGCGCTCGTTGCTTCCGGACTCCCCTCCGACCGCTTCGTTTTCGAGGGGTTCCTGCCCCGTCGGGGCGCCGCACGATCGGAGCGAATCGCGGGCCTCGGCTCCGAGCGCCGAACCATCGTTCTCTTCACCTCTAAGACGAGGCTGGTCGCGGACCTGGAGGATCTTTCTCAAGCGCTGGACGCCGACCGCCGCTGCGCCGTCGCTCGAGAGCTGACCAAGATCAACGAAGAGCTGTGGCGTGGAACGCTCGGCGAGGCCGTGGGTCACTGGGGCTCGGCCGAGCCGAAGGGGGAGTTCACACTGGTGATCGAGGGCGCACCCGCACCGGCGGCGGACCTCACGGCTGCCGTGGCCGAGAGCCTGAAGCGCGTCTCGGAGGGCTCGACCACCGCGGACGCGGTTAGGGGGGTGGCGACCGAGCGCGGCGTTTCTCGCCGGGAGCTCTATGAGGCCGTTATTGAAGAGCGCCCTACGTGAGCTGACCTCGGCAAGAAACGCAGATGCCCTTGCCCTTGAAAGGAGAGACGTTCTCGGTCGATCCGCAGAACGTGCAGGTCGAGTCGAGTTTCCGCAGCACAATGCTGTCGCCTTCGACCGAGATGATTAGCTGATCACCTTCCCTGATATTGAACAGGCGGCGGGTCTCGGCCGGAATCACGATGCGCCCCAAGTCGTCGATCTTGCGCGCGATGCCCGCCTCCATGCCTCCTCCGGGCTTTGAGGGAACCCGAGCGGAGCCTACTCGCTGAGCGGTACGCTGCCGCTCGTGTGGGTTGACACACATGCGCACATCCAGCTGGCATCGGAGTCCGCCAGGGCGTTGCTCTCGCGAGCAGTAGACGTCGACTGGGTCGTGGTCCCCGGGATCGACCTTGCCTCCTCGGAGGCGGCTCTTACCCTCGCGGATCAGTATCCGTCGCGGGTCATAGCCTCCGCCGGCCTGCATCCCCACGAGGCACGACGGTGGGGTGAGCAAGGGGCAGAGATTGCCCGACTGGCTCGACTAGCGGGCGCGGTGGGTGAGACCGGACTGGACTTCTATCGCAACCTGTCCTCGGAGAGAGACCAGCTGGAAGCATTCCAAGCCCAGGCAGAGCTGGCGATCGAGCTCGATAAGCCGCTGATCGTGCATTGCCGCGACGCCTTCGGAGCGGTCCACGAGGTCGTCGAGTCACTCGGCTGCGGCGGCAGAACCATCCTCCACTGCTGGACCGGCGGCAGGCGATGGACCAAAAGGTTCCTCGACCTGGATGTGACCTTCTCCTTCGCCGGTCCGATCACCTACGAAGGCGGCGACGATGTCAGGGCGGCCGCCTCGATCGTGCCCCACGGAAAGGCGACGGTGGAGACAGACACGCCCTATCTGACGCCTCCGCCAGACCGCGGTCTCCCGAACGAGCCCGCCAACGTTGCCGCAGTCGGCGAGGCGCTGGCGAGAGTGTGGAAGACGAGTGTCGAGGAGGTAGCGAAGGTCACGACCGTCGCCGCCGAGAAGGCTTTCAGACGTTGACTCAGACGCCCAGTCAGATTCGCGACCTGCTTCGCCGTTACCAGATTGCCCCGCGTAAATCCCTGGGCCAGCACTTCCTCGCCGACCCAAACATCACGGCCAAGATCGCCGCGCTCGCTCCGGTCGCGCTTCCCATCGTGGAGGTCGGGGCCGGAACCGGCGCTCTCACCGTCGCCCTGGCAGATGCCGGCCATGAGGTCATCGCCTACGAAGTCGACGAGCGGCTCCGACCGGTGCTGGAGGAGGTTCTCGAGGGCGTCACCGGCGTAGAGCTCCGGTTCGCCGACGCGATGGACGTCGACCTGGCAGACGACGTAGCAGCTTCGAAGTGGGCGCTAGTAGGCAACCTCCCCTACAACATCGCTACCCCGCTGATACTCGACGTGCTGCGTCACGTCCCCGCTGTGGGCCGCTTCGTGGTGATGGTTCAGACCGAGGTCGCAGAGCGGTTTGTGGCCCGGCCCGGCACGAAGTCCTACGGGGTCCCCTCGGTCGTCACACAGCTCTATGGATTACCTGCCCTCGAGTTCCGAGTCCCGCCCCAGCTGTTCGTTCCACCTCCCGCCGTTGGATCGGCGGTCATCATCATCGATCGTCGCCCTGACGTACGGTCTTCAGCGTCCAGAGCCGCCGACCTGGCCGCAGCTGCCTTCGGACAGCGCAGGAAGATGATCCGGTCGTCCCTTGCCGATGCGGTTCCCAACCTAACGGACGTGCTGGCGCGGGCGGCGGTGGCCGACGATCTCCGGGCCGACGCCCTTCGGCCTGCCGACTATCTGGCCATCGCGGAGGCAGAGGCCGCATGACCGTCCGAGCAGAGGCACCGGCCAAAGTAAACCTCGCTCTTCGTGTCCTGCGGCAGGAAGCCTCCGGGTTTCATGCCATCCGCTCTCTTGCGCAAACCGTGGGCTGGACCGACGCCTTGGAAGCGGACACACATGCGGAGGATGCCCTCGAAGTGAGAGGAGCGG
Organism: Acidimicrobiia bacterium; assembly: GCA_046759765.1. Lineage (GTDB taxonomy): Bacteria > Actinomycetota > Acidimicrobiia > Spongiisociales > CAZKJJ01 > JBHICV01. The sequence goes on from JBHICV010000057.1 coordinate 9,828, forward strand.
AGGTCCCAACAGGTACAGACAATCTGGTCTGGAAGGCGCTGAACCTCTACCGCGAAGCGGCAGAGAAGATGGTCCGACTCCAGATCACGCTTACCAAAGAGATCCCCACCGCGGCCGGCCTGGGAGGCGGAAGCGCGGATGCTGCCGCCGCCTTGCGTATCGCCACCGAGCTGATCCCGGGAGAAGTCAACCTGGCCGAACTCGCTCCTCGGGTGGGCGCGGACGTGCCCTTCTGTGTGAAGGGAGGCACGGCACTCGTATCGGGCGTCGGCGACCGGGTGGAAGCCGTCGACCCCCAAGCCGGGTACTGGCTCGGGGTGGTCGTGCCCCCGTTCGAGCTGGCGGCCGGCGACGTTTATCACGCATGGGACCAGCTCGACGGGCCGGCGGATGAAGGTGTGTCAGGGGCGGCCGTTCCTCCACCACTGCGTGACTACACACCGCTGGTCAACGACCTCTACCCGGCGGCGGTCTCGCTGAATCCGGGCCTGGACGATTGGCGGGCAAGCTTGCAGAGCGCTTGGGACCGACCGGTGATGATGTCCGGTAGCGGCCCGTCTCTCTTCGGTTACTTCGCCGATGAGAACGAAGCCGGCGACGCCATCGAGGCCATTCCACCAGGCGCCAGGGCTGCGCAGGCCGCGGCCCCGGTGTCGCAAGGAGCGAGAATCACCGACCGATAGACTGTTTCTGCCCGGTGTCGAGGCGCCCCCTTGGGGGGTGGTGTAACAGGCAGCACAGCGGTTTTTGGTGCCGCTAGAACGGGTTCGAATCCTGTCCCCCCAGCTGAGCTAGAGAGGGAGAAACATGCCCGTCAAGGCGGTAGTGATGGCTGCCGGGGAGGGCACCCGAATGCGGTCGGATCTGCCGAAGGTCCTCCATCCCGTTGCGGGGCGGCCGCTGTTGTGGTGGGTGTTGGAGTCGGTCCGGGCATTGGAGCCGGACGAGACGCTGGTCGTAATAGGTCACGGTGCCGAGCACGTGAAGGACAAGCTTGGCGACGGAACTCGATGGGTTCTTCAGCCCGAGCAATTAGGAACAGGGCACGCGGTCGAGATCGCGCTGGCCGAATTGGGCGACGTATCCACCGACACCGTCGTCGTCGTACCCGGTGACGCGCCACTGATGGGAGATCGGCTGCCGGAGTTGCTGGCGCATCACAGCGACACGGGTGCAGCCGTCACCTTTCTGACCGCGGAGCTCGAGGATCCGTATGGCTACGGACGAATTGTACGCGCCGCCAACGGAGAGGTGGTCGGTGTCGTGGAGGAAACCGATGCGGAGGAGGAGCAGCTGGCCATCGCGGAAGTCAACGGCGGCATCTATGCCTTCGATGGTGGTCGCCTAGGGGCCGCGTTGGCCACCCTCGACCGTGAAAACGCGCAGAAGGAGTACTACCTGCCCGACGTGGTCGCGGCTCTGTCACGCGAGGGTTATCGACTCGAGGCGCTGCGTGCTGGTGCCGATGACATTGCTGGCGTGAACAGCCACGATCAGCTCGCCTTTGCCGATGCCGTTGCCCGAGCTCGAATCAACCGTGCCTGGATGCGGGAAGGCGTCTGGATGCAGGACTCGCAAAGGGTCTATGTCGACGCCGACGTCCGGCTGTCGCCGGGCGTGCGCCTCTACCCGGGCGTTCACCTGGAGGGGACGACCGAGGTGTCCGAAGATGCCGTGCTCGGTCCGGATGTGTTCGCGTTGGACTCGACAATTGGCCAGGGCGCAAGAGTGTGGTACTCGGTGCTGCGCGAGGCGAAGATCGGAGCGGAGGCCCAGGTGGGTCCTTACGCCAGCCTGAGGCCCGGGACGGTCATCGACGCCGGCGCCAAAGCGGGGACGTTCGTGGAGATGAAGAACGCCCACGTTGGCGAGGGCGCCAAGGTGCCGCACCTTTCCTATATGGGGGACGCGGAGATCGGTCCGCGGGCCAATATCGGGGCGGGGACGATCACCTGCAACTACGACGGCGTGGCCAAATACGAGACCGTGATCGGGGCCGATGCCTTCATCGGATCGGACACGATGCTCGTCGCGCCGGTGGAGATCGGGGAGGCGGCCGTGACGGGCGCCGGATCGACCATTACCGAGGATGTCTCGCCCGGTGCGCTCGCCGTCGAGCGTTCGTCGCAGGATGAAGTTCCCGGCTACGCTGAAAAATTGGAGGAACGACGGAGGCGCAAAGCGGAGGAATAGCGATGGACCAGGTAGGGCACAAGCGGATGATGCTCTTCGCCGGGGGCGCTAACCCGGAGCTGTCCGATGAGGTGGCGGAGCATCTGGGAGTTCCATTGGGAGGTATGGAGCGCAGCCAGTTCGCCAACGGGGAGATCTACGTCCGGGCTACAGAAAGCGTTCGGGGAGCCGACTGCTTCGTCATCCAGACGCACTCGGATCCGATCAACTTCCACATCATGGAGCAGCTGTTGATGATCGACGCCCTCAATCGGGCGTCGGCCAAGCGGATCACCGCGGTTGTACCGTTCTTCGGCTATGCCCGCCAGGACAAGAAGGTGCTACCACGCGAGCCCATCTCGGCGCGATTGGTCGGCGACCTCTACATGGCCGCGGGAGCCGACCGAATCGTGTCGGTCGATCTCCACACAGGACAGATTCAGGGTTTCATTCCGCGACCCTTCGACCACCTCACGGCACTGCCGATATTCGCCGACTACTTGAATGGCCGACTCGACGGGCCGATCACGGTGGTGTCGCCAGATGCCGGTGGTGTGAAGCGAGCAGAGAAATATGCCCGCCATCTCGAGGCCTACGTGGCATTCGTCGCCAAGCGCCGGGAGGAAGAGGAACACAACGTGTCCGAGGCCCTGGCGATGGTCGGAAAGGTGCGTGATCGGCACGCGGTCATCGTCGACGACATGGTCGATACTGCCGGGACATCTGCTAACGCCGCCCGACTGCTCAGGGAGAAGGGCGCCAAGAGTGTCCTGCTGATGGCAACCCACGGCGTGTTCTCCGAGCCGTCCATCGACAATCTCAAGAACGCTCCCGTCGATGAGGTCATTGTCACGAACACGCTTCCCCTTCCGGATGAGGCCGAAGCGCTGGACAAGATCACTGTGCTCTCGGTTGCGGGAATAGTGGCGGAGGCACTGAAGGCCATCTTCACCGAGACGTCGGTCTCCGAGATCTTCCTCGGCGAAAACGTTTAAACCTTTCCTGATCGGTCGACCTCATGTCCCTCTCTGAAGACGGACCGCTACTTCTTGCTTTAGCGCTGCTCGTAGTGCTGGCCGCCTTTCTCGCCGCCGCCGAAGCGGCGCTCGTACGGATGCCAAAAGTTAGGGCGGCGTCTCTGGCGGCAGCCGGCGGACGGGCCGAGGCCCGTCTGGCGGCGCTCGTCGATGACCTTCCCCGGGTGCTGAACGCGATTCTTCTCGCGGCCCTCTTGGCCCAGATCGGCGCAGCCACCGT
>JBHICV010000058.1:0-13232 GCA_046759765.1 Acidimicrobiia bacterium
GAGCTCTACGAGGAGCACGGCCTGGCAACTGTTGAACCAGAGAATCTGGGAGCTCGGCATACGTCTCGATCACGATGTTGAAGAGACCGAACGTGGCGATCACCCCGATAAGGCCCCCCAAGAAGTGTTTTCGCCCGCCCAGGATGATGGCGATCCAAACCGTGAAGGTCAGTCCCGCGGTCAGCATCTGCGGGACGAGAAACCGACTGGCCGAGGCGAACAATGCTCCGACGAGTCCCATCGCCGCGCTCGTGATCGTGAAGAAGATCACCTTCTGCCGGAATGTTGGCTTCCCGAGACTCTGCGACAGGGGCTCGTTGTCCTGGATGCTGAAGAGCAGTCTTCCGTATGGCTGGGAATTGAGCTTCCACGCGTAGAGCAGCAGTGCCAGCGCAACGACGGCGAGCACAAGCATGAAGGCAAACCGTGTGTCCCTGCCGAAGTCGAAGGGGTGAGGAATCGTGCCGAATCCCCTCACCCCTCTCGTCCACTGCTTCTCGGTTATGACCAACGTATGGACGACAACCGCGAAGGCGAGGGTTGCTACCAATACCGACTCGGCGTCGAGGTTGAGAATGATGCGGCCGACGATGAGGCCGAGTAATCCCACCAGCAGGGTCGCGATGGCCAACGCCACCAGCCAAGGTACCTCGTAGGTGACCGTCATGACCCCGAAGGAATACATACCCACACCCGCGAAGCCGACCACACCGAAGTTGACGATTCCTGCCTTCCCGAACTGGAGGTGGGTGAGCGTCGCCAACGCCACGAAGACCGACATCGTGGATAGGCCGGTGATGAGAAATGCGCTCACGCCCTCGCCCCAAACACGCTGCCCCGCATTCCTCTGACCTTCAGGACGAGTATGAAGAGCACTAGGAGCAGAACTTGTGAGTAGAGGGTTACCGGCAATGTCAATACGGCCGCTGCCGTCACGATGCCGGCACCTATGCCCGCGACCATTGCTCCTCGCACACTGCCGATGCCGCCGATGATGGTGATCATGATGATGATCAGTATCAGGTTCCACCCGAGCAGGTAGTTGACGAAGGAAAAGACCCCGAAGAAGATCCCGGCTAGTCCACCCGCCACCCCGGCGAAGAACCAGATGAGCACCGACACCCTGGTCGGGTTGATCCCGCTCACGAGGGCGAGGTTCTCATTGCTGGCCAGAGCTCGCATCCGCTCGCCGTAATCCGTTTTGTAGATGAAGCGGTAGAGGGCTATGGCAATAACAGCCACCAGGACCAAGGCTGTCAGCTGTGCGCTGGTTATGCCGATGCCGAAGACTCTGAAAAAGGAGGTATCCGAGAAGTCGAAGACCTTGTTTGTGACACCGAACACCACTCGAGCGGCGTGGCGGATGAAGAAGGACACGCCTACGGACATAACGATCAGCTCGATTCGCCCGACCCCTCTTCTGATCGCCGGCTGAAACACGACCAAGAAGGTGAGAACGCTGAGGAGCCCGGCCATGATCGCGGCCGGGGCGATCGCGACGTAGAAGTTGAGGCCCAGCGTCGTATTGAAGAAGATCGCGAAATAGGCACCCATGGTCAGGTTTTCCGCATAAGCCACGTTGATGAAGCCGTTGAGGTAGTAGATCAACGTGAACCCCATGGCAGCAAGGACGAGCGGTGCCGCCTCGAACAGTCCGATGACCAGAGCGTCTAGGACCGTGTCCATTGGGCTCCCGCTGGCTTCTCAACGACTCGGGGCGCCGACCACCCGGGCATCAAAGGACTTTCTCCACCTCGTCCACGAGCGCCTGCGGGCCTGCAGCTCTTATGAAGTAGTAGGGCCTCTCGGCGAATCGATGTACGAACTCTGCCCGCTTCAACCGCAGCTCGGCGTTGTCGATGAGAGGCATCGGGAGTCCCGGCGCCAACAGCTCGTTGAGCAAAAAGTAGTTCTGCAGTCCATGGAAGGTCTGGAACTGGCGCTCGAAGGGGATCATCTCCGCCACCGAGGTCTCGAAGTTGCCGTCGATGGCGGGAACGATGACGAGGTCGACATCCGCGGGCTCGTTGTACTCGCCGTAGGTTGGCATGTCGCCGAAGAAAATCTCGACCCCTCTTTCCGGGCTCGCTTTGTCCGCCCGCTCGGTGCCTTTCGCCCGCTTCTTCAGAAACACCGACTTGGAGCCCATCACGGCCCAACCGCGCTCATCAGTGACGGTTGTCTCGGTCGAGACCAGCAGGGCACCCCTGCGACAGGACTCGATCTGCGCCATGCTCTTGCCGTGGTTCGACTCCCCGCCGAGGAACATGAGCGTTTGGTCGCCAAAGCGAACCGCGGAGGAATGAAACGGATGCAGGCCCGTTGCTTCCATCCTCAGCGCCAGGATGGCAACTACTACCTTCTGTAGCTCCCCCTGAAACCAATCGCCTTGCAAGGTCATTACGCCGTCCGAGTACTCGATGCTCTTAGCAGACGCGTCCCGATCCCAGACAATGTCGGGAGAGGGCAGCATTACATCGTTTCGGATCTCCACTGCCGCCAACCGATAGTCGAGGAAGGTCGTGTCGGCGAGAGCGGACTCCACGGGCTCGCTGCCGTGAACGTCCACGCGGATACGCCCTTCTCCGGCGGACATCTCTTGGGACAGTTGCAACATCGCGGTCACGCGACGGCGTCGCCGGCGGCTTGCTCCGCCGCTCGGGCAAGCCGACCCTTGATCTCCGCTGCTTCCTTGGTGTGTTGGCGCATTGCCGAAGAGGCAGCCTCCGGATCCCGCGCTCGGAGGGCGTCGAGAATCACCGTGTGGCGCTCGGCCAACCACGTCAGATCGACGCCCGGCGCCGTTGTTGTGAGATACGTCTGGCTAAACGGTTCGAGCAGCTTCCAGGTCCGCTCGAGCGTGGCATTTCCGGCGGCGTCGATGATCATGGCGTGGAACTCGGCGTTCTTGTGCGCCTGTGCCAAAGCATCACCGCTCGCCGCCAGGTCGAGCATCTCCTCGAGTAGCCGCGCGAGCTTGGCGAGACACTTGTCCGTGATCTTGGGTGCCGCTTGCTCGGCGGCGAAAGCTTCCAGAACGCCTCGTACTTGCACTGCTTCTACGAGCTCGTCCCCGCTCGGCTTGCGCACCCAGGCGCCGCGATGGGGGCGCATCTCGACCAGACCAAGACTGGATAGCGACCGCAAAGCTTCACGCACCGGCGCCTGACTGATCCCGAACTCCCGGGCAACCCGGGTCTCGACTATGCGAGACCCGGGTTCCAGGTCACCTTCCACGATGCGTTCGAGCAGGCGATCTTTCACCTGCTCGCTGAGCACGCTCCGCTCTACGAGCGGCTCAGATGTGGAGCTTGTGGTCATCCCTCAAAGAGATCCGATTGATCGCCTGCAGCCTGCGCGGCCAGGATCTGAACTGTCCCGTCTGATCCGTTCACGCGGATCTGGTCACCGCTCTTGATCTCCGCGGTCGCGACCGACGTACCGATCACGGCAGGAATCCCGAACTCCCGGGAGAGCACCGCCGGATGCGACACTGTCCCGCCGGCATCGGTCACAAGACCGGTGATCTTCGTGAAGAGGACGACCCAGGCAGGGTTCGTCATCTGGCATACGAGGATGTCACCTTTCTCCACCTGGTCGAACTCATCGATCGTCAAAACCACCTTGGCCGTGCCTTCAACAACCCCCGGGGAGGCCGCGATGCCGGTGATCTCACCCTCAGCCTCGGGCTGCTCCATCTCGAGCTTCTCCGGGAATCCCCAGAGGCCGAGGTACGGAAACTCGAGGTGGAGCTTGGTCGCCGTCCCGATCCAATCCCGCGGACGGATCGCGTAGGACTTCTCCCGCTCGGCTTTCCGCTCGGAGATGATGCTCCTCGCATCGAAGCCCTCCGGATCTCCCATGAAGACTCTCAGCTCGTTGTACTTGAGGAACACCACGTCTTCCGGATCGTCGAGCGCACCGAGCTCCACCAACTTCCGTCCGATGCTGATGAGAACTAGGCGCAGGTGCGCGTTCGTTCCCTGATCGATGTAGAAGTGGTGGTCGGGCGTAAGCGGGGCCATTTTCAGGTTGATCGCGTTAGCCGCCTCCATCTTCCCGCGTGCATCGCCCTCGAGGCCCTCCAGAAGCTCGTCACTCGCAGCCTTAATGTCTTGGGCTAGGTGGGACACCGTGGCGGGATAGTCGTAATCCGTCTCCAAGTAGCCCTTGACGAGCTCCAGCACCGGGGCCGCCTTCTCGAAGTTGGTCGGAAAGGCAAACTCGTGGCTCCACACCGCGTGCCAGCCGAACTCGCGCTGGTACGGCGTCACCCGTTCCGATAGGAACCTTTGGCCCCGCTCCGACTCTTGTAGTGCCTCGAGCACGGCCGTTCCCGTCTCGGCGTCGAAGATCTTCGACAGCTCGGCGTCGCCTTTGACCTCCTCCTTCATTTTCCATAGAGCCTCGATCGAATCCCAGTTGCGGTCCTCAGCTGAGTTCTGGAGGCGTCCCAGGAGCCCTTCGTCGGCCTCGCCTCGCGTCTCTTCCATAACCGCTCTCAAAGCAAGCGTGGAGGAAAGCTGGGCGAAGTTGAGCATCCAGTGGATCTTCCAATGACGATCGTGGACATCCATCGCGTCCTCGAGAATCGTGGCCCACTCCATCAGATCGATTTCTTCCCACCGATCGATCTTGTCTTCCAGGTAGTCGAAGTTCCTGCGCATCTCGGGCACGAGACGGTCTCGCCACCAGTCAGCGAAGTGCTCTCCGTAGGTTGGCAGCACCGCATTGAGGTAGGTGCCGATTTTCTCGGCATATTGAGGATCGTCCAGGGGCACCCGAGCCGAATAGCGGTTGGCGTACTCCATGCCGTCCACCTGAAACGCCGGATCGGCCGGCACGGCCGCCGTATAGAGGTAGCCGTTGACGTTCTTGGCCAACCAATCAGACGCAAACGGCGTACCAAAGCGTCGGAACATATGGTCGCACGTCAGCCACCAGCCGCCGATGTCGAAATACATCGGGGATAGGGGCTGCGGGCAGTGCAGGTCGTCGTAGACCCAGAACAGGTCCTTCTCAGCATCAGAGTCCCACTCCACGGGAAAGCTCTCGTCACCGAGAAACTGCTTGATGATTGCATTGCTGTCATCAGTCACAGATTCCATCCTCCTTCTCTGATCTGACTTCCGTCCGGCTGCCACCGCGCGGAGTCGGGCTGGTACTACGGGGGAAAGAGGTCATATGGGGTGGCGCGCGGCACGGAGAGTGGTGTGCGTCGCAGCGTCGCCGAGGGACATTTTTCCAAGCCACTCCTCGCCAACGACCGTCATAGATCGTCGATAATCGATGATAAGAGGCTGCTCCCGCTGCCGTCAATCCGGACTGCCGCGGCACTTCCAAACCGCCAAAACGCATTGCTTGTCCGCTCTTACGTGGGAGCCACCAGAGGAGCAGGTCCTATCCAGCTGGATGGGTGGCGACCCTCAGAGGGCCAGCATGCTTTCTGCCACTGCCTTGCCGACCTCTGCGGTCGTGCTCGTGCCTCCGATATCCCTCGTTCTCACCTCTCCGGCGGCAAGGGTGTTGGCCACCGACTGCTCTATTGCGACCGCGGCGCCCTCTTCTCCCAGGTGCGCAAGCATCAATCGCGTCGCTTCGATCGCGGCGACGGGGTTCACGCGCCCCTGGCCGGCGTATTTGGGCGCCGAGCCATGAATGGGCTCGAACATCGATGGATAAATCCGCTCCGGGTTGAGGTTGGCGCCGGCGGCGAACCCCATGCCGCCCTGCAGCATCGCCCCTAGATCGGTGATGATGTCCCCGAAGAGGTTGGAAGCCACGATCACGTCGAAGTAGTCCGGGTTCTTGACGAACCACATCGTCAGTGCGTCGACCAACGCCGTGTCCGTTTCGATGTCGGGATAGTCGGCCGCCACCTGATCGAAGACTGCGTCCCAGAACACCATCGAGTAGTTGAGAGCGTTGGACTTGGTGCAGTTCGTGACCCGCCCGGCCGCCTCGTCCGCGCGAAGCTCAGCGCGGCTCCTTGCCTGTTCGAACGCAAAGCGGATGACCCGTTCGCTTCCCTTTTGCGTGAAAACGCCGGTCTGCAGTGCAAATGCATCGGGCTTCCCCGTCTTGAAGATTCCGCCCAGGTTCGAATACTCGCCCTCCGTGTTCTCCCGTACGACCAGGATGTCGAGCGTGTCCGGGTTGGCCGTCCTCACTGGCGTGGGCACGCCCGGATAGAGCTTTATGGGCCGGACGTTGGCGTACTGGTCGAATCCTTTCCGGATCCGGAGCAGCATCTGCAGTGAAATGTGGTCCGGCACCTTGGCGGCATCGCCGACACAGCCGAGGAAGATGGCGTCGTAGGGACGCAGCACCTCGAGCGCGTCGTCGGGCATCATCTCGCCCTCTCTGAGATACCGATCGCAGCCCCAGTCGAAAGAGTCGAACTCGATCGCGAAGCCCAATTTGGCCGCGGCCGCGTCGGCGATTCGAACCGCCTCCTTGGCGACCTCGGGTCCTACCCCGTCGCCCGGGATCACCGCTATCCGATACTCATCCATGGTCCCTTATCATCGCCCCCAACCAACCCTATCCGCGGGCACGCGATCGATCGCCGCTTCGACATGAATCACGTCAAACCCCTTATGCACCAAGCATTTTGACCACGCGGACGAGGGCTGATTATTCTGCCCGCTATCGATAATCGATGATTCCTGTGGCCACTCCCCCAACGCCGTCTGTGAGGTGAGCCGTGCTCAAGGCCGTTTCTCGAGACCAAGCTGAGCTCTACGAGCTTCCGGGACGCGACTGGTATCACTACAGCGGCCCAGAAGTCACCGGCGCCAAACACCTCACCGTCGGGTTCTCGGTGTTCCCCGAGGGCTCTGCTCCCGAGGGCCATGTCCATCCGTCGCAGGAGGAAACCATCTATATAGTTGCGGGCCACGGCGAGCTGATCACACCGGAGGGCACTGTGGAGCTCGAGCCGGGAACTACTGTCTTTATCCCGATTGGACTTCACCACGCAACCGTGTCCCACGGGCCGGGAGACCTGGAAATGGTCACTGCCTTCGCTCCTCCCGTGGTGCCGGGATCGTACGAAGACAACGACTAAGGAGGAAGCCATAGCAGTCGACGTGTCGGAACGCCCCGATCTGGCCGAACTCGAGGAGCTGGCGCGGCAGGCCCGAGTGGCGATCGTGAAAGCCATCACCCACGCCGAAGGCGGCCACCTCGGCGGCCCTTTCTCGGCTACCGACATGCTCACCGCTCTGTACTGGCGAGTTTTGAACATCCGGCCGGAGGAGCCGCTCTGGCCGGAGCGAGATCGCTTCATCCTCTCCAAGGGCCATAGCTCGATCGGTCTCTACGCGGTGATGGCTCTCCGCGGCTACTTGCCTACCGAGGAGCTCTACACCTTCGATGCCATCGACTCCCGCCTGCAAGGGCATCCGGACATGACGGTGCTGCCCGGCATCGACATGTCGTCCGGCTCTCTTGGTCTCGGCTTTGCCGGTGGGGTGGGCATAGCCCTCGGAGCCAAGGCGATCGGAGCGGATTTCAAAACGTACGTGATGGTCGGCGACGGAGAGTGCAATGAGGGAATCGTGTGGGAAGGTGCCCACGTCGCCAGTCGGTACGGCTTGGACAATCTGATCGTCGTGCTCGACCACAACAAGCTGCAGCAGTTCGGCTGGCGGGGGGAGACCGTCGAGGTGAGGATCCCTCCTTACGTCGGCACGCAGCTCGCCGACCGCTGGAAGGCTTTCGGCTGGCAAGTCGTCGAAGCGGACGGGCACGACATGAGCAGCTTCCTCGAGGCCGTTGAATCGGTGCAGGACGCGGAAGGACCTGCAGCCGTCGTTGGCCACACCGTCAAGGGAAAGGGCGTGTCGTACATGGAGAACGCCTTCCAGTGGCACAGCAGGGTCCCGACCGACGAGGAGTTCGACCTGGCTATGACCGAGCTCGGCGAGCTGCCGGCCAAAGGCGGAGACGAGGCCGAATGACAGTCGAGATGAGCCAAGCGCTGCGGGTCACCTTCGGCGAGACCGTTGCCGAGCTGGCCAACAGCGATCCGAGGATCGTGGTGGTCGACGGCGACCTCGGCAGCTCGACACGGGCAGATATCTTCGAGGAGGCCCACCCCGACCGCTTCTACCAGATGGGAGTGGCCGAGCAGAACATGCTCGGGGTGGCCGCCGGAATGGCCACACTCGGGCTGATTCCGTTTGTCAGCACATTCGCTTGCTTCGCGGTTGCGAGAGCGCTCGACCCGATCCGAGTGCTGATCGCTCAGCCCAACCTGCCCGTCAAGATCATGGGCGGCTATGCCGGACTGCTGGCCGGCATGACCGGCAAGACCCATCTGATGTTCGACGACGTTTCGATCATGCGGGCTATGCCCCACATGACCGTCGTTGCGCCTGCCGATGATGTCGAGGCTCGCCAGGCGCTGGGAAGCATCGTGGACGATGAAGGTCCGACGTACATGCGGCTCACCCGGCAAGAAGCCCCTCGCCTTTTCGATCAGAATTATCAGTTCGACCTCGGCGACGCCGTCGTGCTGCGCGAAGGAGACGATGTAACCTTGATCTCCAGTGGAGTCCAGTCGGTAAGAGTCGCCGAGGCGGCCGAGATCCTCGCCGCGGAAGGCGTGGACGCCTATGTGCTTCACGTGCCGACGATCAAGCCCATGGACATAGAGGCCGTGGTCGCGGCCGCCGAGCGGACAGGGTTCGTCGTCACGGTCGAAGAGCACACCATCATCGGGGGTCTGGGAGGGGCGGTCGCCGAAGTCCTCGCCGAGCACTCGCCCACTCGGATGAGAAGGCACGGCATCATGGATATCTACGGCGAGTCCGGACCGGACGATGCCCTCCTCGAGAAGTACCGGCTGTCCTCGAGCCAAGTAGCGACGGTGGTACGCAAGCACCTCGACGAGCGGGCCGGATAAGCGTGCGAACCCGGCGAAGCGGCGGTCGCGCCCCCGTCATGGAGCCCGGGTACAGCCCATGAGCCAGTTGGATATCTACAGCCTGGACGGCCTCGTGGCGGTGGTGCCAGGCGGTAGTGGGGGGATCGGATCGTATCTTTCGCCCGCTTTGGCCCGCGCCGGCGCCCATGTCGCGGTGGTCGGACGATCCGCCGAACGTGCACAAGCAGTTGCCAATGCCATTGAGAGCGACAGGGGCAAGGCGCTGGCGGTGTCCGCGGACGTAACGGATCGAGCGGAGGCCGACCGAGCGGTGGCGGAGGCCCACGAATACTTCGGTCGGATCGACATCATCGTCAATTGCGTCGGTGGCGGGGCCGGGAAGGTGCTCTTTCCTGCGCACGAGTATCCGGACGACGCCTGGAAGTGGATCTTCGATTTGAACTTGACGAGCGCTCTCCTGCCGACACAGGCCGCGGTCCGCGCCATGATCGAGGGCGGACGGGGCGGACGTGTCCTGAACATCTCGTCGGTTCGCGGACAGCTTGGGATCGACGCCGGCTACTCGGCTTACGTGGCAGCCAAGGGAGCGATCGACGCGTTGACCCGGCAAGAGGCAACGGAATGGGCCCGGTACGGCATAACCGCCAACGCAATCGCGCCCACCTTCGTCGATACGCCACAGGTGGCAATGCTCCTCGATGATCCCGACTTCAAGGCCAGCATCGTGAACCGAATTCCGCTCCGGAGGGTCGGCACTCCAGATGATCTCATCGGGGCGGTCCTTTTCTTCTGCTCGCCGGCCTCGTCGTTCGTAACGGGACAGATCCTCACGATCGACGGAGGCCTTACGGCAACACAGTGATCGGAGGGAGTCCGGCGTGGAACAGGTGACCGACAACGTTTACACGAACACCAAGCTGCGGGGCTGCAACCCGAGCTACGTCACGACCGCGGACGGCGTGGTCGTGATCGACACCCCGCAGCTCCCGACCAAGGCCGTCGAGATGCGAGCCGAGGCTGAGCAGCGCGCCCCTATCCGCTACCTGATCAACACCGAGCACCACGTCGACCACATCTTCGGCAACTATTTCTTCAGGGGTGCCGGCACGGTCGTTTCCCACCAGGGCGTCTACGACAACTTCATGGTGCCCACCCCTGAGCTCAACCCCTACGCCTATGCGAAAGAAGCCATCCCCACCGACGACCCCGACGGCGAGGCGATCTTCCCCGACGAGGAGACCTACTTCAAAGATCCCAACAAGGCCTCGATCGTCTTCACCGGCGACCTCCGGCTCGAAGTCGGCGACCACATCTTCGAGCTGCTCCACACGCCCGGGCACACGCCGGGACAGCTAGCGGTCTACGTTCCCTCCGAGAGGGTCGTGTTCACGGGCGACACGATCTTCTCCGAGTGCCAGACATGGCTTATGACCTCGGATGTCGATCAGTGGCTCGAGGCGCTCGAGCGTATCCGGACCCTCGACATCTCCTACATCGTGCCCGGACACGGCCCGGTGACCGATAAGGCCTATCTAAATACCCAGCGGACGAACCTGATGGAGTGGGAGGCGGCCGTCGCAGCCGCGATTGCAAAAGGCTGGACCCGCGAAGAGACCATTGAGCGCGTCCACTTTCGCGATCGCTACCCGGTCGACATCGGCCAGGCCTACATGATGGACCACATCCAGACGAACAACGCCGCCGCGCTGTACGACAAGCTGTCCGTGTAGCGGAGAGCTTCAACCCGATATACGACCCGACACATAGCGCATCAGCCCGCCCGCCACTGCCAGCGCCAGCGCCATCGAACCCCAGGCGACCTCGAAGGAAATCCCCTCCGCCAGCAGGCCGAACAGGGGTGGTCCGACGGCGGCGCCCACGAACCGGCCGGTTTGCGTGATGGCGGTGGACGCCGCCGGCGCCAAGGGGTTCGCGCGCACGACTGCGAACGTGAACAGACCGGCCCATCCCAAGCCGAACGCGAAGGCGACAAGGGAGCCAACGACCACCAGGGGCGGTACCCCGATCCCGACTACAACGAGCCCCACCGCCCCGAGGACGAGGAAACCGGCGACGGTGGGCAGTCCTCCCGCGGCTCGACGGTCGATCTGCCAGCCCGCGACCAGCCGCATTGACATCCCGAGCAGGCTGCCCACGGCCAGCAGAATCCCCGCCGAGGCCTCGGAGAATCCAACGTCCACCGAGTACAGGACGAGGAATGTGACAAAGGCGGTGCCGATCATGCCGAGCGCAGCCGCCACCGCGAGTAGGACGAGTAGCGACATGGGGGTCGTGAGGCGGCCGCTGGTCGCCGGCCCGTCCGTAGGCGCCTCGCTCAGCTCATACCGGGTCGGGTGAAGGGGGATCAACAGGACTGTTAGAACGGCCAGAGCCGCAGTGATCACATACACCCATCGCCAGCCCAGAGGCAGCGCTACTGCCGGCAGGGCGATCCCACTGAGCGCAAGGGCGGCCGGGACCGCGGCGTGCCTGAATCCGTAGGCGAGCCCTTGGCGACCCATGAGGGTGCAGCGAGCCAGCGCGAGGTTGGTGGCGGGCTGTCCGAGCGCCAAGGCAACCCCGCCGATCACTGAGATCAGAGCGAGCGTTAACACGGAGTCGGCCAGGAGGGCCGTGAATGCCAGAGTCAGGGCGGCCCCGGACATCGACAGCCGCATGCTCCGGGCCCAGCTGACGTTCTCGGCCACCCGTCCCATCACCGGTGAGGCCAGTGCCGACACCGAAAAGAAGACTCCAACCACTATTCCCACCCCAACGATGGCTATATCGACATCGTCCGCCATCCGTACCGCCAATACACCCGGTAGGAATCCAGGGAGCAGCCCGACGCTGACCGTCAGCACGGAAACGGACACGACCCGCCATGGGAGCGCGGCGGCGCCGGTCATCGCCCCCGGGGTCGCCGTCACGGCTGGATGATGACCTTGAGCGCCCCGTCTCGCCGCTCGTTGAAAGTGGCCAGCGCCTCGGGGAAGTCGCTGAGCGGAAAGTGGTGGGTTATCAGCTCCGCGGCCCGAATCCGTCCGTCCACGACGAGAGGAATGACGTGGACCATCTCCCCTGCCGACGCCCGAACGCCGACGAGCTCGTACTCGTAGAGGACGAGGTTTTGTAGCGACAGCGTCACTTCGGCGACCGGGATCCCTACCGAAGCGATCCTGCCCCCTTTGCGAAGCACCTCCAGGCTCCACTGATAGGTCTGCGGGACGCCGGCGCACTCGAGGACTATGTCGGCACCGCGATCGTCGGTGGCTTTGCGGATCGTCGCGACGGGGTCGTCCTTGGTGTAGTCGACGACCTCACTTCCCATTTCCTTCGCCTTGGCGAGGCGGGATCCGCGTCCGACGACTATGACTCCGCCGGCCCCGCGGGCACGGGCGGCGTCGGCGGCCAGGAGCCCGACGGGACCGGGACCGAACACGACCACGGTGTCCCCCGGCCGGTTCCCGCCCCGGTTGGCGGTGTGCAGGGCAATCGATGCCGGGTCGAGCACCGCCCCTACGTCGAACGAGAGATCATCAGGCAGGGGAAATACGCTCTTGGCCCCGTGCACTACGTACTCGGCGAACGCACCTTGGGTGGTGTGGCCGTACTGGCGATGTAGGCCCGGCTTGCCGTAGTTCTCACAGAGGTTGTACCGGCCTTCGACACACTTCCGGCAATAGCCGCACGCATTGTGCGAGGTCCCGGCGACCCGATCTCCGATCTCCCAGCCGAGCAGCTCCGCACCGGGTCCCAGGGAGACGATCTCTCCCGCCCATTCGTGGCCCGGGATGAAGGGGAACGCAGGCGGCCAGAAACCCGGATAGTCGCCCGCCAACAGATGGGCGTCCGTTCCGCAGATCGTCACCGCTCTAACTCGGCACTTGACCTCGAAGGAGTCAGGTTCCGGATCAGCGACTTCGGTGACCGAGAAATCGTTCGGTTCGGTAACCACGAGGGCCTTCATATGCCTCTCCCCTGTCTCAAATCACTGCCAGCGGGTCCATCATCGACCCAGTCGCTCCGCGGATCTTGAGCGGTAGCGCGACGAAAAGAAACTCATACACCTTCTCGGCAGCGATCTCCTCCAGATAGGCGCTCTCGATCAGATAGATCCCATTCTCGATCAAAAGGCGCGTGTGCACCGGCTGGGGGTTCGAGGGCTCCCCGCGATCTGGAGCCGGCTGCACCTCGTAGGTCTCTGTGTCCGTGCCCGTGATCACAACGCCTCGCTCGAGCAGCCACTCCGCCGCCGACAGATCCGGACCGGCGGTCTTGTACTTCGCCATCTCCTCCGCGTCGGGCCAGAACGCCAGGTACCCGGTCCGAATCAGCA
>JBHICV010000059.1:0-13126 GCA_046759765.1 Acidimicrobiia bacterium
GGCCTCGACCAGTTGCTTCGACAAGGTCTCGTCATTGGCGAATACCCCGGCCTGAAAGTTGCCGAGAGAAACGATGATCGCGCCGGTGAGCGTGGCAAGGTCGATCATCGCCTTCGGCTTTATCGCAGCGTTCAACACGCTCAATCTCGCCGAAGAGCTGGTCAACACCCTGTTCATCGGGCTCGTAGCCACCATCGGCGTAACGCTGGCCGTTGCCTTCGGCGTCGGAGGCATCAAATCGGCCGAGGAGTGGTGGAAGAAGGTCCTTCCTGGCGCGATGAAGGACCGCGGCGCTGGCCGGCCTACAGATGTAGGCGGCAGCAGCCCACCGCCCGGCGGAGGAATGGACGACAGCTGACACAACTGGCTTAGGGCTCTGGCGCTCCGCGTCAGAGCCCAAGTGCCACGTCAACCACCATCGCCGCAAACAGCACCGTCAGGTAGAGGGTGGACACTCGGAAGACGGTCATGGAGCGTGAAGGCCGGCGATAGAGCCGGTACGCCTCTAGGAGAAACCAGGCGCCGAGGAGAACCGCCGCGGTCAGGTAGATGATGCCCAAGTCGGCGATAGGGGCTAGCAAGATCGTGAGCACCACGAGCACCCCTGTGTAGGCGAGGATGCTGCGGATGGCGCGTTGCTCCCCTACCACGCTGGGCAGCATGGGGACCTCGGCCCGTGAGTAGTCGTCTCGATAGCGAAGGGCCAAGGCCCAAAAGTGCGGAGGCGTCCAGAAGAACACAATGGCAAACATGAGCCAGGCGGCCAGGGTCACCGAGCCGGTGACCGCCGCCCACCCCACGAGAACGGGTGCGGCACCGGCCGCCCCGCCGATCACGATGTTCTGGGTCGTCGACCGCTTGAGAGCCAACGTATAGACGAATACGTAAAAGAGCAGGGCCGTCGCGGCGATAGCGGCCGCCAGGGCGTTCACGGTCAGCAAAAGCCACACGAAGCCTCCCACCCCTAAAGCCACTCCGAACGTGAGAGCTCTCCGAGGCTCGACCCGGTGTGTCGGGAGCGGCCGCCGCGAAGTGCGCTGCATGATGCTGTCAATGTCACGATCGAGGTAGCTGTTGATCGTGTTGGCACCGGCGGCGGAGAGGATGCCGCCGATCAGTGTCGCCAGCACCAGCCAGGTGCCGGGCCATCCGTTCGCCGCGACCACCATCGCAGGAACGGTGGTGATCAACAGCAGCTCGATGATCCTTGGCTTCGTGAGCGCCACGTAGGCGCCAATGCGCCCTCGGAGGGCGGCTTCAGCCCCAGCGGCGGCGGGATCGGTGGCCTTGTTCATCGCGACCTGAAGGGTACTAAGGGGGGTGACGCCCGTTTCCTGTCAATCGGCGCGTCGGAAAGCGACGCGTACATTGACGCGAAACCTAAGGAAGCCGGGCCGGTACCCTCCGTCGAATGCGCCGCTTGCTCTCACTAGTCGTTGTCCTAGCCGCCTGCTCCCCACAGGGCGACCCCCCGCTGGCGATCGTGGCCAACAGCGACCTGGCCGTCGGTCCCCAGCGGATGCTTCTGGGGCTGAGAGCGGCTGCGGACGGGGCTCCGCTCGAAGAGCCCGAGCGCACCGTCACAGTCGAGCTGTTTGCGCCCAATGGTGAGCCCGTCGACACCGTCACCGCCGACTTTCTCTGGCTGGTCGAGGGCGTCCGGGGGGTCTACTCGACCTCCTACACGTTCCCGGAAGCCGGAATCTGGAACCTGCGTCTGATGCCCTCGGACCTGCCTGCCACCGAAATGACTCCCTTCAACGTATTTCCAGACGCACTAACGCCAGATGCCGGAGACCCGGCACCACTCTCCGAGACGCTTACGGCGGACGATGCGCCGCTCCAACTGCTCTCCAGTGATCCAAACCCTGATCCGGCCTTCTACGAGCTGTCAGTAGCAGAAGCGGTCTCCTCGGGCTCCCCTTCCGTTCTGGTGTTCGCCACGCCTGCCTTTTGCCAAACGGCAACGTGCGGTCCGACTCTCGATTCCGTCAAGTCGGTGCGCGGGGAATACCCAGAAATTCACTTCGTGCACGTGGAGGTGTTCGATCTCTCCCGAACGCCGGAGCTGGTCCCGATTCCGGCTGTCATCGACGACTGGCGGCTGCCTTCCGAGCCGTGGGTATTCATCGTGGACGCCGCCGGCGTAGTGGCCGCTCGGTTCGAAGGTGTGGTGACGGCCTCCGAGATCCGGGCTGCTCTCGATCGGCTGCGATAACCAAGCGGACCCGCTTACTGGCGCTACTGCCGGGCTTCGAAGTTTAAAGGCCCCTTCTTACAATGCGCGGGTGCTCAGGTGGCTCCGACCGAGGCGTGCGCGACTGGGAAGGTTCGCACCCCTGGCCTTGCTCCTTTTCGTCCTCGGTGCCTGCGCGGAGGATCTCCCGATGGACAGCCTCGATCCCGCCGGACCCATCGCCCGCCGCATTGACAGCCTCTTCTGGCTGACCTTCTGGGTGGCAGTGGCCATCTTCTTCGTCGTCGAGGGAGCCATCCTCGTCGCCGCGATCTTCTTCCGCGATCGTCCCAAGCGGGAGGAGCCCAAGCAAACCCACGGCAACCCCAAACTCGAGGTCGCCTGGACCGTTGTGCCGATTCTGATCCTCGCGGCCCTCGCAGTTCCCACCGTCAAGACAGTGTTCGATCTCACCGACACGTCCGGCTCCGAGATGACCATCGAGGTGATCGGACATCAGTGGTGGTTCGAGTATGTCTATCGCGCCGAAGGCATCACCACCGCCAACGTGTTGGTGATTCCGGAGGACACACAGGTAGCGCTCGCCCTTACCTCCGACGACGTCATCCATAACTTCTGGGTTCCGCGGCTCAACGGCAAGCGTTATGCCGTGCCCGGTCAGGTCACCACTCTGCTGCTCCAGGCCGACGATCCCGGCGAATACTGGGGCCAGTGTGGAGAGTTCTGCGGGCTCAGCCACTCGCTGATGCGAGCCCGAGTCCAGGTACTCACGGCGGCGGCATTCGATCAATGGGTGGCGGATCAGCAGCTACCTGCGGCCGAGCCGGCCGCCGACAGTTTGGCCGCGCATGGTCTGGAGCTATTCCAGACGGGGCTCTTCACAGCCGACGACGGCGTGTCCTATGCCTGCACGCAGTGCCACGTAATTGCGGGAGTCAACGACCAGACCGCGCAGGCAGCACCAAACCTCACCCACTTTGCCAGCCGCAACGTCTTCGCAGGTGCCAGCCTCGACCGGACCGCCGAGAACGTGGCTCGCTGGCTGAGCAATCCACCGGCAATAAAGCCGGGATCGTATATGCCTAACCTCAACCTCAGTCAGGAGGAAATCACCTCGCTCGTCGCTTACCTGGAGACGTTGAATTGACGACGACGGCAGCCAACCCCACGATCTTCCGGAGACCACGGCCGAAGAAGGGCTTCTGGAGCTGGATCACGACCGTCGATCACAAGCGGATCGGCAAGCTCTACGGCTACACCGCCTTCGTCTTCTTCATACTGGGTGGGCTCGAGGCCCTGCTCATCCGAGTGCAGCTCTCCCAGGCCGAATCGACCGTCATCACCGCCGCTGAGTACAACGCGCTCTTCACCATGCATGGGACGACGATGGTGTTCCTCGTCGTCATGCCGCTGTCAGCGGCCTTCTTCAACTTCCTCATCCCGCTGATGATCGGCGCGAGAGACGTGGCGTTCCCGCGGCTGAACGCGCTGAGCTACTGGATCTTCCTGGCCGGTGGCATCTTCCTGTACAGCTCGTTCTTCCTCGCGTCCGCCATCGGTCCCATCGGCGGCAATCTGGCCGAGCCGACCTCGACGCTCGGCACGGCTCCCAGCGGCGGCTGGTTCGGATACGCCAATCAAACCAGCGCCACCTACTCGTCCGGCACGGTCATCGACTACTGGGCGCTCGGGCTGCAGATCCTCGGGCTTGCCTCCCTGATCGCCTCGGTCAACTTCATCACGACCATCTTCAATCTCCGGGCCAAAGGCATGCGGCTGCTGAGGATGCCGGTCTTCGTGTGGATGTCGCTGGTCGTCAACTTCTTGCTTCTCTTCGCCTTGCCGATCATTGCGGTCGCCCTCTTCATGCTCATTTTCGATCGCCAGTTCGGAACTCTCTTCTTCGACCCGACTGCCGGGGGCGAACCCATCCTTTGGCAGCATCTCTTCTGGCTGTTCGGACACCCCGAGGTCTACATCCTGATCCTGCCGGCCATGGGCATTGTGTCCGAAGTCCTGCCGGTGTACTCCCGGAAGCCGCTCTTCGGATACGCGGCGGTGGTCTTCGCGGGAGTGGCTATCGCCTTCCTCGGCTTCGGTGTTTGGTCGCACCACATGTTCGCCTCGGCGATACCCCCAGTCGCGCAGGCCGCGTTCGGTATCTCGACCATGGCCATCGCAGTGCCGACGGGGATAAAGATCTTCAACTGGCTCGCAACGATGTGGGGAGGCCGTATCAGATTCAAGACCCCGATGCTGTTCGCAGTGGGCTTTGTCGCCATGTTCGTGATCGGGGGCCTATCGGGAGTCACCCACGCGATCGTCCCCGCAGACTGGCAGCAGACCGACACCTACTACATCGTTGCCCACTTCCACTACGTGCTCTTCGGAGGGTCGATATTCGGGCTCTTCGCCGGGCTCTACTACTGGTTCCCGAAGATGTGGGGCCGGAACTACTCGGAGCGACTTGGTAAGGCGCATTTCTGGCTGATGTTCATCGGGTTCAACGTCACGTTCGCACCCATGCACTGGCTGGGCCTCCAAGGAATGGTGCGCAGGACGTGGACCTATTCGGCGGACCTCGGGCTGGGGTTCTGGAATGCGATCGCCACGGTCGGGGCGTTTCTCATCGCACTCTCCGTGCTCATCTTCATGTACAACTGGGTGGTATCGAAGCGGCGAGGACCGGCTACCTCGGCCGATCCCTGGGACGCCAGAACGCTCGAGTGGTCGATTCCGTCGCCGCCACCAGAGTTCAACTTCGCCCGAATTCCCGTAGTTCATTCACTCGACGCCTTCTGGCACCAGAAGTACGACGAAGACGAGGAGGGCAGACCCGTTCGCAGACCCGATGCCGACGCGCTAATTGCTCGCCTCGAGGAAGAAGGACGCAACCCGCCTGAACCCATCCACCTGCCCGCGCCCTCGGTGTTCCCCATCATGACGGCAATCGGAGTCCCGCTCGTCTTCTACGGGATCATCTATCACGAACAGGGATGGGGGAAGCTCCTCATCGTCCTCGGTGCCCTCCTCATGCTCGGATCGCTGCTCGCCTGGTCCATGGAGCCCCTGGAAGAGCCCGAAGAGGAGCACCTCGAAACCCACGAAGCCGAACCTGAGCAGCACGACGAGAAGGCCTCCGAGCTGGTGGAGGCCACCGACGACTCACGAGAGGAGACGTAGTGACCGAACTCGTCTCCCATCTCGACGAACACGAGAGCACGGGGATTGACAACCGGAAGTTCGCCATGTGGGCGTTTCTCTCCTCTGAGTTCCTGCTGTTCGGAGCCCTGATCACCAACTACCTGCTCTTCAAGGGAATCGAGTTCGAAGCCAGGCCTATACCCAGCGAGCTGTACGACATTCCCTTCACCTCGGTCAGCTCGTTCGTTCTGCTGATGAGCTCACTGACGATGGTGCTTGCCCACGACTCGTTGGAGCGCAGCGACCAGGCCGGCGCTCGCACGTGGCTCCTCGCTACCGCCGGCTTGGGGATGGTGTTCATCTCCGGCCAGGTCTTCGAGTTCACCGAGTTCGTTCAGCAGGGCATGAAGATGACCACCAACCCGGCGGCCTCCAGCTTCTACCTACTCACAGGCTTTCACGGAACGCATGTCCTGATCGGGATCATCATGCTGCTGTCGCTCTTCTTCATCTCCCGTCGACAGGGTGGTCTCTCCACCGAGCGAGGCATGAACGTGGAACTCGTTGGTCTCTACTGGCACTTTGTCGACATCGTCTGGATCGTGATCTTCACCGTCGTCTACCTGATCCCCTAGGAGAACACGTGGAAGCTCCCGCCGAGACCCAACCGCCGGCACCGCCCCATCCGACCCCGGCGCTCTACGTCAAGATCTTCGTCGCCCTGTTCATCATCACGGCGATCGAAGTCGCCCTCTCCTATTCCTTCGACCTATTCGGTGAGTTCACGACCCTGATGCTGCTCGTCGCCTCGGCGCTGAAGTTTGCCCTTGTTGTCGGCTTCTACATGCACCTGCGGTACGAGAACCGCCTCCTTTCGCGTTTCTTTGCCGGCGGGTTCGTGCTGGCGATCTCCGTGTATGCCGTAGCGTTGGCGGCGCTCGGAGCGGCGATTTTCTTCTTCACCTAGCCATGCGATCCGCGCTGGCCCAGACCGTGCCTGCCGCCCTCGACTTGGGCTGGCACCCTCACTTGGATGTATGGGTAGTGGTGGCCGCCCTCGGGGTGGGCTACTGGTACGCCGTGAAAAGGATTGGGCCAAGGCTCGTCCCGGCCTCCGAGCCGATCGTCACGAGATGGCAGCTCATCTCGTGGTATGCAGGGGTAGCGCTGCTGTGGATCGTATCGGACTGGCCGTTCCACGACATCGCTGAGCGATCGCTGTTCATCTTCCACATGAGCGAGCATCTGGTTATAGCTCTCGTCGTTCCTCCGTTGCTTCTGCTCGGGACTCCCCGCTGGCTGGGAAATTTGCTGCTCGGTGAGGGACGACGACTTCGCGTCATCAAGGCCCTTTCCAGACCTCTCTTTGCCTTTTTCCTCTTTCAAACGGTGCTGGTGACAGTTCACATACCGCTCGTCGTCGAGGCGATGGTCACGTCCGCCTTGTGGCATCTCATTACGCATGTGGCGTTGTTCAGCGCCGCGGTCATCACCTGGATGCCGGTCCTGAGTCCGGTGCCGGAGATCCCCCGGCTACGCCCGTTCGTTGCCATCGGGTATCTATTCGCTCACTCCCTCGTCCCCACGGTTCCAGCTTCCTTCCTCACCTTCACAACATCCCCGATTTACGAGATTTACACCGCCGCGCCCCGCCTCTGGGGAATCGACGTGGTCACCGACCAAGCGACCGCAGGACTGATCATGAAGCTGGGCGGCGGCCTGGTGTTGTGGACCGCCATCGCGCTCTTGTGGTTTCGCTGGTACCGGCGGGAACGCGAGTGGGACGATTTGGAGCGCCAGCTCCGAACCAGTTGAAGGACATCAGGGTCTTAGCCGTCGCCGGTCTTCTCGCCGTCGCCAGCTGCTCGGCCTCGACATCCGACGTAACCGGTCGTGTCCTGGAGGTCGAAGGTGACCTCGAGAACGTAACCGGATTCATTCTGGTAACCGACGACGGCGACCGGCTCGACTTCGTCACTCCTCTCGAGGCCGACCGGATCGACTTTCCTCTTATTCACTTACGCGACCATGTGCTCTCGGCCGAGCCGGTAGTTGTCATCTACGAAACCAGAGGGGGGGTCCTGTTTGTGATCCGCGTCGACGACGCACCGCCGGGCCGATGAGGACCGTGACCGACCCGGAACGCCGGGCCCGCCTCGCGGTCCGCCACCATCTCGCGGGCGGCTCAGATTCAGTAGAGGTCATCAGCAATGACGTGGTCGGGTTTCACTCGTCGGATCCGGCCACGGTCTTTCTCTCCGCCTGGGCACGAATTGACGGATTCGAGCCGCGCGACCTCGAGGAGGCGCTTTACGAGAAGCGGGTACTGGTGCGGATGCTCGGAATGCGGAGAACTCTTTTCGTGATTCCCGTTGGCCTCGCACCGGTCGTGAACGCCGCCTGCACAGCCGCCTACCGGCAATCGGAGCGGCAGCGCCTCATCGGTCTGCTCGAGGACCAGGGAATAACCGAGGAAGGGGAAGAGTGGCTCGACAAAGTAGAGAACGAAACGATGGCGGCGCTGGTAGAACGCGGTGAAGCGACCGCGGCCGAGCTGACCGACGATGTCCTCGAACTCGGTTTGAAGATCTCCTTTGGGGAGGGAAAGCGCTGGGCGGGAACGGTCGGTGTCTCCACCCGGATACTCTTCCTCCTGGCCACGCAAGGCATGATTGTGCGCGGCCGTCCCCGCGGTAAGTGGCTCTCTAGCCAGTACCGCTGGGCAGCTACGGTGACTTGGCTCGGACGGGAGATCGCACCGGAGGATCCTGTCCAGGCGAAAGCCGAGGTCGCGCAACGCTGGCTGCGGGCTTTCGGTCCGGGCACCTTGACGGACCTCAAGTGGTGGACCGGATGGACGGTCCGCGACACGAGGTGGGCTCTGCAGGAGATCGGTGCGGTTGAGGTGGAGCTGACGGACGGGACTGGTTTTGTTCTCGCCGATGATGTCGAAGCGCCCCAAGAAGAGGTCGAACCGTGGGTTGCCCTGCTCCCCTCTCTCGATCCGACGGTGATGGGATGGAAGGAGCGGGACTGGTACTTCGGAGGACATCAGGCCGCTCTTTTCGACCGGAACGGGAACGCTGGCCCCACCGTGTGGGCGGATGGGAAGGTCGTGGGTGGATGGGGACAGCGAAGTGATGGCGAGCCTGTCGTCAATCTGCTCGAGGATGTGGGTTCCGAGAGCGCGGCACGGATCCAGGCCGAGGTTGGCCGGCTGTCGGAGTGGCTCGGAGAATTGATCATCACGCCCCGCTTCCGCACTTCCCTCGAGAAGGAGATCCGCTCCAGCTAGGCCGCTGGTTGACGTCGGCGGCTACGGTTCCAGCAGCCAGAGAAAGAGGCGCATGTCCCAAGATCTGGATCACACGATTGTCTATGTCCAGGATCTGGGCGAGACCATCGC
Source organism: Acidimicrobiia bacterium (assembly GCA_046759765.1). Classification (GTDB taxonomy): domain Bacteria; phylum Actinomycetota; class Acidimicrobiia; order Spongiisociales; family CAZKJJ01; genus JBHICV01. The sequence goes on from JBHICV010000059.1 coordinate 8,748, forward strand.
GTTCTACACCGACGTTATGGGATTCGATTACGACGGGCGGCTTGGGAGCTTCGAGGTGGTTCGGGTGAACGAGCACCTGACTCTGGATCTAGAGCAGAGAGACGAAGTCTCATCCATGCACTATGCCTTCGTGTTCGACCGGCAGGCCTTCGCGGATGCCTTCACTCGGTTGCAGGACACAGGGATGCCCTACGGGGACGGACCCGGCCGGTGGGACAATATGCAAGGGCCCGGCCCCTCGACGGGGGCCCAGGGAGTAACTCAGTCTGTCTACTTCAAGGATCCGAGCGGCCATCTCGTCGAGATGATCACCTACGACCAGTAGCTAGATCAGGCGAACAACCTCTCGGGACTCGATGTCGCTGCCCTCGGAAGTGCCGTGCTCCTCGGTTCCCACGAACGTGGCGAGGATCGCGACGATGACGATGAAGATGACGATCACGCCGCTGAAGGCCGCGTAGACGTCGCCTCGGCGTAGGCGGGTACCCGGCCGGATCCTCAGCAGGCCGGCGAAGCCCAGAATCGAAAGCGCAACAAGTGAGGCGACCGCCGGTGCGAACTGAGGCCACTCCAGAAGTACCCGCGAGAGTGAGTAGACCAGAACCCCGATCGTTGCCAGGATGAGGAGCGGACCTCCGTACGCGACCGACATGCGACGGCGGATCTTCGCCGGCGTCTCCGCCTCCTCTCCTCGCAGGCCGGCTGGCATGCCGATGACATGAGGAGTGACAGCCGACAGTGTCCCAAGGGCCGCTCCACCGAGGAGAATCAAGCCGAGCGTCGGCAGAAGTTGGAGCATCGTTCTGGCCACGGTGGCGTCCGCGACCGTGATCTCCGTTGTCTCCCCGAAGCCTCCGAGAAGAATCGCGGCGGCCGCCGCTCCCAATATGAGACCGGTGATCGCTCCCATCATGAACGCGGCCCATGCGCGCGTCGAGAGTTTCGCTGCCGGGTTCGAGTACGTGGGCAGGTTGCGCGCCAGTACGGCGGTGAGACCTCCAAAGACGATCGATATCGCCGCCACGGCAGACAGCACCGCGGTGGTACTAACGAGGAAAGCGGGCGCCGGGTCGGCGTCCTGCGTAGCGGTGGCCGCGCCGATGAGCCAGGGCGACGCCAACAGCAGCCCCAGCAGGCCGAGGACAAGGCCCACAACTGCACCGAGGGCGGCGGGAGATTTGATCCGTTCAGATAGGGCCGGAACCTCGACCGGTTCCTCTGGTTCTTCTAGGACTTCGATTACGACCGGAGGGGAAGGTTCCGTCACCGCAGCAGGCGCGGCGGCCTCTACAGGTTCCGCGACGGGCTCCTCTACTGGAGGCGCGGGCTCGGGGGCGGGAGCCTCGGCCGGCGCCGCGGGTGGCGCTTCGACCGTCGCGGTGGCGACCGCACCACCCGCCCAGGCTTGCAAAACATCATCCACGCTCACCCCGTCCGCGGACGAGCGCGCCTGGGCCGACCGCATGACAATCTCCTCGGGAGCACCCAGGTTTTCAGCGGCGGCAGCGAGTAGCTCGCTCATCGGGCGCGAATCCTAGAGGCCGCCATCTTCGCTCCGAAGTGGCTGCTCCTCGTCGTCTTCCTCTCCCAGCTTCGCTGGGGGAGGTGCCGAGCGAAGCGAGGCGGAGGGGGTGCCTTTTTCCTCGGACCGGGCCCGGGACCGCCGCTCCGCCCACCGAAGTCCCAGCACCGCCAAGATCGCCGGAACGGCGAAGATAAGCAGCTCGTCCCAGCCGCCTTGGTGAGCGAGAAGCCAGGTCATCCGGCCGCCAAGATCGCCAGCCCCAACGAGGTGAGCAACACCATCAGCCCCAGCATGGCATATTGGGTGCGTACCGCAGTCCGCGCTGGAAAGTCCGCGAGAGCGCGGTCGTGGGCGAGCACGACCCCGGCCACGTGTCCACCGACAATCGCTGCTACTTGGAGAAGCCACACCGCATTGGGGCTGATGAGGCCAAACTCGATGCGGTAGTCCGCCGTGCCGAAGAGGTCCCAGCCCTGCCCGAAGGGGTCACTGGCGACCGCGATCAGGATCTGTCCTTCGAAGATAACCAGCGTGAAGTAGTGAGCGAACGCATAGGCGAAGGCGATGGGCACCAGCGAATGGGCGAAGCGCCTCGCCACGACCCTCGCCTGGCTGGCAGGGTCGGCAGAGAGATAGGAAGCAAGCGCCGAGGCGGCCCAGTAGGCCCCAGCGATGACCGCGACGGATGCCACCAAGGCAAACGTGCCGAACCAGACGTTGGAAGCGAGGCTGCCGAACGTCTCACGCCATAGTGGCGTGGCCGACAGACCGTCGTAAGTGACCGTGCCGATCATTGCGACCACGAAGAGCGTTGCACCTCTCCACGCCGGCAGTACCGGCAGGGCTCGCAGCCAGCCTCGCCAGATCACCTGCCCCTCTGAGAGCCCGAATGGGGCGATCGAGCTGAGGTAGCGGTTGTAAGAGGTAAAGGCGTCGGCGGCTCGCAGCCCTGGCGTAGGGCCGACCCACGCCATAGCTGCACCCAAATACGCGGTATATACGAGGGCGGCGATGGCCAGAGCTAAGGGAAGGCTTGACTGGGGATAGACGAGCTCCAGCCAGGTGAAAGCGATGAAGGCGACTACCGCCGGCAGGACGCCAACGCGGCTGCCGATGTCGCGGTCGTCCCGTTCGGTGAGCGTTACGTTTCCGAGGGTCCTCCACGGATTAACGGCCGCCCACAGATTCCCGAAAGCGACACTCAGGAAGGGGATCACCAGCCAGAAGTAGACCCAGACCAGAACCGGGGCGATGTTGCGCGATCCGGCCGGGGTGCCGAATAGACCTGCCGCGATCACGAGGACAAGACCGATCACGCCGAAGGCCTGAAGCAATCCAAACACGGGCTTGGCCCACGACCAGCCCAGGACTGTGCGCCGTGGGCCATCTTGTAGGCGAGGCTCCACCCAGAGAACTGCCAGAAGGACAAATGTAAATACGAGTACAAGCGCCGCCCCCACGATGAAGTAGCTGAGCGGAACCGGGAGGTCGGACCTTCCTCCGATGCCGTGTGCCTGCGCCGGAGACGCAGAGAGAAACAACAGAAGGCCGGAGGCGGCCAAGACTGCAGCGGTTCTCACTGCACCACGATCTCGACCAGCAAGAGGTGGCTTCCCTCTAACTCCACCTCAAATATGCCTGGAATGTTGGCAACGAAGGACAGCGTGGCCTCCGCGCCGGCTTCGATGTCGAAGAAGAGGTCATAACCGTGAACGTGGACCTTGTCGGCCACGTCGGAGGTCACCACGAGAATCACGGTGTTTCCGAGCGGGACGTCAACGCGGCCCCCATCTTCTACCTCCCCTCCAGCTACTACGAGCACGATCTCAGTGGTTGTGGGCGCGGTGGTGGCAGTCGTAGGAGCGGTGGTCGGCGAGGTGGAGGGAGGGGCAGTAGTCGGGGGCGGCGTCGTCACTGGAGCGGTGTCATCCACCGGCGCGGAGGTTGTGGCCGGTGTGTTGGTCGTCGTGGTGGTTACGTTGCCAGAGCAGGCGGCCAGGACCAGGAGCAGGAGAATCACGGCAGGACGCACGAGCCCGACAGTCTACGTAGAGCCCGGGTCAACCCGATCTCAAGCGCGAATAGTCGAGAAACCCGGTGGGGCCGATGTTGAGCGCCTCCGAGAAGGGAGACTCGCCGCGACTCGTTACCCCGTCGCGATAGAAAACCCAGGCCGGTTCCCACCACAGTGGGATCGTTACGACGTCAGAGGCCCATAGATCCTGGATCTCGAGGTATAGCTCGGAGCGCCTCGTCTGATCGAGCTCGGACGCGGCCGCGCCAACGAGGTCGAGAAGCTCCGGATGGCTCAGACCCTCGGTCGGCTTGCCGGTATCGGGATCCGAAATGTTGGTACCGAGGCCGCCGAAGGCTGTGAAGGGTTCAACGAAAGGATTCGGATCGAAGTAATCCACGCTCCAGCCCAGCAGAGCAATCTCGTGGAAGGTCCCGGCCAACAGCTGGGGGATGTAGGTGTCCCACTCGGTGGTACGGGTCTCTACCTGTATCAGACCCGTGGCCTCCCATTGGTCGGAAATGGCAGCTACGGGGGCAATGGCGGTGTCTCCGTAGCGGTCCGAGGGATGGGAGATCTCCACCTCGAGCGGCGCGGCTCCGCTGTAACCAGCTTCAGTCAGGAGCTGGACTGCGGTCTGCGGGTCGCCGGCCGCAGCAAAGGGAGTGGAGGCACCGAGAAAGCCGGGTGGGATCGGCGAGCGAAGCATCTGTCCGGTGTTGCCGAGCACCGTCAACAAGGCTTCGCGGTCCACCGCGGCCGCCAAGGCCTGGCGAACTGCCAAGGAATCGGTCGGGGCAATCGTGTGGTTGATCACCAGAACCCTTATTGGTCCTGCCC
>JBHICV010000060.1:0-12736 GCA_046759765.1 Acidimicrobiia bacterium
CTCCGGAGGCCGGTGCTCTATCCCCTGAGCTACGAGGGCGTGTGACCTGGGAGTTAGTGGCTGGACGCTCATAGTACAGGTCGGCCTCGACGCCGGGCCGAGGGCCAAGTGGTGCTACCGACGCATTCGTTACTATCGGCGCGTCAATCCGGGCGAGAACGGAGGGTGCGCTGACGATTCCATTTCGCATCGGTGTCATGCAGCTCACGATGGAGCCTCTGGCTGAGATCGTCGAGCATGCCCGGGCCATGGACGCCCACGGATTCGACACCATCTGGCTGGCGGAGGCCTATCCCTGGTGGCGCAAGCACTCGATGGAGGCGAGGTCTTCGACGGCGCTGTCGGCTGTCATCGGCAGGGAAACCGACCGCATAGCAGTCGGCTGGGGCATCATCTCTCCTTTCACGCGCCACCCCATCCAGGTGGCAATGGACGCTCGGGTGACGCAGGAAGCCGCCGGGACAGGTCGCTTCTATCTGGGGCTCGGAGCCTCGAAGATCTTCATGGGGGAGATCGGTGACCCCGGGCTGCCCCTCACCGCCGTCGTGGAGAGCATCCACATCGTTCGAAAGATCCTGGCCGGAGAGGCCATCGACTTTGAGGGCAAGGTCTTCAACGCTCGAGTGCCCCCTATGCCGCCCGACACGGATGCGCCGCGGGACCCCGTACCCATCTATATGGCGGGCACGGGTCCCCGCATGCAGCAAACCGCGGGCGAAATCGCGGAAGGGCTGCTGACACCCAGCATCACCACACCCGATTTCGTGAGGTATGCAAAGGAGAACCTGGTCACCGGTGCCCGCAGCGCCGGCCGTGATCCGGACCAGATCGACATCGGTTGCACCATCGTCGCTTCGATCGATCACGACCGGGGCGAGGGTCGAGACGGAGCCAGGGAGATCGCCGGCATGTACCTGGCCAATAAGGTCCAGAACATCCGGGGATCCGCGGACGTGCTGCTCGAGAAGGCGGGTCTCTCGTTCGATGAGATTCGCCCCATTGCCGAGGCGATGGAGCGAGGAGGGCGCATGGCCGCCAAGGACCAAGTGACGGATGACATCCTCGACAAAACGCGGCCCATCGCAGGAACTCCGGATGATTGCATTGAGGCCATCCAGGCCTATCGGGCCGCCGGTTGCACCCAAATAATGCTCGAGCTGTGGGGCGCCGAGCGAGAGAAGCAGCTGGAGCTGTTCGCCCGGGCGGTCCTACCGGCGTTCAAGGAGTGAAGAACGTGGACCCAAAGCTGGCGCAAGAGGTCATGTCCTGTGTCGACCGCGATCGCCTCGTGGCGACCGCTTCCGACCTGGTTGCCATCTCCAGCCCCACCGGCTTCGAGGAGGAAGCAGCTGAATACCTCGCCGGCGTCATGGGCGAGATGGGGCTCGAGGTGACGCTCCAGCCCGTAGAGGAAGGACGGGCTAATTCAGTCGGGCGCCTACGAGGCGCCGGAGTGGGCCCTTCCCTGATGTTCAACGGCCACCTCGATACGTCGTACTCGGGCGCAGAGCCTTGGCTCGAGGGCGCGGGGTATCGGCCGGAACCCCTGATCCAGGACGATGTGCTGGTCGGGCTCGGGATCATGAATATGAAGGGGGCGGTCGCCTGCTACGTGGAAGCTGTCCGCGCGCTGCTAGATGCTGAGCTCGCTTTCGGGGGCGATGTCGTCATCGCCGGAGTGGCGGGGGAGATTGAGAAGGCGCAGTGGGCCCCTGAAGTGTGGGGTCGTGAGTTCCGCGGATACGGATCAGGAACGCGCCATCTAGTCGTTAACGGCGTCGTCTGTGACGCCTGCATCCTCGGCGAGCCGACCGAGGAGAGAATCGTGCTCGGCCACTGGGGCAGCATGTGGGCCCGGATATCAACCACCGGGCCGTTCTTTCACAGCGCCTTCAGCGAGGGCCGGCTGGCGGAGAACTCGATCATCAAAATGCAGGAGGTCGTCTCGGCCGTCCGACCCTGGCTCGGCGAATGGGAGGAGCGGACGACGTATCAGGACCGGAGGGGGGTGGCGAGCATAGGAGCTATCCGGGGCGGGTTTCCGTGGCGGTTGAGCCGAACTCCGGGCCAGACACACTTGTTCCTTGATCTTCGAGTGCCGCCGTCGCTTCCGATGGTCGAGGCCGATCGGTCATTCCGGGAGCTCGTACGATCGTTGGAGGACAAGTTCCCCGACTACGGGATCGAGGGAGAGGTGTTCGTGACGGTGCCCGGCTCTGAGATAGAGGAGTCACATCCACTCGTAGCCGCAGTCTCGTCCAGCCACGAGCTGGTCCACGGCGAACCACCCGTCCGCGACTACGTTCGCTGGGGTTCGGACGCTTCCACCCTAAGCCGGTATGGCATCGCGTCACTCAACTACGGACCGATCGCCAGCGCCCTACCCGGGCCAGAAGGAGAGCAAGTCCCGATCAGCTCGCTGGTGGCCACGGCCAAGTCGTATGCGCTCGCTGCGGCCGAGTTCTGCGGAGTGGGCGCGTGAAGCTCGTGACCTTCGAGGATCAGTCCGGTGCTCAGCACCCAGGCGTTCTGCTCGACCAAGAGGTCGTGCCGCTGGACGGCCCGGACATGAGGTCGGTTTTCGAGCGGGGCTCCGTTGTCTCTGAGGCCCAAGACGCGAGCGGTCCCGGACTACCTCTCACCGAGGTAACGCTCAAGGCCCCGATCATCCCCAAGAAGTTCTTCCACACCGCCGGCAACTTCCGCGAGCACGAGGAGGAATCCAAGCGGGTGGGCTGGTCTCACGAGATCGCCCCCTGGATCGTCTTCTTTCAGAACGTCGACGCCATCATCGGGCCCGACGCTCCAATCGTCTATCCGGATCACCTGACCAAGGAGCTCGACTACGAGCTGGAGCTCGCCGTTGTCATCAGCAAGCCCGGCAAGCACTTCGGACCCGATGAGGCCCGGGACTACATCGGAGGCTTCGTCATCTTCAACGATGTGACGGCACGTGACGTCCAGCGGGAGGAAATGCGGTCAGGTGTCTTCAGCTTCTGCAAAGCGATCGACACGTTCTGTCCGCTGGGACCGTGGATCGTGACGCCAGATGAGGTCGGCAACCCACATGACCTGGCGATGGAGCTCCGGGTCAACGGGGAGCCCCGTCAGCAGTCGCACTCCAGTCACATGTCGGTGACGATTCCGGAGATCATCGCTCACTACTCGCCCATGGGCTACAGCGCCGGCGACGTGGTCTCGACCGGAACTGTATCGGGCGTGGCCGCCTTCCAGGACGACGCCGAGTCCTACTACCTGAAGCCCGGGGATGTGATCGAGTGCGAGATAGAGAGGGTCGGCGTCCTTCGCAACCCGGTCATCTCCTGGGAAGAGGCATACGGCCGGCCTTCCCCAACGCCTGCCTAGGCGAGTCGGTGCCATACCCCGTCGATGAGGTCAAGCTGAACCGGGTCAGGGCGCTTCTGGATGCCCAGGGTCTCGACGCCCTCGTCGTCAGGTCCCCCGACAACGTCGTCTACTTGACCAACTACTGGCCCATGAAGGGTTACGCCTTTGCGATCTTTCCCCGCCTCTGGGAGCCAACCCTCGTGGTCCTTGAGCCACAGGAAACTGAGGCCAGACGGATGGCATGGACCCCGGACGTGCGGCCGTTCCGCTTCTATGACAGCTCGGATCCCAGGCCTCCCACCGCCCGGGCGCTCGACAAGTGCTTGGAGGTCCTGCGCGAGAGGGGCCTCACCGGGCGGATCGCCGTCGAGCTGACGCAGGGGAGCCAAGGCGCTGATCGGATGGCGGGTGAGCCCACCGTCTACACGAAGGATTACTTCTCGGCGTTCGACGAGGCGGCCGAGGTACTCGACGCGGTGCCGTTGCTGACCGAAGCGCGCATGATCAAGACCGACCAAGAGATCGAGCGGATGAGATTGGCCAATGAGCTGGCGGCCTTGGGTCTCGAACACGTACGGGACCGCATCGAGGTCGGCATGAAGACCTCCGCGGTGGCGGCCATGTTCGAGGGCCACGTCCACGAAATCGGAATCGGATTCGAGGGGAAAGTCGATATGGCACGGGCTTTCTCGTTGGTCTGGTCCGGTCCGGAGATCCGCACGTTCACCCCGACCAGGGACTTCCCCGTCGTTGCCAACGAGCCCACCTTGTTCGAGATCTGGGTCTGCGTTGACGGCTACTGGAACGATCTGACCAAGAACATGGTCGTGGGCAAGCTGACTCCCCGGTACGAGCGGCTACTCGAGGCCATGCTCGGGGTTTGGCACGAGGCCATTTCGTTCGCCAAGGCCGGAGCAGAGTTAGGTGAGCTCGATCGGATGATTCGGGAGGGCATCGTTGCCGCCGGCTATGACGAGCCTTCCCATCCTGTGTCCCACGGCGTCGGCGCACGAGCCCACGAGCCGCCCTGGCCTCACCAGGCGGGCGCCGGCAACATGGAGGCGGGTATGGTGCTGGCGATCGAGCCCGGCACGTATTTTCCCGAAGGCGGCGGTCTTCGTCTCGAGGATGACTTTCTGATCACGGCGGACGGCAACGAAAAACTATGCAGGTACCCGGATGACTTCCGCTGATGCTTGACCGATCGAAGATATGGACGGGCGACCTCAACGCCCGGGCGGTGGATACCAGCCCGTTCCAGAAGGCGGGCCCGGTGGGCCTCTACGACACAACGCTCCGGGACGGCGAACAGACCGTCGGAGTTGTGCTCGGTCCGGAGACCAAGCTGGAGATAGCCAGGGCGCTCGACGAGCTCGGAGTCGATCGGATCGAGGCCGGGTTTCCGATGGTGTCCGTCGACGATGCGAAGGCCTATGAGCTGATCCTCGAAGCTGGGCTAAGCGCCGAGATCTGGGGCTTCTCCCGGGCACTGCCAGGCGACGTCGATCAGCTGGTGTCGCTGGGGGTGCGCCACGCGGTGATCGAATCTCCTGTTTCCGACGGAAAGCTGGCCGCCTACGGCATGAGCCGCGAGAAGGTCACCGATCGAATCCGGAGCGCCGTCTCCTACGCCAGCAGCGAAGGGATAACGGTCTGCTTCTTCGGCGTCGACGGAACCAGGGCCGATCCCGATTTCCTTGCGGAGGTATACGCGGCTGCGATCGACGCCGGGGCTAAGGAGCTGGCGGTAGTGGACACACTCGGTATCGCCTCTCCCGAAGCAGCCGCCTTCCTCGTGAGGACAAGCCGCGAATCAGTCGGCGACGACGTACCTATCCATTGGCACGGCCACAACGACTTCGGGCTGGCAACGGCGTGCGCGCTCGAGGCGGTCCGCGCCGGCGCCACCTGGATTCAAGGAACGATCAACGGGATGGGGGAGCGCGCCGGCAACACCAACTTGGGGGAGTTCGCGCTCGCTCTCGAGGCCCTGTATCACGGTGCGACGAATCTCAGGTTCGAGAAGCTGAACGAGACCGCCAAGCTGGTGCAGAGACTGTCGGGCTACGACCTCGAGCCCTGGAAACCTGTCACCGGCGAGAACCTGTTTCGCAGAGAGAGCGGGGCCGTCGCCAGCCAGTTCCACGACCCGCCTGCGATCGAGCCTTACTCGTCGGAGCTGGTGAAGGCACAGAGAGCCATCGTGCTCGGCAAGAAGAGTGGCCTTGACAGCATCAAGATAAAGCTCGACGAAATGGGGCTCGAGGTTCCCGAGGATCGGCAGCCGGACCTTCTGACAGCCGTGAAAGAGCTTGGGAGCGCAGAGCAGCGGCTCGTCAGCGATGAGGAGTTCCGAGAGCTAGTCGCCAACCTGACGTGACTTTCGATCGAGTGTGCATCGTCGGAGCCGGGACGATCGGCAGCCTGTGCGCGGTGCACCTCGCCCAAGTCGCCGAAGTCTCGGTGCTGGTTCGTCGGGAGGAGCACGCCCGAGCTCTGACCGAGAGAGGCTTGAGGGTGACGGGCAAGTCCGAGTTTCGATCTGAGCTCTTCGCCACGACCGACCCGACGGCCATCCCCAGTGCCGGGCTGGTGATCGTCGCCACGAAGGCGACCCAGCTCCACGAGGCCGTCGCTCCACTGAGTGGGTCGCTGCCCGAGGCGATATTCATGACGATCCAGAACGGGATCGGCGCCGAGGAGGTAGTGGCGTTCTACGGAAGCTGGCCGATTGTGTCCTCGGTGACCTTCATGAGCGGAACGCGGCACACCGACGACCACATCGAGTACGAGCTCGACACTGCCACCTGGATGGGCCCGTTCCATCCCAGCGGCACGTCCATTGAAGACGTCGAGAAGGTGGGCGACACCTTCGTCAAAGCCGGCCTCAAAGTGGAGGTACTGCCCGACCTACGTCCTGCGCAGTGGTCGAAGCTGATCTTCAACTCGGTGGTCAACGGCGTCGCCGCCCTAACCGACCTGCCCCATGTCGGCCTCTTTGCCCGGCGGGACCTGCCGACTGATCTGGGCTTCCTCGTCTGGGACCTGATAGAGGAAGGCAAGGCGGTAGCCCGCGCTCTCGACATCGAGCTCTTTGAGGACCCGTGGGAGATGAACGTCGAGGCCGTATCACACGGCCAGACCGATTACGACGAATACGCCCACGTTCCCTCGATGCTGGCCGATGTGAGGGCAGGGCGTCGAACTGAGGTCGACTTCATCATCGGATCGCTGGTGAGAGAGGCGGACAAGGCAGGGGTGGATGTTCCCCTGAGCCGAGCGCTCTATCGGCTAGTGAAAGCCCGCGACGGTTCCTACGACGACTGAGGGGTTAACGACGTGCAAGTCGGTGTCATCGGTTGCGGTGCGGTCGGAAGCCTCTTCGCTGCCCACCTCGCCGGGCTCGAAGATGTCGAGGTGTGGGTATACGACGTAGACGAGGAGCACGTAAAGGCCATCAACTCCGGCGGCCTCCGCCTCACCGGAGTAGGCGAAGTTCACTCGCACCCCACCGCCACGACCAGCGCGGCCGACCTACCGGCGCTCGACTTCGGGATCGTCGCCACGAAGGGGATGCATACCGAAGCGGCCGTCGCTGCCACGGCCAAGGCGTTCGAGCAGGGGGCGGTCTGCTCGGTTCAGAACGGGGTCGGCAACGAAGAGGTGATCGCACAGCACGTGACCAGCGTGATAAGAGGCACTACCTTTCCCGCCGGGCACGTGCTCGGTCCCGGAGTGGTCCAGTGGGACACGGCCGGGGCAACCTGGATCGGCCCGTTCGAGCCTCGCCCGGCCTCCATGGAAGACGTCCAGATGCTTGCGTCCGTCCTCACCCGATCGGGAATGGAGACGGTGGCTCTCGAGGACGCTCGGGGTGCCCAGTGGACCAAGCTGGTCTTCAACGCCGCCAGCAATGCCCTTTGCTCGCTCACCGGCCTGGCGCACGGTCGGGCCTGTCTCCACCCCGACGTCCGCTGGGTAATGGACGAGGTGATCGAGGAAGGAAAGTCGGTGGCTGCGGCCCTTGGGATCGAAATGGAGAAGGACCCGGCGGTGCTGCTCGAAGAGAGCATCGAAGTCGCCTTGGACCACAAACCGAGCATGCTCCAGGACGTGCTGGCTCACCGTCCCACGGAGATCGATCAGCTCAACGGCGGGATCTGCCGGTTCGGGGACGAGGTGGGAGTGCCGACACCGCTCAACCGGGCAGCTTGGTACCTCGTCAGGGGGTTGGAGGCGTCGTGGCAGGAGGGGGAGTGAGCTCATGGTGAGCCAGACCGAAATAGATCGCCGGTACGCGGTGACTCGAGCCGCCATGGCGAGAGACGGCGTGGACGCGCTGGCAGTTGTTGGCACCGAGTACACGGGCTTCGAAGGTGCGATCCGCTGGCTATCGGGTTTTCGGATGGTGCACCGCTATGCCTACGCGCTGCTTCCAACCGACGGCGATCCGGTGGCGATCTTCCCCTCCGAGGCCCGGTATGTGGGTGCGCATGGAGAGTGCTGGATTTCGGAGAAAGTCTTTGTCGACACCCCGGGCGCCTGGATTCGCGACCTCGCTGACGCCCGCGGCTGGAAGAGGGTTGCTGTGTACGGACTCAACTTCGCAATGCCTGTTCGCGATTACATGGCACTTTCCGCCGGCGACTTCGAGATCGTGGATTACGACCAGCCCTTCGACCTGGTTCGGGCACCCAAGAGCGAGGAGGAGTTGCCCCTCGTCCGATCGAGCTTCGACCTGAACGAGCAAGGCTTCTGGGCCACCTTGCAGGCTTACGCACCGGGAAAAACCGAAGCAGAGATCATGGCACCTGCCGAGGAGCTCTTCGTGCGAAGCGGAACCACACGCACGACCATGAACATGGTGCTCTCCGGCCCGCATGGCAATGCCGGTCCCGAGTTCAAGCATCCCGACCCGGTGCGGCCGGTCGAGCCGGACGACCTGTTGCTCTACTCCATCGAGATCGCCGGTCCGAGCGGTTATTGGGCCGAGTTCGCCCGCCCGATCTCCCAGGCCGGCCTGAGCCCAAGCACCGGCAAGATCATGGAGGCCTACCAGGAGTGCTTTGAGCGGGCCCGCTCGTCACTCCGGGCTGGCAACACCGCCCATGACGTCCACACGTCGGCCTTCGGCGCCTTCGAGGGCTTGGACGTCAAACCCGGCCATGTGACGGGGCACTCGATCGACATGATCATGGTCGCCCATCCCCGCATCGGGGAAGGCGTGGACACGGTCCTGGAAGAGAACATGATCATCTCGATCCACCCGCACGTCGTCACCGCGGATGACAAGCACTGCCTCTACATGCAGGAGACGTTCCGAGTCACAGCCGACGGCGGAGAGCAGATGTCCTCGGTGCCGATCGTGGCTTTTGACGGTACCGAGCACTAAACGGTCGTCCTACTCCGCCACCATGGCGGTGCACTCAACCTCGATCAGTAGTCCCTGCACAGCCAGCCCCGTAACGCCGATGATGGTCTGTGCGGGGTGGTCGGTGCTGCCTGTCACCTCTTCGATCGCTTTGGTGATGATCTCGTACTCGGTCGGCTGCAGCGTATAGATCGTGCGGCGAACTATGTCGTCCCAAGAAACGCCGGCGGCCTGAAGAGCCACGCCCAGGTTCTCCATCGCCGCTTTGGTCTGCAGGAACAGGTCGTCGCCGCCGACGATGTTGAACTGCGGGTCGAGTGCTACTTGACCGGCAAAGAACACCTGACGCTGGCCCTTCCCGACCGTGATGTGGCTGAAGCCGGGAGCCGGATGTAATTCGGGCGGATTCTGTGACTCGCGAGGCACGGGTAACTCCTTCGTTTACGACTCGGTCAGCCTATGCGGCGGCAACGGACCGTGCTCAGACGAAGCGAGAGGCGACCATGAATCCCGAGCCTCCGCCGAGGCCCGGCCCCGGATGAGTCGAGGCCCCGATGTGATAGAGGTCCTTGACGGCAGTCTCGTGGTTCTTGGATCCCGGCATGGGGCGCCACACCAGGAATTGATCGATCGTGCAGGCGCCGCTGTAAGGGTCGCCACCGATCAAGTTCATGTTGATGTTCTCGAGATCGGCCGGAGAAAAGGCGCGGCGGCCCACGAGCGCGCTATCGAGGTTCTTGATATGAACGCCCAAGCGCGCCTGGATGCGATCCGCGTAACGCTCCCGAACCTCCTCGGTCCATGATCCATCCGGCGGCACGGGTATCTCCCCCCGGGCGTCGCCCTTGATGCGCGCCGGCAGCTCCTGGAGTTGGATCCAGAGAATCGAGCCATCCTCCGGTGCGCGGCTCGGATCGGCTGACGTTGGCTGACCGACGACGATCGTCGGAGCGTGGGGCAGAAGCCCTCGCTCGGCCTCGTTTACCGCTCCGGAGACCCCGTCCAGCCCGGGTGTCAGGTGCACCATCGCAACGTCCTCTAGCTCGGGATGCTCCCACTCCGGGGCTTGGTTCAGCGCAAAGTGAATCTGCATGTCCGAGCGTCCGTACCGGTAGGAGTCAGCTCGGGACTTCACGTCCGACGGAACGCTGGCGTCGCGGAGCAGCCGGCCGTACAACTGAGTGGGAGTCACGTTGCAGATGACGGCGGCCTCGGCGCCGTACGCATCTCCCGTGGCGGTGGCAACTCCGTTGGCTCGGCCATTCTCGATGATCACCACGTCGACGTCGGCGTTGGTAACGGTCTTTCCGCCGTTGTCTTCTATCAGCTGCCTGAAAGCGTCGATCAGGCGAGCGCTCCCGCCCTCAACGAGGGGCATTCCGGCCAGAGTGACGGTCCCGATTATCAGCTTGCCCATCATCCCGGAGTAGGCGTCGTCGGGTCCGAGGCCGGCGTGGAGAACCCAAGGAGCGATGAGGGCCCTGGTCAGCTCGCTGCGGAAGTCGCGCTCCAGCCATGTCCGGCAGGTCTCGAGGGACTCGCCGAAGAACGTGAATGTCCCCAACAACCCCCGCTTACGCCAGTCTTTGTACAGGGCCCTGGCGGTCTTGCGGCCCCAGACTTCGTTGCCCAGCAGCGCGAACGCAATGTCGGAGTTCTCGGCGAAGAAACCGCCGACCGCGGCGCCGTATCTCTCGCCCTCGCCGGCCGCCAATTCGTCGAGCCGACGGTTGTTCTCCTCGTCGTCCATGGTGAAGACGAGGGTGGATCCGTCCTCGGTGATGACCGCGGTCGGCTTGTCGGTCTTTACGAACTCAACCCCCCGGGTGAGGAGGTCTTCGCCCAACGCGGCATAGGCAGGAGAGGTAACGAAGAGCGGATACCAGGAGGACAGGACCTCATGGATGTAGCCAGGAAACAGCTCCTCGGCCCGAACACAGCCTCCGAGGCGCTCGTTTCGTTCGAGAACGACAACGCTATTGCCGGCGCGAGCGAGCATCGACGCGCAGACCAGCGAGTTGATCCCACTGCCGACGATTACGAAGTCGAAGCGCTCCATACGCGGACACTAACAACGCGCCCATAAGCATTTCGCGGAGCTATCACAGAAAGGAGACCGGCTAGGAGAGTTCGCTGGCGGCGGCCTCGAAGAACTCCTCCATGATCGTGTCGGCCTTCTTGCGGATGGTCGACGTGCCCATCGCCGCCACCGCTCCCAACACGTGATACGTGCCCTCGATGGTCATGGTCGATCCTGTTTCGGTTTCCGCAAGATCCATACGGGCGTCGACCGAGATGGTCGTGCCGACGTGACGATCCTGCCCGCTCCCTTTGAAGTGGATGCTTCGTTCAGGGTCCACGTCAGTGACTTCGACGTCGACGTCGGCGTTCAGCTTGAAAGGTCCAAACTGGTCTTGGAGCACCACGCGGTACGTCTTCAGATGCTCGATCTCGCTCACGTCGTGGGCGACGGTCACCCAGGTAGCCATACGCTCCACATCGGTCAGGACCGACCAGCACGCCGCAGGGGGGCTCGCCACGTCGAGTGTCCGGGTGAACTCGGCAGACGGCACTTGGGCCCGCTGTTCAGCTCTTCGACACGACCGAGACGCCTCTGCCCTCCGCGCCTCCTTCGTGCCCGAGGAGACCGAAGACACGCTCGGGAGGGTTGTGAGAGTCGTTTATCAGCGGCGCACCCGAACCAAGTGCATCCTGTATGGCGGAACACAGTGTGTGCAGCGGGGCGCCACCACCTTCTCCCATCCCCTTCGCTCCGGTGCCGGTGAATGGCGACGGAGACACCTGGTAGTCGGTTCTGATGTCGGGGATGTCGACGGCGGTCGGAGCGTGATAGAAGAGGAAATTGTTGGTCAGTAGCTGGCCGTCCTCGTCGTAGTCCATGATCTCATGCAGCGCCGCCCCGATGCCGTGGGCCGTGGCTCCGTGGACCTGCCCCTCCACCACCATGGGATTGAATCGGGTACCGCAGTCGTCGACCGCCGCGTAGTCGAGGATCTCGACCTTCCCTGTCTCGTCATCCACCTCGATGACCGCGGCATGGGTCTGCGTCGAATAGGTGAGAGTCAGGTTTCCGTACTTCTTGTCGGTGTCCGGAACCTCGAACGGTGCCACGTACACGTGACGACGGGTGAGGCTCACCTCGTTCGCCAGCTCGGGCGGCAGCACGGCGTTGTTCCAGTAGACCATTCCGGCGACGCCGATCAAGGGGATGAACCGCTCCTCGTCTCCCTTGACCATCGCTCCGCCGTTGCCGAGCTCGATCTCATCCTCGGACGCCCCGAGAGCGAAGGCAGCCACCTTGACGATGTCGTCGCGCAGCTCTTCGCACGCTCCGATCACGGCATTTATGCCGGTCACGGCGAACTGGCTGGCGTAGGTGCCGGAGAAGCCGATGTAGGCACTGTGCGCGGTGTCGAAGCCGGCCCGGACGCGGACATTCTCGGGACTGACCCGGAGTATGTCCGCCGCCACCTGGGCCGCGGTCGTCTCGTGTCCCTGGCCCTGGGAGATCGTTCCCAGCCTGAGGACGATCTCGCCATACAGGTCCAGCTTGGCGGTGCAGGCTTCTCCGTTGCCGGAGAACGGCAGGTGCGGGTTGAGAATCCGCGATTGACCGAAGTTGTTAGTGCCGGAGTCGAGCGTGGTCCCAATCCCGATGCCGATCCTCCGCCCCTCCTGGCTGGCTTCTTCTTGGAGCTTGCGTGCTCCGTCGTAGTCGATCAGCTCTAGGACCTTGTCCAACGCGGCAGGAAGATCGCCTGAGTCGTAGACGCACCCGTTGGGCGTCGTATATGGATAGTCGTCGGGCTGGATGTAGTTCTTCTTCCGGAGCTCGATCGGGTCGAAGCCCAGCTCACGGGCCACGGTGTCGATGATGCGTTCGATCATCCATAGGTGCTGCATCCGCGAGTAGCCCCGGTTGGGCACAGCCGGACACTTGTTGGTCAGGGTCTCCTTGTAGTCGACCTGGATGTGCTTGAGCTTGTAGCAACCTGG
>JBHICV010000061.1:0-12584 GCA_046759765.1 Acidimicrobiia bacterium
TGCGCACGAGTTCGGATTCACCACGGTCGATTTGGCGGGGCCGAGCCGGCGACAGCCGCTGGTGCTGGCCCGGCAGATCGCTATGTACCTGTGTCGCGAGCAGACCGACCTATCCCTGCCGAAGATCGGTGCTTTATTCGGAGGACGTGACCACACGACCGTCATTCACGCGATCGACAAGATCAAAGGCCTGATGAGAACAGATCGCAGCACGTTCGAGCGAGTCACGGCCTTATCGCAGCGGCTGAGGACAACATGAGCGTTCTCCACAGCGTGGACCGATCACAGATCTGGGCCGTGGAAGACCAGCCTCCTATCCCCACCCACGGCTGTCGCCAAATCCGTCTAGGCACCTGGTCTTTCGCGAATTCAGTCCACAATCCACAACCTCTACTACCACTACTACCGTCAATAATTCAGAGCATTAGAAGGGGACGCCGTGCGGCTTAGAGCAGAACGAGACGATCTTGCTGACGCCTTTGGGAGAGCAACCAGAGCTGTGGGGGTGAAGTCGGCTCTGCCCATCCTCCAGGGTGTTCTTTGTGAGGCAAGTGGTCAGTCATTGCGCGTGACGGGCACCGATCTCGAAATGACCGCGCGCATCAGTGCAGCCGTTGAGGTTCTGGAGGAAGGAGCGGCAGTCATCCCCGCCCGGCTTGCTACAGAGGCAATTCGGAAGCTTCCGGCGGGTGCGGTGACGATCTCGTCCGCAGATGGGGAGGTCGAGATCGTAGGCAAGGGCCCGCGGTTCAGCTTTCGGGAGATGACCGTCGCTGACTTTCCCCAGCTAGGTGAACCTGACTTCTCCGGAGCTATCGACGTGGCTGGGGACGAGATAGCGCAGGCCTTTGCGCAGGTCGTGGTCGGCGCTTCTGCTGATGCGGCGAGACCCGTACTGACTGGCGTTCTGATCGAACCTAAGGAGGACGGCGTGCGAATGGTGGCCACTGATTCGTACCGTTTGGCGGTCCGGGACGTCGCGGGGATATCGGTCGAGCGATCCGGGTTGGTTCCCGCCCGGGGACTGCGCGAGGTCGCCAGGACCGTGGGGTCGGAGAAAGTACAGATTGGTCTGTCCGAGAGGGAAGCGAGCTTCGGCTCGGAGCTGGGATCAT
Source organism: Acidimicrobiia bacterium (assembly GCA_046759765.1). Classification (GTDB taxonomy): domain Bacteria; phylum Actinomycetota; class Acidimicrobiia; order Spongiisociales; family CAZKJJ01; genus JBHICV01. Next base: position 1,116 of record JBHICV010000061.1, read on the forward strand.
TGAACCTTCGTCTCATCGAAGGCGATTTCCCGAACTATCGGCAGCTGCTTCCTGAGATCTACCCGAACAAGCTCACGGTGGACAGGGAGTTGTTGCTGGAAGCCGTGGGCCGCGCCTCTCTTGTCGCGGAGGAGCACATACCTATACGGATGGAGCTCGCGGTCGGCGGCGTCGAGCTGTCGGTGTCACGGCACGATGTTGGCGGCGAAGTAGAGCATGTGGAAGGGAGCTACGAGGGCAAAGAGGAAGAGGTCACGATCGCTTTCAACCCGAGGTATCTCGCTGACGGCGTTGGCGTCGCGGAAGGTTCCCAAGTCGAGATTGACGTGATCGACGGACTCAAGCCCGCTGTCATTCGCGGCGCGGGGCACGAGGACTTTCTCTACCTTCTCATGCCAGTGCGCCTCTGAATGAAGCTTGGCTTCATAGAGCTGACCGACTTCCGCTCCTACCGGGACTGCCGGATCGAACCGGAAGAGGGGACCAACGTCCTCGTGGGGCTAAATGCAGCAGGCAAGACGAATTTCCTCGAGGCGGTGTGGTACCTCAGCAGGGGCCGGTCCTTCCGCCGGGTCGCCGACGAGGTTCTGATCAACGACCAAGCGTCAGAGTTCGTGGTTCGGGCGCGTGTTGATCGATCCTCAGGTAGCTCGGTCCTGGCGGTCATGACACCGCGTAGCGGCCGGCGGCGCCTGGAAGTGAACGGAAAGGTAGTTAGAGGTGCCGGTGAGTTGACGGGTCACCTCCACGCAGTGCTCTTCTTTCCCGACGACCTGGACGTGGTCAAACGTGGGCCGGCCGGCCGCCGCGAGTTCATAGATGAGGCCGCGGCGCAGCTGTGGCCGGCAGCAGCCGGCGATCAGTCGGACTACCAACGTGCTCTCCGGCAGAGAAACGCCCTGGTCAAACGTCTCGGCCGGGATGCCCACAACGCCAGTCTCGATGTGTGGGACGGCCGGCTGTCACAGGCAGGTGGCAGGGTGATGGCTAGACGAGCCGAAGCCATTGGGATGTTGTTGGGATCAGTTTCGGGGATTTACGCGCGGTTGGCGGGAGGCGAAGCGTCCGTGACTTCGCAGTACCGCTCTACTTGGAACGAGCGACCGACCAACACGGACAGCGACCAGCTGGCCGAGTCGCTCTCCGAAGCTCTTCTCCGGGCCCGTGAGATCGACAGAGAGCGAAGGGTGACCACGGTGGGTCCGCATCGGGACGACGCCGGGTGGCTGCTGAACCAGCGAGAGACGCGTACCCATCTGAGCCAGGGTGAGCAGCGGACGCTCGCGCTGGCGCTTCGGCTGGCGACGCGGGAAGCAATCCTGCATCAGACCGGTGAGCCTCCGGTGATGCTTCTTGACGACGTGTTCTCCGAGTTGGATCTCAGCAGGGCGAAGGCGCTCGCGGACGTGCTCCCCGAGGGTCAGGCCTTCATCACAACGACGCGATTGGAGGAGGTTCCGTTTCCTGGGAGGACCTGGACCGTCCAAGAGGGGACCATCCGGTGAGGGACTGGGAAGACGATCCGCGGAGGGATCTCATACGCCTGGAGGAGGCCCTCAGGGTGACTTTCGCCAAGCTGGGGCTGGGGCCGGTGGAGCTGATGGTAAGGCTCAATGAAGAGTGGGACGACGTCGCTGGGGAACCCTGGATAGGCATCTCGCGGCCCGTAGTCCTCAGAGGGGGGGAACTGTTGGTGGAGGCAGATCTGCCGTCTGCCGTTCGTGTTCTCTCCTACGACACAGGCGAACTCCTTAGGCGTCTCGACAGTCGCTTTGGGCCCGGGTCTGTGAGCCAGATCAGAGTGGTGGCCAAACGGTAACGGAGGGGCCGTTTTGTGCCGCTGAAGTGGGGTTTTGTTGTGAAAGGAGCTTGGGAAAGGGGCTGTTTTCGGCTATACTTACAAGAGTGTAAGGCCTTGGGGTTGCCCGGCCCCAGCAGCGCCATCGGGGCAGCCCTCCGTCCCTCGTAAAGGACTCCTGTGACCGTTTCGAAGCGCGCATCTGACTCGTACGAAGCCAAGGACATAACGGTCCTCGAGGGCCTCGAGGCCGTCCGTCGCCGACCCAGTATGTACATCGGCTCCACCGGACCGCGAGGGCTGCACCACCTCGTATGGGAAACCGTCGACAACGCGGTGGACGAGGCCATGGCCGGCTTCTCTACTCGCATCGATGTGACGCTTCTGAAGGATGGTGGTGTCCGGGTCAAAGACAACGGGCGAGGCATCCCGGTGGAGGCCCACAAGAAGACGAAGAAGTCCGCCCTGACGACCGTGCTCACAACCCTCCACGCCGGCGGCAAGTTCGAGTCCGGGGCGTACACGGTTTCGGGAGGCCTACACGGAGTCGGCGTTTCCGTGGTCAACGCGCTATCCGAGCGCCTCGAAGCGAGGGTGGTACGGGACGGACATCTCTGGTCCCAGGACTTCATCGCCGGCCGGCCCACTGGGGCCGTGAAGAAGGTCAAGCCCGCCAAGCGAACCGGCACCACGATCACGTTCTGGCCGAGCAAGGACACTTTCACTGAGACGACGGACTTCAACCGCACGACCATCGCCACCAGGATGCGGGAGTTGGCGTTCCTGAACCACGGTCTGCTGATCACACTGAGGGACGAGCGCGAAACCAAGCCCGTCAAGGAACAGTTCCAGTACAAGGGCGGATTGGGCGACTTCGTGAAGCATCTCAATGCTTTTCACGAACCGATCCACTCCCACATCGTGTCGTTCGCCGACGAGAGCGACGATGCCGAAGTCGAGGTGGCCATGCAATGGACCAGCTCGTACAACGAGACCGTCCTCAGCTTCGCCAACAACATCAACACTCACGAGGGCGGCACACATGAGGAGGGTTTCCGCAAGGCGCTCACTCGTTCTTTGAATGAGTTCGCCCGCAGCAAGGGAATCCTGAAAGAGAAGGACGACAACCTGACGGGCGAAGACGTCAGAGAGGGCTTGACCGCGGTCGTTTCGGTCAGGGTGCGCACACCACAATTCGAAGGGCAGACGAAGACGAAGCTCGGCAACACCGAAATCCGCAGCTACATCGAGAGAGTCATGAACCGCCTCCTACCCGAGTGGTTGGAGCGATACGGGTCTGAGGGCAGAAAGATCGCCCAGAAGAGCTTGGATGCGTCCAGGGCGCGCCTGGCCGCTCGGAAGGCCCGGGAGCTCACCAGACGAAAGAGCCTTCTCGAGTCGACAAGCCTCCCCGGAAAGCTGGCCGATTGTTCATCGCGGGATCCTGCCTTGTCGGAGTTGTTCATAGTCGAGGGGGACTCGGCCGCCGGCCCGGCCATAGCGGCGCGCGACTCCGAGACTCAGGCGATTCTCCCGATCCGAGGAAAGATCATCAATGTCGAGAAATCGCGGCTGGCCAAGGCCCTGCAAAACGAGGAAGTGCAGGGGATCATCACCGCGGTCGGTACCGGGATCGGAGAGGAATTCGACATATCGAAAGCCCGGTACCACAAGGTGATCCTCCTCACCGATGCAGACGTGGACGGAGCTCACATACGGACGCTTCTGCTTACGCTGCTGTTCCGGCACTTGCGTGGACTCATCGAGGCGGGCTACGTCTATGTCGCGCAACCGCCGCTCTACCGGGTCAAGGTCGGGAAGGAAGTTGCGTATCTCGCGGACGACGCGGGCTTGAGCGAGTTCCAGAAGGACGAGAAGCACGCCAATGTCAAGCCGACACGCTTCAAGGGCCTAGGCGAGATGAATGCCTCCGAGCTCTGGGACACGGCGATGAATCCGGAGACTCGGACGTTGCTGCGCGTCGAGCTCGACGACGCAGCCCAGGCTGCCGAGACGTTCTCGGTGCTCATGGGCGATGACGTAGGCGCTCGCAAGGCATTCATCCAACAGAACGCGCACGACGTTCGCTTCCTCGACATATGACCGACGAGCGCGTCTTAGACATCGACATAAACGACGAGATGTCGCGGTCCTTCGTGGACTATGCGATGTCGGTCATAGTTTCCAGAGCTCTTCCGGACGTGAGAGACGGGCTCAAACCGGTACAGCGGCGGATCATCTACTCGATGTTCGACTCTGGCATGGGTCCCGGGACTCAGACGAGAAAGAGCTCGAAGGTCGTGGGTGATGTTATGGGCAACTACCACCCTCACAGCGACGCGGCTATCTACGACGCCCTCGTTCGCATGGGCCAGAATTTCTCTCTGCGCTACCCACTGATTTTCCCGCAGGGCAACTTTGGGACGATCGATCACCCACCCGGCGCGATGCGCTACACCGAGTGCCGGCTAACCCAGCTCTCCACACACCTCCTCGACGGGATCCGGGAAGACACGGTGGACTTCCAGCTCAACTATTCCGGGGAGCTCACCGAGCCGACAGTTCTGCCCGCCCGCTTTCCGTCCCTCTTGGTTAACGGCTCGGCCGGTATTGCCGTCGGAATGGCCACCAATATTCCACCGCACAATCTGGGCGAGGTCATCGACGCGGTCGTGTTCGCCATTGATAATCCTGACGCGCCGGCGGAGGACTTTCTGCAGTTCGTCAAGGGCCCCGACTTCCCCACCGGCGGTTACATCGTGGGAACCGAAGGAATCCGTGACGCGCTGCTGACCGGCAGAGGGTCAGTGAGGATGAGGGCGGTCACAGAGATCGAGGAGCTGGCCAAGGGAAGAACCGGGATCGTCGTCACGGAGCTTCCGTATCAGGTGTCCCACAGCCGTGTTCTCGAGAAAATCGCCCAGCTCGTCCAGGACAAGAAAGCGACGGGCATCTCCGACTTGAGGAACGAGAGCTCGGACCGCGTAGGGACTCGACTGGTTATCGAGCTTCGCAAGGACGCGATTCCGCAGGTAGTGCTGAACCAACTGTTCAAGGCAACCCAGCTGCAGGACACCTTTGGGGTGAACGCAGTAGCGCTCGTCGACGGCGTGCCTCGCACCCTAAACATTGGCGAGCTCATCGGGCACTACGTCGACCACCAAATGGAGGTCATCGAGCGCCGGACGAAGCATCGGTTGGAGCGTGCCGAGGCAAGAGCCCACGTAGTTGAGGGGCTCATCGTCGCTCTCGATGCGATCGACGAGGTAGTCGAGATCATCAAGGGGTCCGAGGACGTATCCGCGGCACGGGAAGCGCTGCAAGAGCGTTTCGAGCTTTCGGAGGTCCAGGCGCAGCACATCCTCGACATGCCCTTGCGTCGGCTGACGGCTCTGGAGACCAGCAAGCTGAGGGACGAATTCGAGGAGCTGAAGGCACTGGTAAAGAGCCTCAAGTCCTTGTTGCGGTCACCTGCGAAGCGTAGGGGGCTCATCAAGAAGGAACTGAAGGAGATCCGCGCGGAGTTCGCAGACGACAGACAGACGCGCATCATTCCGGATGAAGGTGATCTCTCACTCGAGGACCTCATCGCAGACGAGGAGCTGTTCGTAACCATCTCGGCCAACGGCTACCTCAAGTCCGTGACCGCTTCAACGTATCGATCACAAGGTCGGGGCGGCCGTGGCGTAAAGGCGGCGGAGGTACGCGAGGACGACGTAGTTGATCACATCCTGCACACGACCGCCCACGCCTACCTGCTGTTTTTCACCAATACCGGAAGGGTTCACCGCGTACGGGCTCACGAAATGCCTCGGAAAGATCGAACGGCCAAAGGCGTACTGGCCCAATCTGTACTGACTCTGGAGCCTGACGAGAAGATCCAGGCGATCGTCGACACGCGTGACTATGAGACAGCCCGCTTTCTGGTGATGGTTACCCGCCGAGGTCAGGTCAAGAAGACCCCATTCTCGGAGTACGACTCAAGGCAGGCGTCGCTGATAGCCATCAAGCTGCAATCGGACGACGAGGTGGTTTCCGTGCACACGACCAATGGCAAGAACGACCTGCTGATCTTCACCCAGAACGGTCAGGGCATCCGTTTCGCCGAGAGCGAGCTGAGGCCCATGGGACGCGCAACACAGGGCGTGAGAGGCGTCCGCCTCAAGGAAGGCGACCGCGTAGTGGCTGCCACCTCCAACGTTCAAGGCGATGAAGTGCTGGTCGTGACGAGTGGCGGGTACGGCAAGCGAGTCAAGATGGAGCTCTTTCCCAGCCAAAAGCGCGGCGGTCTGGGAGTCAAGGCGATCAAGCTGACCAGGGTAAGAGGGACATTGGCCGGCGTTAGGGCGGTCTCAGCGGAAGACGAGGTGTTCGTGATCTCCTCCGGAGGCGTGGCAATCCGGACCGCTGTTAACAGCATCAGCCGTCAGAAACGCGAGGCGAGTGGTGTTCGTGTGATGGACCTGTCCCAGGAAGAGCAGGTAGCCGGTCTGGCTTTGGTACCCACAGAACCCGAAAAGGGATAAGCCCTGCCGGCGGAACGCGACCGCGCCCACTGCCGTTAGTACGAAAGCCGATGGTGGGACATTTCCTGTGAGAGGGTTAGCATCCGAAAGCGTCATGGCTGGTGTTCGTCGCGTCCGGCGGATCGTCCGGAAAATCGACCCTTGGACAGTTCTCAAGGTGTCGTTTGTTCTCTACGCCGTGGTGGCGCTCGCCATGGTGCTGGGAGTAGTGATCCTGTGGGCGGTCGCCAACAACGTTGGTATCCCGCAAGGGCTCGATGACGTTGCCGTCCGCCTCACCCTGGTTGATGAGGGAGACACCATATTTGGTGACACAGACCGGTGGTTCCTGATCGCCGTCTTCCTCGGGGTGGTGTGGACGGTTCTGATGACAGGCCTGACCACGCTCGCCGCCGTCATGTACAACCTGGTCTCGGACATCGTGGGTGGCGTCGAGGTCGTGGTTCTCGAAGAGACATACAACGTCCCTCAGGCGCCGGTTCGGTCACCGCAGCAGTGGCAACGGACCGCTACCGCCCCCGCCGTCAACCAGGACATCGTCGAGCTACCTACAGCAGAGACCGAGCCTGTTCGAGCAACAGATGCTGAGTCACCCACGCCCGATACCGACACCGAGGCAGATCAGTCTTCGGATGAGTACGACGCCACGGTAAGTCCCGAGCCGACTGCCACCTCAACTAAGGCGGCCGGAGCTTCAAAAGCGTAGCCGGGGACCGAGCGATAGGCGCCTCTCCCTGCTGCGACCGTCGCCGCAGCCAGCGCGATGGCCGCCAAGAATCCTCGGTCGTCTGCAACCCCGAGAACTCGTTGGGGTGATCCGTCCTGAGCTCTCCAGACAAGTACCCCGGCCCATTGGTCGTGAGTTGGCGCTTCCCAAACCCGATCCAGCCCGGAGGGCAACGAAGCCCCCTGGGGTGGGCGACCGTATAGCGTGCCGACCGGAGAGGGAAATCGGAGCTGCTCACCACGTCGAAGTGGCGCGCCTGAAACCGTGTAGGCCAGTCTCACTTTCCGATCGGTGCGAGCGAGCTCCAGCGCGGCCAAAGAACCGGCGATTCCGCTGACAATGTTGGCTCCCACAATCTGGTTGGGTTGGCTCGGTTTTCCATCGGCCTCTCGGGTGGTGACCACCCAGCGCGGAATGAGTTTCTCATCGGGTGGGAGCGCCCCGTCGGTTGCCAGTACATCCCAGCTTGCTAGGTCGGAGGGCGAGACCGCCCGATACTCGTGAGGCGTCTGGCCGGAGTCAGAGACGATCCCTATCTCGGAGACATCGGGATCTGCGGCCAGGACCCTGGCGGCCCGCACCGCCACGCTCGAGAAGCACCACAGGACGACTTTCATTCGGCAGTCGGATCGATAGGGTGCCATTTCCCGGACAAGGCACCCCTTCCGTGTCGCATCCGCAGCAGCAGTATCAGCATCGCCACTACTACGAGCCGAGTTGCGGTTCTCCGGACCGTCATCGGTGTGAGGAGTGTATCGGGCCGCTAACGTGTGAAGCGGCCCTCTAATGGGCGCCGACGGGGTCCCGTAAGGGCGCGAAAGCGAAGCCGGTTAGAACCCGGCGCTGTCCCGCAACTGTGAAGCCCCTCTTCGGGGACGAGCCAGGTCGCCTGCCCCGGCGGTCACATACGTGTCCTCGGACGAAGGGCAGTTTGTGCTTCGCACGAACCCCCTTCATCCCCGGCGACGGAGGATGATGCATGCGGAAGGTTCTCCTTCTCACCTATCTGGCCGTGCTTTGCGCAGCCTGTGCCACAGCGGACATCGATGGCCCCGAGGGGTTCTCGACGACGATCGTTGGAACTGATGGCCGGGAGGTCAGCCTCGAAGCGGCGCCGGCGAGGATCGTGTCTCTTTCAGCTACGCACACAGAGATCCTCTACGCCGTTGGTGCTGCTGATCAGATCGCAGGAACTGATCTGACCAGTGACTTCCCACCCGAGGCGCAAACGACGCCAAAAGTAGACGCCCTCAACTTCAACGTGGAGGAAGTTGCAGTCCTTGACCCCGACCTCGTGATCCTCGCTTTCGACTTCCAAGGGGAGGTCGAGGCGCTGGAGCGAATCGGGATTCCGGCGCTTGTTCTCGCTCCGGCGGTCACGATCGAGGGAATGTATGAGCAGATAACAGTTCTGGGTATAGCCACCGGCCGGGCGGCAGCCGCGGCCGAGCTGATAGCGGACATGACCATGAGGATGGAGGCCGCGGTACAGGGGTTTGCCCCGGGGGGTCAAATAACCGTCTACCACGAGGTGGACGCGACTCTCTTTAGTCCTAATTCGGCCACCTTCTTGGGGGATCTCTACTCACGATTTGGCTTGGTGAACATCGCGGATGAGGTTCCGGACGAGTTCGGATCGGGATACGTTCAACTTTCACCCGAATACATCTTGGCCACCGACCCGGATGTGATCTTCCTCGGTGATGCTGACTTCGGCGAGACAGTTGAAACAGTCGCGGCACGGCCGGGCTGGAGCACGTTGTCGGCCGTGGCAACAGACCGCGTTTATGGACTGGACGGGGACGTCGTCGGGAGGTGGGGACCGCGCACCGTCGAGTTGGCTGAATCGGTGCGAGCCGCGCTGGACGAGGCGACCGGTTAGATGGATCTATCGCCGCAGGCGGCCCGTCGGAGACTCCGCGTCGGGATCTTGGGTGGCATCGTTTTCCTGCTGGTGGTTGGTTGGATGGGAGTGTCGCTGGGGCCGGCGCCGATTCCTATCGGCTCCGTTCTCACCGAGATTGTCGACCGGCTCCCAATCATTGCCTTGGACTCCAATCTCAGTGACCGCGAGGCCGCCATCGTCTGGGAGCTTCGGGTGCCCCGGGTAGTTCTCGGCGCGCTGGTGGGCGCAATGCTGGCCGTAGCCGGAGGTTCGTACCAGGGCGTATTTCGAAACCCGTTGGCGGACCCGTTTCTACTCGGAGTGGCAGCCGGCGCAGGCCTGGGAGCAACTGTGGCGATAGTCGCCGGGAGTTCGGCGGGAGGCGGGCTGATAACACCCATAGCGTTCGCCGGCGGCATCGCGGCGGTCGCATTGGCCTGGGTATTCAGCACCGGTTCCCGTGGGCGGACGGCCGTCACTCTCATCCTGGCTGGCGTAGCAGTGGCCGCCTTCTTCACAGCAGTCCAGACATTCCTCCAGGAGCGGTCCGGTGACCAAGCCCGGGAGGTGCTCTCATGGATTCTGGGAAGCCTGGCTGCGGCATCGTGGTCGGATGTCCTGCTCTTGGCTCCCTATGTAGTGATCGCGGGGAGCTTCCTTCTGGCCGCCCGCCGACCGCTCGATGTCATGAGCGTTGGAGATGAGGAGGCCGCCTCGCTGGGTGTTCGCCCGGATCGGACCCGAGCCCTGGTAGTCGGAGCGGCGACCCTCGGAACTGCCGCTGCGGTCTCCGTCAGCGGGCTGATCGGATTCGTGGGGATAGTCGTTCCCCATACAGTGCGACTGCTGGCAGGTACTAGCTACCGCGCGATACTCCCGTTGGCTCTTCTGGGAGGAGCCGGGTTCTTGATCCTGGCGGATCTGATCGCCCGGGTGGCGCTGTCGCCCGGAGAATTGCCCATCGGAGTCGTGACTGCCTTCGTCGGGGCGCCCTTCTTTGCCGTGGTTTTGAAGAGGAGTGCGCGATGAGCCTCCGATGCGAGGCCGTGAGAGCCAGCTACAACGGGCGTGAGGTGTTAGCGGGCGTCGATCTGGCCGTCCAACCCGGTGAGTGGGTGGCTGTGGTTGGACCTAACGGTTCTGGTAAGAGCACGCTGCTCCGTCGGATCGCGGGGATCGTTGCCGGCCATGGGAGCGTCTCAGTGGAGGGTCAGGACCCGGGCTCGGTATCGAGGCGGGAGGCTGCGCGCCTTGTGGCGCTGGTGCCACAGAATCCGGTGGTTCCGGACGGGATCTCTGTCCTCGACTACGTGGGTCTGGGGCGGACGCCCCATGTTGGTTCCTGGTCGTTGCGGGCGCCTGAGGAGAGTCCCGCGGTCCGACGGGTGTTGAGGGAATTAGATCTGGGTGACCTTGCCCATCGCGCGCTGAGCACGCTGTCAGGAGGGGAGTTTCAACGTGCCGTGCTGGGGAGGGCGCTAGCTCAAGAGACGGCCGTGCTGCTGCTCGACGAGCCCACCACCGCTCTCGATCTCGGTCATGCCCAGGAGGTCATGGAGCTGGTGGATGGCCGTTGCCGGCAGGACGGAATCGCGGTCCTGTCTGCGATGCACGACCTGACACTGGCGGCCCAGTTCTGCGACCGGTTGATGTTGCTGGCGGATGGTGTCATCGCAGCCGAAGGCTCAGCTCGGGAAGTGATCACCAGGGAGCTGCTCGCGAGCTACTTCGAAGCCGAGGTGGTAATTCTCGATGGGCCCGGCGGCGAGCCTGTTGTGGTGCCGAGGAGCCGCTGACGCCTCTCCTCGGCACCACCAGTTCAGGCGATATGTCGCCCTTTGAAGGGCGTTCGGCCCGTGCACGAACGCGTTGCGTGATGCAACTCCCACTCCCTGGGACCCTCCGCGCGACTATACCACTCAGAGTGGTCGATGTGCTCAGCCGAAGGTGATGTCAGCGTTGACCACGGTCAGGATGGCAACGGCCACCAGTGCGATGTAGATGAGGGTGAGGATGCCGTAGAGAACAAAAAGCGTCTTTAGCTTCGACAGCGACTCGGTGGCGGCCTCTTGGTCTCCGAGGAGATGGGCCGGTTCGATTCTCGATGCGGCCTGCCACAGAAGCGCCCCGGCCCAGATGGGTATCCAAGCCACGATGATGCCGACGATGCTGAGAGCGGTCAGCGCACCCACGGCGATGAGGGCCACCGCCAGAAACTTCATCCAGCCCTTAGCTTCGAAGAGAGGCCTCGTGATCGTCTTGACGGGATCGATTTCGATGGGGTGGGTCATTTCACTCCTGTAGTCGAGAACCTGAGCACCGTACCCTGTTGATGGGTCGATCCGTTTGGTTTCAGCTGATGGCGCTAGTTGTGTTCCACGCTGTCGGCAATGCGCGGCCAGAGCTGGTCTGAGAGGTCGGGCACTAGCTCCGAGAAGCCGGCCACGAGGGCGGCCGCAACGGCGCGGTCGGATTCGTAGAGCTCCGCCAGCTCTGCCTTCAGGTCCTGGAAACGCCGGTAGGCCCCGTCCGT
>JBHICV010000062.1:0-12445 GCA_046759765.1 Acidimicrobiia bacterium
CGTTCGTCCACACCAGCTCGGAGAGGAACATCGCGAGGACGGAGAAACCCACCACGGCCCACGAGACCAGGCCCGGCCGTGGCGCAGCCTGCCAAGCGACCACCAGAACAACCGCCAGGACCGCTAGTCCCATCAAGGCGTCGCCCTCACCGGACAGCCAGGCTTCGACGGCCTGGATAATCCCCTGCAGCGGCGGACCAACGGCTGGCACATCGGTCTCCAACGACAAACCGCCGGTCTGCAATCGAATCCACACCGCCCACAGCCCCGCTGCTCCAAACGGGACCAGCAGCACCGACCAAGCTCTGTGTCGACGCATGACCCAGAGACCAACGAACAGGCCAACCGCCACCAGAATCATCACTTCTCGCGCCAGGACCGCCCCGGTCACCGCCACCGACGCCCACCCCAGCCGGCCCGACACCGCGGCCCACACACCGAGAACCCCGAGTGCCCAGGCGACGATTCCGGACCCGTCGATCATCAACTCGAAGAGCAGGCCGATGTTGAGCCCAAAGGCCAGCCCGAGCCACGGACTCCCTCCCAGGGCGATCGCCAGTCGGGCCGTGGCCCACGTGCCGACAACCAGGGCCAACAGGTTGATACCGATCATCGTCCAGGCCAGGGCGCGGTCGCTGACCAGGGCGGAGGGGGCCGCCAGCAGCGGGTACAGAACTCGCTGGGCGCGGTAAAGCGGAGGATCAAGCATGGCTGCGGTCTCGGCGTCGAGCAGGAAGGGGTCGTGGGCCTGAAGGAAGTAGAACTTGCCGTCGTGCCCGGCGTCCTCCACCAGCGGGACTTCGCCCAACGACGCCTGGTCGTAGGGAATGGGTGCCTGGGTGCTGAACCTGAGGAAGCCGGCTGGATTCCCGCCGTATACCTGCAGGCCGCGCCCTACCACGAGGCCACCGGCTCCTAGCGCCACCAGGGCTACGACCAGGGGCAGATAACGCGAACGAGCGGGATCCTCTCTCGTCACCACAGATCAATCGACAGACTCGTCGGTCCGGTTCACCGAAAACTCTTCCGTCTCAAGGCGGTAGCGCGGAGCGCCGATCAGTTGGGGTGACCAGCAGCGCTCGCGCCCGGGGTCAGATCGTCGAGGCACCGACTTTGGAAGCCAGCCTGGATGTGGTGTCCCGAGCGGTGCGTTATCACGACTGGCTGGCGGGTGAGTTGGGACCGTACCTGCGGGCCCCCGTGCTGGAGATCGGCTCCGGTCTGGGAACGCTCGCTTTTGCTTTGGCCCGCTGGCAGACACCCATCCTCGCCAGCGAACCCGACCCGGCCATGGCAGCCCGTCTCCAAGCCCGCTGCGAGATAAGCAACGAGGTAACTGCAGTCCCGGGGATCCTCCTCCCCGATGTCGGCTACCAGCCCGATCCGGCACCCCGGACTGTGGTCCTCTCCAACGTCCTAGAACATATAGAAAACGACACCGCCGCACTGGAAGCCATCGCGGCCAACCTGCCCACCGTCCAACACCTGGTGCTCGTGGTCCCCGCCCACCAATGGGCTTTCGCCCCCTTGGACCACCAGCTCGGCCACTACCGCCGCTACGCCCGGGAACAGCTCGGAGAAGTGATCGAGAAGGCCGGGTGGCAACCCAGCCGGATCCGCTACTTCAACCCTCTGGGAGTTATCGCCTGGGCCGCCTCCGGGCACCTCTTCGGACGTAGCACCATCTCCGACTGGCAGACCTCGGTCGTCGAGCGCATCGTTCCCCTGCTGCGAGCGGCCGACCGCCTCGCCTCCGGACGACTCGTCGGACAATCGCTTATCGCCATCAGCAGCCGCTGACATCCACCTGCAAACACAGAGCCAGGAGCCCTAGCGGGCCGCCTCGCTCATTGCGCGTAGCTCGCGCTTGAGCTCCGAGATCTCGTCGCGCAGACGCGCCGCGTACTCGAACCGGAGCTCCTTGGCGGCCTCGTGCATCTCCTCCTCCAAGCTCTGGATGAGGCGGGCGAGGTCCTCGTCCGGGAGATCGAGGGCCTTTCGCTCGACCACTTCTCGGCGCCGTCTCGCCGGCCCGGGCTCAGCCTGGGACTGGACCAGCTCCAGGATGTCCGACACTCGCTTGCGGATGGTCTGCGGATCTATGTCGTGCTCCTCGTTGAACTCGGACTGAAGGAGCCGCCGCCGGTTGGTCTCGGATATAGCCCTCTGCATCGATTCGGTCACATCGTCGGCGTACATGATCACCTGGCCGTCCACGTTCCGAGCTGCTCGTCCGATCGTCTGGATCAGACTGGTTTCCGAACGCAGAAAGCCTTCCTTGTCGGCGTCCAGGATGGAGACGAGCGAGACCTCCGGGAGATCGAGACCTTCACGAAGCAGGTTGATCCCCACCAGTACATCGAATTCGCCGAGGCGCAGCTCGCGGAGGATCTGAACGCGCTCCAGCGTGTCGATCTCCGAGTGGAGATAGCGGGCTCGGATACCCATCTCGAGCAGGTAGTCGGTGAGGTCTTCCGCCATCTTCTTCGTCAAGGTCGTGACCAGTACCCGCTGGTCCTGCTCCGCACGGACTGAGATCTCGTGCAGCAGGTCGTCAATCTGTCCCTTGGTCGGACGGACGATCACCTCGGGATCGACCAGGCCGGTAGGCCGGATTATCTGCTCGACGACCTGCGACGACTCTGTAACCTCCCACTCCCCCGGAGTCGCCGACACGAATATCGCTTGACCCGTCCGCTCGAGCCACTCGTCGAAGCGAAGGGGTCGGTTGTCTCTTGCTGATGGCAACCGAAAGCCGTGCTCGACGAGAACGTCCTTGCGGCTCCGATCGCCTTCATACTGCCCGTGGATCTGCGGCACCGCCACGTGGCTCTCATCGACGACCGTGACGAAGTCGTCCGGGAAGTAGTCGAGCAGCGTGTAAGGAGGATCGCCGGGACTGCGTCCGTCTATGTGCATGGAGTAGTTCTCGATTCCGTTGCAGAAGCCAATCTCACGTAGCATCTCGAGGTCATAGCTGGTTCTCATCCGCAGCCGTTGGGCCTCGAGCAGCTTGCCCGACGACTCGAGCTGCCCCAGGCGCTCAGCGAGCTCGGTCTCAATGCCGTCTATTGCCCGCTTCATGCGTTCGGACGAGGCCACATAGTGAGAAGCCGGAAAGACCCAGGCCTCGGCAAGCTCCTCCAGCACCTCCCCTGTGACCGGATTGAGACGGAGCATGCGCTCGACTTCGTCGCCCCAATACTCGATGCGGACGATCGTTTCCTCGTAGGAAGGGAACACTTCCAGGGTGTCGCCTCTCACTCGGAACCGACCTCGGGCGAGGTTGACCTCGTTGCGGTCATACTGGATGTCGACCAGCCTGCGAATCGCAGACTGCAAAGGGAATTCCACTCCTTTGACGAGCCTGAGCACCCGCCCGGCGTACTCCTCCGGTGTTCCCAGCCCATAGATCGCCGATACGGACGCCACGATGATGACGTCGTCTCGCACGAGCAAGGCGGAGGTCGCCGAGTGGCGCAGCCGCTCGATCTCATCATTGATCGTGGCGTCCTTCTCGATGTAAGTGTCGGTCTGAGGGAGATATGCCTCCGGCTGGTAGTAGTCGTAGTAGCTCACGAAGTACTCGACCCGGTTCTCAGGGAAGAACTGGCGGAACTCGTTGGCCAGCTGAGCCGCCAAGGCTTTGTTTGGAGCCAACACGAGCGTCGGCCTCTGCACCTTCTCGATCGCCCACGCGATCGTCGCCGATTTTCCCGAGCCGGTGATTCCAAGGAGCGTCTGGAAGTGGTCGCCCCGCTCTATGCCTTCGGCCAGCCGGTCGATGGCGGCCGGCTGATCCCCGGCCGGGGCGAAATCGGACTCGATGGCGAACGAAGGCACAGAGCCAGCTTACGACGCAGGCGTGACGCCGCCGACCGCTCGGATGCGCGACAAAAGCTCGTCGGCCAGAGCCGGCAGTTCACTCAGAGGGCCGCTGTTGTCAAGAACGATGTCGGCCTCGGCGGCCCACGCCTCGGCTTCGGGCTGGGCGGCCATACGGGCGCGCGCGTCCTCTTCGCTCATACCCCTCGCCTTGAGTCTCGCTAAGCGCTCCCCCTCAGGAGCCGTCACCGCCACCTTGATCCAACCCTCCGAAAGCAGGCTGCCGGACACCGGCAGCTCCACCACGACGACTTCGGCCGAGGATTGGCCGGCGAGATCCTCGATTCGAGCGGCGATGTGGGGATGGGTCATCCCTTCCAGGTGACGGAGCTCCGAGCGGTCGGCAAAGACGATCGCAACCAGTGCCGAACGATCGATATTTCCGTCTCGGACCACCTGCGGCCAACGCTCCGAGACTGCCTGGAATGCCTCTGCCTCAAGTACCTCATGACCGACGTGGTCCGCATCGATCACTTCCACGCCCCGCTCCCGGAGAAAGCCCGAAAGAGCACTCTTTCCGGTGCCGATTCCCCCCATGAGGAGCACTCCGATGGTTCGCGAAATCATTCCTTCGGGACTGTAGCCTGGCGCCAGATGGCTTCCTCCAGGAACCCCTGGGAGTCCCGTTTCGACACGGTCTTCATTACCGTGCTGTGGGTCACTCTCGCTATGGCAGTGTTCTTCGAGAACTTCCGCGAGGGATGGACGCGCGAGACGGCGGTGGCGGCGGCGACGGCGACCACCTATGTGCTCGCCTCAACCGTGATTCCTGCGAAGGTTCTCCATCGTCCCGTCCTGAGCGAGGCCGTGCCCGTGGTGGGGACGGTCCTGGTCATGATCTCGGTTGCTCTCACCGGCATCACCGACTCGATGTACCTCCTGCTCTCTCTCACCCCGGTTTTATTCGCCGCCGCCTTCGGCGGTCTCCGTCTGGGCCTGGCAACCGCGGGCCTTTCCGCCGGGCTGCTAGTCGTCCTCACACTGGGAAGCGAACCCGAGGCGGTCCCTCTCGAGGACCTGCTCCTGTGGGGAGTTCTCTACCTCATGGTGGCAGCTGCCTTCAGCCGGGCGCGACATGTCCTCGTGGAGCTCCGGCAACAGGCCGACCAGCTTGCGTCCCGGTCCGAAGATCTCGGTCGCCAGCTCGATCGCCTGCAGAAGTCGTACGACCTGTTGACTTCGTTGTCCAAGACGGCGGAGGGCAACGAGTTGAACCCGATGGCGGTGGGCGGCACGGCATTGGACACGATCAGCTCCCACTTCTCGTTCGAAGGAGCCATTGTCGCCTTAGCCGGAGGCGACGGACCGATCGTTGTAGCCAAGCAGGGATCCGACACCGGAGAGAACTTCCAGACGATGGTTCCTCTGACCGTCCAGGACCGCCAGGTGGGGTTCGTCGTCCTGTTCACGACCGATCCCGTACCGGCCGACGATCGCTTCGAGCTGGAGGAGTATCTGCGGCCGGTAGCGCTCTCCTTTGCGAACATCCTGCTGCTGCAGGACATTGCTAAAAGAGCTGTACGCGAGGAGCGCACTCGTCTGGCCCGGGAGCTTCACGACGAGATCGGTCCCTCGCTCGCCTCCCTGGGATTAGCTCTCGACCTGGCGCTTCTTCAGCATCCAACCGAGCCCGACTTGCAGTCGCATCTTCAGGAGCTTCGGGGATCCGTTGGAACTCTCGTGGATGAGGTTCGAACCACGGTCGCCGATCTCCGAGTAACCGAGCCGGTCAGCTTGACAGTGCTGTTGCAGCGGCTCACGACCTCTCTCGGGGTTGACGGCCCCGAGGTTGATGTACAACTCGACGAACGCAGGCCGCCGCGCCCTTCGCTGGCGGAAGACCTCAGCGGGATTGTCAATGAGGCATTCCGCAACGCGGTTCTCCACTCCGGAGCAGACAAGATCACGGTTCACGGACAAGTCGACTTCGACCGAGGTGAGGTGACCGTTCACGACGACGGTCGTGGATTCATCCGCAGCCGGGTGCCGGACGGCCATTTCGGTCTTATGGGAATGGAAGAGAGAGCAGAGCGTTTGGGCGGCAACCTGCACATCACCAGCACGAAGGCCGGCACCGCCGTGTCGATCACATGGGGGCCCGATTGATCCGCCTCGCCATCGCCGACGATCATCGCCTTTTCCTCGATGGTCTCGTCCAGGGCCTCGAAGTAGTGCCGGACCTGACAGTCACCGGGACCGCCGAGGACGGACAGGCACTGCTCGAGCTGCTGAGCGACACCGACGTTGACGTGCTGCTCGTCGATCTAGAGATGCCCGCTTTGGGAGGCTTGGAAGCGCTTCAGAAGCTGAACCATCCGCCACCGGCAATCGTCGTCACCATGCACGCATCGGAAGAACAGCAGGAGAAAGCTCGCCAGGCCGGAGCGAGAGGCTTCCTATCGAAGTCCACTCCGTTGGAGGACGTAGCTGCGGCAGTGCGTGCAGTCGCGGCCGGTGAGCCTCTGATCGAGGCCACCGAGCCGTCTGAGATCCTCGGGCAATACCGCGATCCTTCCCTCGACCCGGGAGCGGCTGCCCTCACGCCTCGGGAGCGAGAACTGCTATCCCTGCTGGCTCGCGGGATCAGCTCGACCGATGAGATCGCAGACCGGCTCTACATCTCACGGAAGACCGTCAAGAACCACCTGGCCTCGATCTACGAGAAGTTGGCGGTGTCAGACCGTACGCAGGCTGCGGTCGAGGCGATACGGCTGGGGCTAGTCACAAAATAACAAGTATCAAATAGGGCTCCCGACCTATTTACCGCCACCCACCCTGCAATAGCTTGATCTATTGCAGCAACCCATCTTGCAAGGAGGGTAGGTAAATGCTGTCACTGTGGAGCAAAGTGCAGGCGTGGCTCGCGCTGCACGAGGAAAAGGGCGCCAGCATGGTGGAGTACGCACTTCTAGTCGTGCTCATTGCCATTGTGGCCATTTTGGCCATTACGTTCGCTGGCAACCAGGTTTCCGAGACTTTCTCGGAGATCGGAAGCGAGCTGGCGACTCCGTAAGGACCGCCACTGGTAGGCAGGACGTTGCTCAGATTCTTTAACCAAGACTCGGGCGCCAACCTCATCGAGTACGGACTCCTGATTCTCCTGATCGCGATCGTGGCACTCGTGGCCGTCGCCTTCGCCGGAGAACAGAATTCCACACTCTGGAGTGAGGTGGCCAGCTCGCTGAACTAGCAGCGTCCGGATACCAAGCATTTAAGAGGCCCCGGCATCGGGGCCTCTTTGCTATGGGCGCACGAACAGCACGAACTCGTCGTCCCGGAACGCCTCACTCCACCCTTGGGCGGGAAGGGCGGCGACCAGCCCGTCGGAGGTCCGCGCCAGCACCTCCTGTATCCCCCATTCATCGAGGACTGCTTCCCATCCGGGTCGTGCGTTGCGCACCGAGATGAACTCTTCGAAGAATTCCTCGCCGTATAGCTCGGCACGGTCATCGACATAGACCGACTCTCCTCGCCAGATGAGAAACCCCCCCGTGACGTCGTCATGGAAGATCCGCTCCGAGGTCAGATGCTCGGAGGCTGCTACTGGGAACCTCGTGTGGCTCAGCCCGGCAAACGAGACTACAACCAGCGGAACTATCACCATCCCCGCCGCCAGAACCCAGTGCACTATCGCGCGCGGACGCCCTGGGTCGCGAGTTCTCCTCGCCGATGGCTCCGGCCAGGCCAGGAGTGCCCAGGGGAGGACGACGATCAGGGCCGGAAACAGCGCTCTGGCCGAGGTCAGCCCGAATAAGACGAACGGAACCGGTACCCAGAGATCTCTGAGGCTGAGACGGCCCCGGGCTGCCGCGACGAGAAGGCCGACGAGTAGCAGCACGTAGGGAAACTGACCCGGCCTGGTCACGTTGGGAGGCGCCCACTCCGTGATCAGCTCGAGGGCGCCACGGTTTTGAAAGAAATCCCACAGAGTCGACCAGATGGCAAGGCCATGCGCCGTCAGGCTGGCCGCCAGAGTGGCGGCGGCTAGGTCCCCCAGGCGTCGCCGATCACGGGTGCGAACGCCTTCCAGGGCAATCAACCCCAGGCCGAGGACAAAGGAGCCGTGTATGGCGGCCCAGAGCCATATGACCAGCGGGAGCGCCCACCGTGCCCTGAGGTCAAGCAGAACCACCAGCAGAGCCAGCAGCACATACGAGAGCAGCACGGGACGCGGCGAGAAGTACGAGAGTCCCAGCCAAAGTGCGACGAGAAGTCCGGCCGCCACCGCTACGTAGCGGTGGGTCCGGCGGTAGGAAGCGACGCCCACCAGAACGAGCGTCAGCGACGCGGCAGCAATCACCAGCCAGGGTACGAAGTCCAGACCGAACCAACTCTCCAGGCGTCCGTAGACGAGCTCAGCCAGCCAGGACTGTGTCCGCCAATCGGCGCCCCCGAACGTGAAGGAGAAGGGATCTTGCCGTAGCACTTCTCCTCCCTGAAGCTGGAGCTCTCCGGCGCGGACGTGCCAGAGGAACGAGTTGTCTCGGATCGGCCGGTGGGCCGCCACGACGATCCCGACCCACGGAACCAGCAGCAGCAGATGCAAGACGTTGAGTCGCTGCCAGGCGGGCGGCGCTCCGGAGGTCGCCTCCTTGGTGGCCGGCACCGGCCTAGAGGCCGACCAGGGTCTCGTAGATCTTGATGGCCGCCGGGCCCAACAGGACGATGAACAGCGCGGGGAAGATGCAGAACACCAACGGGAACACCATCTTCACCGGTGCCGCGAATGCCTTCTCCTGGGCGCGTTGGCGCCGCTTGACGCGCATCTCGTCGGCCTGGACACGAAGCACTCTCGCGATCGCTACACCGAAGGCTTCCGCTTGCATCATCGCCAACAGGAACGATCTCAGCTCGTCGAGATCCGTGCGATCCATCAAGTGACGCATCGCCTCCCGGCGCGAAATACCGACTCTGGTCTCCTGCAGCATGCGGAAGAACTCCTCCGACAAGGGTCCGGGAACGGTTCCGACCACCCTGGCCAAAGCGGCATCGAACCCGAGGCCCGCTTCGACGGAGATGACCAGCAGGTCGAGAATGTCGGGAAGCTGTCTGCGCATGGCTTCTCGGCGCTGGTCAATCCGCCGGTTCAGCACTACATCAGGTCCGAAGAACCCCAGTGCGACGGTTAGCCCAAAGAACAACACTCCTTTGAAGCTCAAGATGTTGATCTTCAGATCGAAAAAGGCCACGGCCACAAACCACACGATGAGAGCACCGATAGTCGTCAGGAATTTGACGACGGCCCACGCGTTGGCGTCGAGATTGCCCGGGCTGCCGGCATAGACAAGGCGTTTGTTGGTCCTCTGCCCCCAACCGACCGGTGTGAACCGGGCCAGGAACCCTCCGGTCCGCACGACTATCGGAGCGAAAAACCGCTGCGCGACCGGAAGCCTCAGAGTCTCCTCACGGCTCGCATCGACGGCGAGACCTGCGGACTCCTGTTCCTTTCGCCTCGCCAGCAGCACCCCGTTGCCGAGGTAGAACGCCAGCGCGGCGGTGGCCACGCCTACTGCCAGAACGGGAAATAGCTTCGGATCCATTTAGACCTCGATGTCGACGATCTTGCTGAGCCAATACCCGCCGATCAGCATCAGAGCCGCACCGACGCCGATCGCTACCCAGCCGGCCGTCGATGTGATCAGCGGCTGGAGGTAGCTCGGATTGGTGACAAACAGAAAGGCAAACAGAGCGAAGGGCATGAGGCCCAGAACCAGAGCTGAGATGCGTCCCTCGGCCGTCAGAGCCTTGATCTCCCCGCGCAGGCGATTTCGCTGCCGCATCGTGTCGGCAACGATGTTGAGGACCTCGGCGAGGTTTCCGCCGACTTCCCGCTGGATCTCGATCGACATGACCGCCCAGCTGAAGTCCTCGGACTGCATCCGCTCGGCGATACCGTCGAGCGAGTCGACTACTGGCCGCCCTAGGCGAGCTTCGGAGATGGCCCGGCCGAACTCTCGCGAAGTCGGCGACGGTGCTTCAGCCGCCACCGCCTCCACGGCCTGGAGGAGCGAGTAGCCGGCCCGCAGAGACGTGGAGATCAGGGTTAGCGTGTCCGGCAGCTGGTCCTCGAACTTGCGCTTCTCCCTGTGTCCGAAGTATCGAATCAGGGCGAAGGCGCTCATGACTGCGACTACGAACGCAATCACTGCCCACACGATGCTCTGCGTGAGGCCTCCGAGGACGATGCCGACCAACACGCTGATCCCGAGCGCGGCGGCGAGCGCCTCCCCGGGACGCAGGGCAATGTCGGCCTGCTCAAGGGCGGAATTGATGCCGCTGAGCAGTCCTCGGCTTCTCGCTACCTGCTCGGCTCGCTCGGTGAATACCTTGAGGAAGCCGAGGCGAGCGATTAGGCCCTTCTTGTCATCCGAGGCCTCGCCCCGGCCTCGACCATAGGCCTGGAGTCTCTGGCGAAACGAAGAGGCTGCGTCCTCGGTCTGCGGCCTGACGAGGATCATCACGAAGACTGCGGTCGCGATGACCACTGCGGCCGTGCCGACCAGTCGCAGCATGCTCATGTCTACCGGCGAGCTGGAAGAGATGGTGAAGGGCACGACTTCCGGGACGGTGACCTCGACCTGCCCGGGCGCAACGTAGTCGTCCGGAATGAAGCCGGGGACTTCTGTCACGTTCGTAGCGGACAGCGTTCCGTAGCTGACGCCCACGGTGAGGTCTCCGGCCGTAGTCTGGGTGGCCTCCCATCGAACCACGAGCGTGTTGTCGAGCTCCTGCTGAACTTGGCCGTAGAGCGCACTCAGCTCGGCAGGATCAGTGGTCGTGAGGAGGTCGTCTAGTGTCGTCACCAGCTCCGTGAGCGGAGCGAGGTTGAGCTCCTCGCTCTCGAGCGCGACCGCGAAGGTTCTGACCTCCTGGTCCAAAACGGCCTGTTTAGCCTCCTCGAGGGCGGCGACGCTATCGGTGTCGTTTCCGTCGGTGAGGAGAATCATGTTGCGCTGGAGGCGCTCCGCGTCACCGGAGTACATAGCTGCGGAAAGCACGACGGCGTCGTAGAGGGCCGTACCGCCGCCCGCCTGGAGCTCATCGATGCGAGAAAGCAGCGTGGCCTGTGAGGTGGTGAACCCCGACCGGATCTCTACCAAATCATGGAAGGCCACCAGCGCGATGTAATCCTGATCGCGCTTCTGCGTGACGAAGCTGCGTGCAGCCGCCTTGGCTTCGTCGAGGGGTGGCCCGGCCATGCTGCCGGAGATGTCGATCGCGAGGACGATCCCTACCGGCAGAGTGGTTTCCGAGACCCGCTCAACCGTCCGGTCGGATACGGCGGTGCCATTCTCCGTCACCACGACTTGATCCAGCTCGACCGCGGTGACGTTTCGTACCTCTACCACAGCCTGCATGGACGGGTAGCGGAGGGTTATGAGATCGGTGATCTCGAGTTCGCCCTGCGCTTCCTGGGCGAGGGCGGGCAAGGCGCCCGCCGATAGCAGGGCTAGACATCCCGCAAGAACGCCTACGGGTCGCGCTCGGTTCATCGGGAAACGCCCGAGAACTGGTCGCCTCGCCTCGCGAATGGCTCCGGCTTGAACAGGTCGGTCGGAAGCTTGAAGCCCTGATCGGCCAGCTTGCCGCTGAACGTCGGACGGATACCGGTCGCCTTCAGCCGACCCAGATACTGGCCGTCCTCGTCGACGCCCATCCCGAAGTCGAACAGGAACAGATCCTGAAGGGTGATGACGTCACCCTCCATGCCCTCGACCTCGGTCACGTGGGTGATGCGCCGCGTTCCGTCCCGGAGACGGGAAATATGGACCAGTAGATCCACAGCCGAGGCGATCTGCTCTCGAATCGCCCGGACAGGCAGATCGAATCCGGCCATCAGGACCATGGTCTCGACCCGCGCCAGTGTGTCTCTAGGCGAGTTGGAGTGGATCGTCGTCAGGGACCCGTCGTGGCCGGTGTTCATGGCCTGGAGCATGTCGAGTGCCTCACCGCCACGAGCCTCACCTACGACGATACGGTCCGGCCTCATACGCAGCGCGTTACGGACCAAGTCCCTGATTGTGATCTCGCCTCGACCCTCCAGGTTGGGCGGTCTCGACTCGAGGCTGAGCACGTGCTGCTGGTGCAGCTGCAACTCGGCGGCGTCCTCGATCGTGACGATACGCTCGTCTTCCGGCAGGTATCCGGAGAGCACGTTGAGGGTGGTGGTCTTACCGGTTCCGGTACCGCCGCCCACGATGACGTTCAGTCGACCCCTCACGCACTGGCGGAGGAAGTCAGCGACCGGCTGGCTGATCGTGCCGAACTCGATGAGATCCTGCTCGGTGAATGGATCGACCGCGAATTTACGGATCGTGAGGAACGGCCCGCCGATGGCGAGTGGGTGCACGATCGCGTTTACGCGGGAACCGTCGGGAAGGCGGGCGTCGACCATGGGGGTCGACTCGTCGACTCGGCGTCCGACCTGACCCACGATCTTGTCGATTATTCGACGCAGGTGAGTCTCATCGACAAAGCGAGCCTGTGCCAGCTCGATCTTCCCGAAGCGCTCGATGAAGACCTGATGCGGCCCGTTGACCATGACCTCCGTCACTTCCGG
>JBHICV010000063.1:0-12226 GCA_046759765.1 Acidimicrobiia bacterium
CATCGTCGCATTCACGGACGGAGCGGTCTTGGGGTCGTTGCCCGACAACCGGTACATGAAGGTCCCCATCTGCTCCCGTGACACCCTGTCGAACGGACAGAAATTGTTGCCTCCGCATCCGACGGTGACCTTCGAGTTCTTCATGAACTCGATGCCGTCGAAGTGCGTGCTCCCGTCCGATACGTCGTCGAACAGGGTTTGGGCACTGGCGCCCATCGGCAGGGCCACCAGCAGCCCAATCGCAATACCCAATATGATCCAGCGCTTGTTTCGCGCCATGCCTCCCTCCCGGTTGGGTGTGCGTCGGAACCTAGCCATCGGAGGCGGAGGAAGCGTCAGGGCAAGAGCACCGGCCGCGCTCGCCAACCTGGGGAGCGCCTTGGGTGTTAAGGACCTCCGTCGCCCTCCTCCGCGGGCGGCTCTTCAGGGGCGGGCGCCACCCCGATAAAGAGCACGATGCTCTGACCGAACGTCACCTCTTGACCTGCGACTGGGTTCGTTCGCACTACTCGGTCGATCAGATTTGAGTCAGGGGTCTCCTCCGTCCGAACGCTGAATCCGAGGGCCACCCCGGTGTCAGCCTCGAACGTGACCAGTGCCTGGCTCACTTCGATCAGGCTGAGGCCCACGAGATCGACCAGGGGAGCAGTGGGCGGGATTCCGGAGGAGACCTCCAGGAGGACCGTCTCGCCGTGATCCAACTCCTCAGTTGGCTCGGGGATCTGGGCGGCAACGGTTCCCTCCGGCTCCAGTGAGTCCACCAGAACCGAGTTGGGACGGAGGTGGGCGTCGTAGACGACCTCGATGGCGTCCTCTTCGAGCAGTCCGACCAGGAGCGGAACCTTCGTCGTTGGCGTGCTGAAGTACTGACTGGTGCCAGGCGGGTCCTCCGGGAAGTCCTCGACCGCCGCGCCTTCGATGGCGTAGGACATGAACTCCTTCCAGATCGGCGCGGCCACCGTGCCGCCGTAGACCCGTGAATAGGTAGTCGGTTGATAGGTGCCGTCGTCACGACCGACGTTGATCGTCACGTTCCGCAGCGGAAAGGTCGCTTCAGAGAACCCGACCCAAACCGCGGCGGTGTAGCGGGGAAGGAACCCGACAAACCAGCTGTCCGTGAAGTCGTTGGTGGTCCCCGTCTTGCCGCCCTGCGGTATACCGAGGTTGGCCTTCCGGGCCGTACCGCTGACCGGAACCACCTCTAGGGGAGTCCGAGCAGCGGCGATCACTGCCGGATCGACCGTCTGCCGCTGCTGGACCTCGCGTTCGTAGATGACCTCGCCGCTCGGGTCGAGGATCCGCTCGATGAGGTATGGCGCAGCCCAAATGCCGTTGGTGGCAAAGTTGGAGAAGGCGGAGGCCATCTCCAGCGGCCCGACCGATCGCCCTCCCAGTGTTATGGACGGAAAGGCTGGCTCCAAGTTGGTCTGGATGCCCATCCGCCGAGCGGCGTCGGCGACCCGTTGGGGGCCGATCTCGACGACAACCTGCGCATAGACCGCATTGACGGACGCCGTCGTCGCCGAGTACAGGGTCCTTCCGTTGCCGCCGCCTCCGGCGTTACGGACGGGCCAGATGGGCGAACCTTTGTAACAGGGATATCCACAATCGACTTCCTGCGGGCTTCGGTCGTCCCAGAAGGACCCCATCGTCACCCCGGCTTCGAGGGCGGCTACCAGCGTGAAGGGCTTGAAAGCGGACCCGGGATTGCGGATCCCTTGGGTGGCCAGGTCGAACTGCTCTACGTCGAAGGGCAGCCCCGAGGCCATCACCTTGACCGCCCCGCTGTGATTGTCGACCATCGCAATGGCGCCCGTCGGAGCGAGCACCTCCTCGCCGTCCGTGCTGGGTACGGGCAGCCAGCTCTGGAGAATTCGGTTGGCTTCGAGCTGAAGGTCCAGATCAACAGTGGTGATGATCTGCAGCCCCCCGCCTCCCGTACAGGTGGTGTCGTCCGCAGGGCAGCCGAAAACGGCCCTTTTGCGCTCGGTGAGGGTGGCGCCCAGGAAGGCGAACTCCTCGTCGTTCAGGAGCTGGCGATTCACTTCCTTGACCACGTGAGGTGCTGGGCTCTGGAAGGTTTGGTGGGGAGCGATACTGAACGGTGCCTGTTTGGCGCTCTCCGCTTGGGCAGCGGTTATAAACCCGTTCTGTGCCATAGCGTCGATGACATCGTTGCGACGGCGCTCGACTCGATCCGGATAGCGACGAGGGTTGTACGTCGACGGGCTGCGGATCAGGACGGCCAGAGTGGCGGCCTCGGGCGTAGTCAGCTGGGCGACGGGCTTGTCGAAGTACTCCACGGAAGCTGCACCAAGTCCATAAGCGCCGGCTCCGAAGTACACGGAGTTGAGATAGAACTCGAGGATCTGATTCTTGGTGTATCGGCGCTCCAACTCGGCTGCGGTGACAGCCTCCTTGAGCTTGCGGTCGATGGTCAGCTCGCTGCCGACGAAGTTCTGCTTGGTTATCTGCTGCGTGATTGTCGAGCCGCCGCGCGTGATGCCCTGGAGCGTGTCAACGACTGCCGAAACGATCGCACCGAAGTCGATGCCTCCGTGTGTGTAGAACTCTTCGTCCTCCGCCGCCAGCACCGCAGAGGTGACACGTTCCGGGACGTCCTCGATACGAATCGGCTCACTGTTTCTGCCGTCGTTCAGCTCCGCGAGGAGGGTTCCCTCCGCGGTATAGACCTTGGAGGTCCTAGACAGGTCCGGGAGCTCGAGCAGCAGCGCCTCGGTCTCCGGCAGATACTTTCGCTCTAGCCCGGTGAAGGTTCCATAGGCGGCGTTGACCGACAGGAAAGAGAAAAGGCCGATCCACGTCGACGCCAACAGGGCGATCACCAAAAGCGCGGCAAGGGCGATAAACCAGCGGCCGCGCAGTTCACTCCGTTCGAGTCGATGGATCGGGGATCGGGCTGCCATGACCCCTTCTACAACGAGGGAGAAAGCGGGAAAGTTGCAGGTAGCATGGGGAACACCTCAGGTTACCGAGGCGCCACTGCATGGCTGAGCATCAGGCTCCCTCCACCACCACTAGCGGGATCGAGATCGCGCCCCTGTACTCCGGGCCGGGCTCAGAGGAGCTCGGAGAGCCCGGCTCCTTCCCCTTCACGAGGGGTCCCTATCGAACCATGTACCGGGGGCGCCCCTGGACGATGCGCCAGTACGCCGGCTACGGGACGGCGAAGGAGACGAACGCCCGGTTCAAGAGCCTGCTCGACGCCGGTCAGACGGGCCTCTCAGTCGCCTTCGACCTGCCGACTCAGATGGGCCTCGATTCGGACCACCCTCGGGCTGCGGGGGAGGTCGGCAAAGTCGGGGTGGCCATTGACACCGTCGACGACATGAGCAGTCTCCTCGACGGAATACCTCTGGGCGAGGTAACCACCTCGATGACGATCAACTCGACGGCCGCGATACTCCTGCTGCTCTATCAGATCGTCGCCGAGTCCCAAGGAGTGCCGGGAGATCGAATCAAGGGCACCGTCCAGAACGACATCCTCAAGGAGTACATCGCCCGGGGCACGTACATCTACCCGCCAGAGCCGTCCATGCGCTTGGTCACGGACCTGTTCGCGTATTGCGCGGTCGAGCTCCCGAATTGGAACACCATCTCGATCTCCGGCTATCACATTCGAGAGGCCGGCTCGACGGCGGCCCAGGAGATCGCCTTCACGATTGCCAACGGACTTGCCTACACATCTGCGGCAGTAGCGGCCGGGCTAGACGTCGACGCGTTCGCGCCCCGGCTGTCGTTCTTCTGGAACGCGCAGTCGGAGTTCCTGGAGGAGATCGGCAAGTATCGAGCTGCACGGCGCCTGTGGGCAAAGCTCATGCGGGAGCGCTTCCGGGCCGAGAACCCCGACTCGGCCCGCATGCGGTTTCACACCCAAACGGCCGGCAGCTCGCTCACCGCCCAACAGCCGGAGAACAACATCGTCCGCACCTCGCTTCAGGCCCTCTCTGCGGTGCTGGGCGGAACGCAGTCTCTGCACACCAACGCGTACGACGAGGCGCTCGGCCTGCCCACGGACGCCTCGGCTCGATTGGCGCTCCGCACCCAGCAGATACTGGCCGAGGAAACGGGTGTTACTCGCTCCGTCGACCCGCTGGGCGGCTCGTATTTCATCGAGGCCGTCACTGATGAGCTCGAGGCGCGGGCAACGGAGCTGATTCGAAGGATCGACGAACTGGGTGGCGCCGTGGCTGCGATCGAGGCTGGGTTCCAGCAGTCGGAGATCGAGCAGGCTGCTTACCGACACGCCCGGCAGCTGGAGAAAGGCGAAAGAAGGGTGGTCGGCGTCAACTCCTACTTAGGTGACGAGCCCTCCCAGATCGACGCTCTCACCGTCGACGAAGGCCTAGCGGCGGAGCAGATGGAGCGGCTCCAGGAGTGGAGGCGCCGCCGAGCCCAAGCCGACGTGGACGAGTCCCTGACTGAGCTGGCAGAAGCCGCCCGAGGCGACGACAACCTGCTCTATCCGATGAAGCGCGCCTTGGAGGCAGGAGCGACACTGGGCGAGGTCTCGGACGCGCTGCGGGCGGTGTTCGGGGAATACCGCCCGGTCTGAGTTTCTGTCAATCTCAGCCGCGCAAAACGCGGTTCAGATTGACACGAACGCGTGGCGGCCTACCGGACGATGGCGATCACGCTGCCCGCCGAGACCGTGTCGCCGGCCGTGACGCGGAGATCGACGACCTCACCGGAGATCGGGCTCTGAACCTCGTTCTCCATCTTCATCGCCTCCAGCACGCAGATCGGTTCCCCGGCGTTGACCGCCTCTCCTGCGCCGACGTGCACCTTCACGATCGTGCCCTGCATCGGTGAGGTGATCACACCCTCCTCGGCTCCCGCTTGGCGCGGTGAGTGGGTCAGCTTGGGAGGTCTGCGGCGCGGGGCCGGCCGCCGTGCGCTTCCCGGTGCGGTTTCGGGTTCCGGCACCCAGAAACGGACCACGAACCTTCTACCGCCCACCTCGACGGTGACCTGACGCTCCTCCAGGGATTCCTCCTCCGGCAGCGCGGCGGCCTGAGGATGTGTGATCGCGGAGAAGTCGATGTCGTCCAGAAACCTCGTGTGGTGTTGGTCGGTTACGAACGCTTCGTGAGACAGCACGACCAAGTGGGCGGGGATGGTGGTAGCAACACCCGTGAGGAGGAACTCCTCCAGAGCTCGGCCTCCCCGGGCGATCGCCTCATCGCGGTCCCTGCCCCACACGACCAACTTCGCCAAGAGGTTGTCGTAGTACTGGCTGACGTTCGTACCCGGTGTTATCCAGCTGTCCACCCTGACGCCCTGGCCCGCCGGTTCCCGATATTCGACGATCTGTCCCGGCGTAGGCACGAAGTCACTCACGGGGTCCTCGGCGTTGATCCGGAACTCGATCGCGTGGCCGCGAGGATCGACTTCGGCGAAGGAAAGTGGCTCCCCCTCAGCCACCTGCAGCTGCTCCTGTACGAGATCGATTCCAGTCACCATCTCGGTGATCGTGTGCTCCACCTGGAGGCGGGTGTTCATCTCCAGAAAAAAGAGATTCCCGTCCGGGTCCATCAAGAACTCAATCGTCCCGGCGTTCTCGTAGCTGCATGCTTCCGCCACCGCCAGCGCCGCCTTGCCGAGCTGGCGTCGCTGTTTCTCGGTCATCCCGGGAGAGGGTGTCTCCTCGATGAGCTTCTGATGCCGGCGCTGCACAGAGCAATCGCGCTCGCCCATGAAGACAGAGTTGCCTTCCCTGTCGACGATGATCTGTGCCTCGACATGCCGGGGCCGGTCGATATATCGCTCTACGTACACTTCCGAGCTGCCGAAGTAAGCATCGGCCTCCCGCTTGGCCCCCTCCAATGCGTCGCGCAGCTCGGCTTCCTCGCCAACTACGCGGAGGCCCTTACCTCCGCCACCGTGAGCGGCCTTTATCGCTACGGGCAGTCCGAACTCGGCGGCCGCAGCCTCGACATCCTCTAGCGAATCGAGCGGCTCGAGGGTGCCGGGCACGGGCTCAACGCCGGCGTCGGCAGCTGCCTTGCGACTGGCGATCTTGTCACCCATGGTGGCGATGGCATCCGGCGGGGGACCAACCCACGTCAGTCCCGCTTCGATGACCGCGTCCGCGAACGAGGCGTTCTCGGCTAAGAATCCGTAACCCGGATGGACGGCGTCTGCACCTGACTCTCGGGCCACATCGATGATCCTGTCTCCTTGGAGGTAGGAGTCAGAGGCGGGGGCCGTGCCTATGTTCCAAGCCTCGTGAGCAAGCTCTACGTGGAGTGCATTACGGTCGATCTCCGAGTACAGAGCGACAGTGCGGAGCCCCATTTTCCGGGCGGTGCGTATCACCCGGACCGCGATCTCACCCCGGTTGGCGATGAGCAGCGACTTCACCGGAGGCATGCTAGGGAGAGCACGGATGGCTAGGTGCTGATAGCTGACGGCTCAAAGAGGAATGTTGCCGTGCTTTTTGGCGGGCAGTGTCTCTCGCTTGTTCCGCAGCGCGTCGAGTGCCCGAATCAGCCTCGGGCGCGTCTGGCGAGGCTCGATGACTTCGTCGACCAGCCCCAGCTCCGCCGCGATGTACGGGTTGTTGAAGGTGCCTTCATACTCCGAGATGAGATCGGCGCGTTTGGTGTCGGGATCCTCCGCATCGGAGATGTCGCGACGAAAGATCACGTTCACGGCTCCCTGAGCCCCCATCACGGCGATCTCGGCCGTCGGCCACGCATAGACCAGATCAGCGCGGAGCCCGCGGGCGTTCATGACCAAGTACGCGCCGCCGTAGGCCTTCCTGGTAATGACCGTAAGGCGCGGCACGGTGGCCTCCGAGAAGGCATACAGCAGCTTGGCTCCATGCCGGATGATCCCCCCGTGCTCTTGATCGACACCCGGGAGGAACCCGGGAACGTCGACGAAGGTGACCAACGGGATGTTGAAGGCGTCGCAGAATCGGACGAATCGCGCACCCTTGACCGAAGCATCGATGTCCAGGACCCCCGCCAGCACCGCGGGTTGATTCCCGACGATCCCGACTGTATAGCCGTCCAGGCGGGCGAAGCCGACGACGATGTTGCGAGCAAAGTGCTCGTGCACTTGATAGAAGTCGCCGTCGTCGACGACCTTCTCGATGAGCTTGACCATGTCGTACGGCTGGTTCGCCGAGTCCGGGATGATCTCGGTAAGCGCCTCGTCCATCCGGTCGGGGTGGTCGATGGGGGTGAAGTAGGGGGGAGCCTCCATGTTGTTCTGGGGAATGAACGACAGCAGGTAGCGGAGCTCCTCGAGGCCGGCAGCTTCACTCGAAGCCACGAAGTGGGTAACGCCCGATACGCGAGCGTGGGCCGCTGCCCCGCCGAGTGCCTCAGGAGTCACCTCCTCCCCGGTGACGGCGCGGATGACATCGGGTCCGGTGATGAATAGGTGGCTGGTGCCCTCGACTTGATAGACAAAGTCAGTCATCGCCGGCGAGTACACGGCGCCCCCAGCGCAGGGTCCCATGATCACGGATATCTGCGGGACCACTCCGGAGGCCCGGACGTTCCGCTCGAATATGCGTCCGTATCCGTGCAAGCTGGCTACGCCCTCTTGAATCCGTGCCCCTCCTGAGTCTTTAAGGCCGATGACCGGGGCCCCGACCTGCATCGCCGTGTCCATGACTTTGCAGATTTTGTCGGCGACCACGCTCGAGAGGCTCCCTCCGAAGACAGTGAAGTCCTCGGCAAAAATGAACACCGTGCGGCCATCAACAGTGCCCCAGCCCGTGACCACGGCGTCGCCGGGAGGGCGATTGTCTTCGATACCGAATCCTGCCGCCCTGTGCCGGACCAACATGTCTATCTCTTGGAAGGATCCCTTGTCCAGGAGCTGCTCGACTCGCTCTCGCGCAGTGAGCTTTCCCTGATCATGCTGGCGGTCCACGGCGCGCTGGCTACCGGCGTGCAGCGCTTCCTCGCGCCTTCTCCGAAACTCTTCAATACGGTCTTCGGTACTCATGAGGGTCGATTCCGCTGGATTCTGGGAGACGATAGATTGATGAGAGCTTCCTGGTTTGACTTCTCGGGGTGGTGAATGGCTACACCGTACGCTCTTCATCGCGTCGCGCGGACCGGATCAACGCAGGACGATGCGCGCGAGCTGGCGACCAAAGAGCCTGTCCTGGTTATCGCCGACGAGCAAACTGAGGGACGAGGACGGTCCGGCCGCAGATGGGAGACCGCACCTCGAGCCCTGGCCACTTCGCTGGCATGGCGTCCCAACTGGCCCCGGTCCGCGTGGGCACGGTTATCGCTGGTGGCCGGACTCGCCGCCCGTGAGACGCTGCGGGAGGTGTTTGACGTAGAGGCGGGCATCAAGTGGCCGAACGATCTGGTCACGGACGACGGGAAGGTGGCCGGATTGCTGGTCGAGGTGTCCGATGACCTGCCGGTTGCCGGCCTAGGCGTGAACTTGTGGTGGCCCGACGCACCAGACGGCCATGCGGGGCTCATGGTGACAGACCCCGGCTCCGGCATCGTTCAGCATCTCGCCGAGGCTTGGGCGCAAAGAGTCTTGGCCCGCACCGAGCTTCCTGCACACGAGTGGGGCCGAGCGGAATACGAGCAGCACTGTTTAACCCTCGGTCAGGTAGTGCGCTGGCAGCCTCGGGGGACAGGAAAGGCAGTAGGGGTGGCGGAGGACGGAGCACTGATCGTGGAGACCGAAGAAGGTGTTCAGCGTCTCAGTGTCGGCGAAGTGTGGGAATTAAGAAGCTATTAGCTATCAGCTATCAGCAGTCAGAAAGAATCCGACTGACGGCTGAATGCTGAATGCTGACAGCCGGCTTGTAGTCTCTCGCTCATGAGCGTTCTTGCCCACGAAGGGGGCGAGTTCCCCGTCCTGTACCGCACCTACAACGTTCCCTCGGGCAGCGGCTACCGGCGCGGGTTTGTCTCGCGGCCGGATGCGACCGGCCAGTTCCCGGCGGTCGTCATCTTGGCCCCCACCGAAGGCATCACGTCCCAGGCCAAGAGCATCGCCTGGCAATTGGCCCGCCGCGGATTCTCCTTGGTGGCTATCGACCCCTCCGACGGTGACTATTCGGAAGCAACCGATCGGCAGATGCTGGGAGCTGTCGCTGATGCCATTGAGTTCGTGCTGTCCGAGGAAACCGTTGCGCCCGGCCGGGTTGGGCTATGGGGGCTGGGCCCCGGTGGACGGCTGGCTCTGATCGCGGCCGCGGAGAGGTCCGACATCGCCGCGGTCGTAGTAGCCGAGGCTCCGCTCAGGGGCGACCCGGACAGGGACTATGAGATCTCCATGGTGCTGCCGCGACTTCAGATCCCGGTCCTAGGGCTCTACGGGCGCGAGGACCCGAACATCTCGACCGATGACGTTGACGCTGCGCAAGCCGCGGTAGCTCACAGCCAATGGATCATCTACGAGGACGTGGGAGCCGCCTTTCTCGATCCGGATGACGATGGCTATCACCCGGGCGCGGAGTACGACTCGGTGGTGCGCGCCACTCAGCTCTTCGGAGTTGCCCTACCGCCCGCGGTTCTTGCCGCCTGAGTGCCGCTTCATTGGTTCGCCAGACCGGTAATCTCGACGTGTCTCTATGACGCCTCCCACCTCAGAGCTCCCCGCCAAGCCGCGTCCGCGATGGGGTCGGCGCGTCGTCTTCGGACTGCTCGTAGCGGTCAACGCGGTGGCGATCCTGGCCTGGTTGGGACTGCGGGACATCTCCGTCAAGCTGGAAACCGCGGTACCACGGGACACCGAAGTGGTCGGGGAACTGGCCCCCAGCCCCAACTCAGGCCACCCACAGACCTTCTTACTGATTGGAAGCGACTCCCGGGAGAACGTGCCCGACGAACTCGGGAATAGCTTCGGCATATTCCCCGGACAGCGGGCAGACGTCATCATGCTTGTCCAGGTACTCCCGCGTGATGGCCGCGTGCAGATACTCAGCGTCCCTCGGGATTTACGCGTCGAGATCGCAGGTCACGGGACGAATCGTGTCAACGCCGCTTACACGTTCGGGGGTGCTCCGCTGATCGTCAAGACAATCACAAACGCGCTCGGCATTTCCATTCATCACTACGCCGAGGTCGATTTTTACGGCTTTGCAAGCATCGTGGACGAAATCGGCGGCGTCCCGATCGAGTTCCCGTATGCAGCTCGGGATTTCAAGTCGGGTTTGCGGGTGAACGCCGGCACGACCGAGCTAGACGGGCCGGCCGCGCTCGCGTACGCGCGCTCTCGTCAGTATCAGGAGCTCCGTGACGGCAGGTGGGTTTCCGTCGACAGGGGGGACATCGGCAGGACCCGCCGTCAGCAGCAGCTCGTCTTCGCCGTCCTCTCGGAGTTGAGGCGGCCCTCAACTCTCCTCGAGGCGGGGCGCCTCATCGAAGTTATCGGCCAGCATCTCACGATCGATGCAGCCATGACCGACGATCGCATGATCGACCTCGCCTGGGCAATGAAGGGTCTGGACCCGTCGGACATCGAGGCCGTGACGCTGCCAACCAAAGGAGTATCGAGCGGCGGTCGGTCCTACCTGGTGGCGATGGAACCGGAGTCCACCGCGGTGCTCGAGGCTTTCCGCTCAGGTCGTTCGCTCGTCGCCGCGTCCGAGGGCCCGCTCAAGGTGCAGGTGCTGAACGGAAACGGCACGCTCGGCGCCGCCTCCGAATGGGCCGACACGCTTGAGGCTCAGGGCTTCGAGATCGTGAGCGTCGATGACGCCGACTCCTACGACTTCTCTTCGACGGTGGTCCTCGCCCGGGTTGATCAAATCTCCGCCGCCGAGACGCTTGCCAGAGCCTTAGGCGTCGATCACATCAGCGCCGGATCCGTCCCCCTTGGAATCGATGCCATCGTGATCATCGGACACGATCTGAACGCCTAAATGCCCTGGCTGGGGCCTCCGATGAATGCTGTACGGTTATGGCCTCGGATCAGGGAGCACTCGTGTATGTCACGGTCATTGGGGCCGGCTACGTCGGGCTGGTGACGGCAGCCGGCTTGGCCGGGCTCGGCCATCGTGTCCGTGTAGGCGAAGCCGACGAAGAGAGAGCCAGTCAGCTTTCACAGGGTTACGTTCCGATCTTCGAGCCCGACCTGGAACGGTTGGTTCGGGACGGTGTCGAACAGGAGCTGTTGAGCTTCCACACGTCGAACTCTGAGGCCGTCAGCGGAGCCGACGTGGTGTTCATTGCCGTGCCGACTCCCGAAGGCGAGAACGGTGCCGCCGACCTGTCCATCATCGAGCATGTCATGGGTGAGATCGGAGGCCACCTGGAGCCCGAGGCCCTTGTGGTTATGAAGTCGACCGTTCCCGTCGGCTCCACAGGACGTTTTCAGGAGGAGCTCAGGCGTCTCGGCGCGGAGGTAGTCGTGCTGAGCAATCCGGAGTTCCTGCGCGAAGGCTCAGCCGTGGCCGACTTCTTTCACCCCGACCGGATCGTGATCGGATCGAAGGATCAACGGGCGGTCGAGAAGATGGTCGAGCTTTACCGAGGTCTAGATGCCCCGATCGTCGTGACGGATCCTGTCTCCTCCGAAATGATCAAGTACGGATCCAACGCCTACCTGGCGACCAGAGTCACGTTTGCCAACGCCATGGCCAATCTGTGCGAAGCAGTCGGAGCAGATGCCCGCGACGTGCTCCTGGGGATGGGATACGACCGGAGGATCGGTTTTCACTTCCTCAGCCCTGGCCCGGGCTTCGGTGGATCCTGCCTTCCCAAGGACACAAGAGCCCTCGTCGCGATCGCCGAGGAGAGCGGCTACGACTTCGCGCTCTTGCAAGGAGTGATCGAGGTCAACGATGAACAAGCCCGCAGAGTGGTGGCCAAGGTGCGCGAAAACTCAGGTGGCAGCCTCCAAGACAAGGTTGTTGCCGTGTGGGGACTCGCTTTCAAAGCGGGGACCGATGACACGCGCGACTCACCGGCCGTCCGACTTGTCGAGTTGCTGTCCGACGAAGGGGCTGCAATCCGCGCTTTTGACCCCCACGCCCGGCCGATCATTCCGGGTGTACAGGTCGGAGCCGACGCAGTGGATACCGCCAAGGGTGCCGACGCCCTACTCATCGCTACGGAGTGGAGCGAGTTCCAGACGGTCGATCTGGGAGAGGTTCGGGACTCGATGCGCGGCGACCTCGTTGTCGACGCTCGTAACCTGCTCGACCCTGACGCCGTCCGCCGCCTCGGGCTCCGCTACGTAGGAATCGGCAGGTGAGCAGAGTCCTCGT
>JBHICV010000064.1:0-12082 GCA_046759765.1 Acidimicrobiia bacterium
CACTCGGTCGGCTCGACCAGTGGGCCGAATCACATGCCGCGTTGGCTCTCCTTTGCTCGGGGCACGACCGAGCGTCGGCGTCGGCAGAGAAATTCCGAGATTTCTGGCTGGAGCGCAGGGCAGTGAATCTTGTGGAGACGTTCGATCGCCTCTACGAGAAGGCTCAGGCTTCGACCTGACCTAGCCGAGCGGACTGGTGTAGCAGAGGGCTGTGCCCTCCAGCACAATCGTGCCGTCATCCCGGGTCACGTGCGTGGCCAGCTTGGTGATCGGCTTGTCCTCCCGCACTTCGACCACCTTGACCTTTCCGGTGATGGTGTCGCCCGGACGAACCGGGGCCAGGAAGCTCCAGTCAACCTGTAGGAACACCGTCCCGGGCCCGGGGAGATCTTCCGCTACCACCCCGTTGAGGATGGCAGTCGTAACGCCACCTTGCACGATTATCTCCCCGAACCGAGAGCTTTTGGCGGCCTCCACGTCATAGTGCAACGGGTTGCGATCGCCCGACATCTCGGTGAACAGCTCGATGTCGTGCTCCGTGACCTGCCGGGACCGCTCCGCAGTCTGGCCGACCCCGGGAGGCGATACTGCCCAGCCTTCGCCCATCGGAGTCCACCCTAGGTCGCGAATACTTTCCGTCGCCTACCCGACAAAAGGTCGTCCGCATCATTGAGACGCGGCCCAGATCGTCGATAATGTCATCGAACGCGATGGCTCGCCATAGGAAACCTCCCAGCGTGATCAGGTCCGTCGGCTTGCGCGCCACGCTGGTCGGCGCCTTCGTGGTGGTAGTGGCCGGAGCCGGCAGCGCTTACGAAGTCCAACCCGCCGACGTCGTCGAGTCACCGGCGCCACTGAACAACGCGGTGACGAGCCCTGATGTGCTGGCGGTCACGGCCGGGCTCGATCCCACCCTGAAGAGGGCCTTCGATATCAGGTACGGGCTCATGTACGTGACGCCTCCGGTCTTCGGACCCTTCTTCCCCCAGTGGGCTCTCCTCGAGACGCCACAGCAGCTCGCCGGCGCGGTGCAGCCGATCAAGTTTCCCCCGGTACCAGCCGACACGGGTTCGGGTCGCAGAATCGTCTACGACAAGTCCGATCAACGGATATGGATAATCAGTGAGACGGAGCGGGTTCTCGACTCCTACTTGGTCTCCGGGAAGCTGAGTGAGCCGCGACCGGGCACCTATCGGGTCTACTCCAAGTCGCCCAACGCCGTGGCCTTCTACCAAGGCATCACGATGAAATGGATGGTCCGATTTGCTTACGGCTCGGTCAATGGCATCTCGATCGGTTTCCACGACCTGCCGCTGTACGCCGACGGCACGCCAATGATGACCCACGAGCAATTCGGGACTCCGCTTTCGGGCGGCTGTGTCCGTCAACCGGACCACAAGGCCCGGTCCCTCTATGCCTGGGCCGACATCGGCACGACGGTGGTGGTCCAGCCCTAGCCCGTCCCCGTTTCTGTCAATGTGAGCCGCGCTTTTCGCGGCTGAGATTGACAAGAACGCCGTTCAGCCGGTCTGCACCTCGACCTTGATGAGTGGCGCACCCGACACCCAACGGTCGATGATGTGATCAACCTTGCTGATCGGGTTGTTCCAGCGCTCGATCATGATCCTCCGCAGTACCTTCTCGCGCTTCTGAGAATCGGTGATCTCCTCCGCCGTCGCCGGCAGATCGGCATTTACGCCTCGCTTCAGATGGAAAACGAAGTTGGGGTTAACCCGCAGGTTGGCGAGCCAGTCCCGCGTTCTTCCCGGCCGTCCAGTGATATACAGCTCACCGTCGAGGTTGTGAAACCCGAGCTCGACTCGGTGAGGCTTGCCGGTGCTTCTCCCGGTGGTGGTTATGTCGATAAGGCCGCCTGTCGCCAGGGCGGCGCTGATCCGATCCGTGGAGGTGTCTTGCATTGCGACGACAACAACCGCGGAGGAGGTCGACATATTTCCGTCCCGCCTCGAGCAACGGTGGCCGCGGCTCCGGTTTGCGTAGAGGCCGCTTTGTACAATCTCGGCAATGAGCCGCGAAACCCCAGATGTCGTCATCGTCGGGGCCGGGATCATGGGCCTACAGATCGCCCATCAGATCACGCGCCGCTCCGACGACCATCGAATCGTGATATTCGAGAAGGCGCCCAACGTCGGCGAAGGATCTACAGGCGCCTCCTGTGCCATCCTGCGGCAGCGCTACTCCTACGCCGACGCAATCAAGGTGGCGCGGGACGGCCACACTGCTTACAAGAATTGGGCTGACTACACCGGGATCACAGAGCCTCGGGCAGAGTTCCATCACACCGGCGTGTTGTGGATGATGGGGGAGGAACGACCGCAGGTCGAAGAGACTCACGCCCTGATGACGAGTCTCGGCATTGACACGTCGGTCCTCTCCTCCGACGAAGTCCACGAGCGATTTCCTACCCTCAGCACCTGCATCGAAACGGTGGACCTCACCTTCACTGAGGACCACACGTGCCGGGACGGAGACGTGTTTCTGTATGAGGAGGAGGGGGCCTATTTCGATCCCGTCTCGGCTTGCCAGGACTTGCTCGAGTCCGTCCGGGCAAGAGGAGTTGATGTCCGGTTTCAGAAACCAGTCACCCGGGTCCGCGCCGAGAGCGGCCGGGTCACCGGTGTCGAGCTCGCAGACGGCTCACTCGTTGATGCCGCCATGGTCGTGAACGCCGCCGGTCCCTGGGGGAGTCGCCTGGCCGAGTCGGCCGGTCTGGACCTGGGTTGGAAGCTGCGGCCCATCCGAGCCCAAGTCATTTATCGGGAGAGCCCGCCAGAGCTGATGCCCATACCGACCGTGGCCGACAACTCCTCCGGCATCTACTTCCGACCTGAAAACCTCGGTCAGCAGATCATCATCGGGTCCATCCGAGAGGAAGACGAACAGGAAGAGGTCGATCCCGACCACTTCAACCAGGACATCGACAGGGCGTTCCGAGACACCAAGATCTACGGGCTACACCATCGGATTCCGGACTTCCCCTACACGGGATCCATCGGGGGGATTTCTGGGCTCTACACGGTCAGTGACGATGTCTATCCGGTCATCGGCCCCACGGATATCGAGGGGTTCGTCATGGCCAACGGGTTCTCGGGCCACGGGTTCAAGGAGGGCCCCTCAGTGGGATCGATGATTGCCCAATGGCTGACGGGCACCAAGATCGACTACGACACCGACGCCGACCCCTCGTTCTTCTCTATCAATCGCGAACCGCACGGGCTGGAAGAGAAGTCGGTCCTGGCCTAGACCCCCCGCGTTCCTGTCAATCGCAGCCGCAGATAGTGCGGTTCAGATTGACAGAAACCGAGCCCTCTAGAGCTCCTCGGGCTCTTCCTTGATCCAGTCCCCGGCCTGCTCGATCAGGAACATGCTGACCGAGTGACCTCGGTCGAGGACCTCGCACAGCTCGGTCTTGCCGAGGTACACATCGCCGATGTTGAGGTCCACGCGGCCCACGAGAGAGAGACTGCGGTCGGAGGCGTCTGACACGGCCCCGAACGAGTCGATCATCGACACCTCGAGCGGCAGCGCCGGCCCGGCGATTCCCGCCAGGTCGGTGGCCAATATGAGCAGGTCAGGAGGCGAGGAAAGGGGTGGAAGACTCCAGTTGAAGTAAAGGGGGAGCGGGTATGGGTCCTCGTCTTCTGCGACATCGTCGCCAACCTCGCCGACCCGGTCCTCGAACCGCAGCAGAACTCGGGGATCGACATCAAGGGCAAGATGCAGATCGAGAGGTCCGTCGCACGCTTCACCCGGATGCAAATCGACTTCCCACGACTGCCGGAGAGAGTACGACTCGACGAAGTGTCGCTCGTCGTGGACGTGGAAACCGTGCTCCACAGTGTGCGACTTGAGATCGGTTACGAAGCCTGCAATGTCGACGGCCAAAGGAACCCCCTGACTGAGGACCACAGGGTGCCACACCCGGACGGCTAACACCAAGGGCTAAAACTCGGTGAGGGTGCAGCCCTCCTCTCCAGGCAGCAGCTGACGAGCCAGCACCCGGTAAGTCGTCCCATTGACGGCGAAGTACGTGAGCTCGTGTGATTCCATGAAGACGGCGAGCAGGCTCAGTCCTTGGGGCCCGTCAAACGACATGCATCCAAACCCCTGGTGAATCTCGTCGAACTCATCGGGCGTCGTGTTTACGGGCCAGGCTTTCACAACATCGAATTCGGGCTGCTGCGGTCTCCCCTCGGTAGCTATCACTTGGACTCTGTCGGTCTGGTACGCGATAGAGCCGGAAACGGCCAGTTGGCTGAGCAAATCGATGAGAGCTGCAAGCTCTTGAACCTGCGGGTCTTCGAACTCGCCAATCCCGAGGGCGTAGACGGCAAAGACATGCTCTCCGTTCTCGTCTGCGAAAGTCACGACGGTGGTCGTCGCATCTGCCACGAACGAGGCAGCAGAGTCGTCGAGTTTCCGGTCGATCTCCGGGAGTCCAGTGGCCACGACGGCTGCGAGGACTTGGTTCAATTCCTCGTCGGTAAGGGGAGTGGTCTGATAATTCGGTAGCAGCGGCCCGGGAAAGATCTCGATCTGCGGTCCGAGTGAGATCAGCTGTCTGTCACCCGCCAACACAAAGCTCGGTCCCTGAGCGAGTATGGACTCGACCGGAGCGAATCCACCTACGTGCTCGACTCGGAGGATCGCCTGGTCACCGTCGGACGCGACGTTGGGTAGGTCTTCTCCACAAGCGCCGACGAGGACGGCCAGTACGACCGCGACTGGCAGGACCTTCGAGAACACGCGCTTAGACGCTACTTAGTGGGAGCCTGGTTCCCCGGGATCGAAGTTCTGCTCGCCCGCCTCGATCGGCACCTGTAGCCAGTTCTCCGGAGGCGGTAAGGGGCAGGAATACGCCTCGTCGTAGACGCACGACGGGTTGTAGGCATAGTTGAAGTCGATTGTCACAGTCCCGTCCGGGTTAGGTTCGAGGTCCAGGTACCGACCTGCTCCATAGGTCTCTTTCCCTGAGGTCGAGTCCCGGAAGGGGAGGAACCAGCCGGGATGGCCAGTGTCGAAGAGTGTCAGCGTGGCTTGCTCTCCGTTTACTTCGAAGCTGACCTTGCCCACTCTTCGGTAAGTTCGGGTCGCGCCATCCGTCGTTCCAATGCTCAGCTCCGAGCCGTCGGCCTCCTCAACGTTCAGCTTGAACACCAGGTCGGGGTTGGGGGCGTAATAGTTGAGGCCAGCAAACGTGTGGCGCGCTTCGTGCGGGATCGGCGAGTGGTGGCTCTCCCGAAAGAACTCATCTTTGTGCTTGCGGAACTCGGTGAGCTGATCCATCGCCATGGATGAACACACCGCAGCTTCGTCAGATTCCCTCACGGCCAGGGTGGCCCTTTACGAGCCGGGCTCTTTGCCGCACAATCGGAGCGAGAGGAAGGAGTCATGGAGAAGGACATCACGATCGACATTCATCTCACGGAGGACGACACCGAGACCACGGTCACGGCTCTGCTCGACATTCGTGGCGATCACTTCGAGGCTCGCGGGACGGCTCGTCGTAACCCAATCGACCCGCCCATGCCGGAGATCGGGGAGGAGCTGGCGATTGCCAGAGCTCTGGGTGTATTGCAGGCAGAAGTGATGGAGGCCGCTCAGGGAAAGATCGCCGAGTACCTGACGGGCTGACGCCACAGCGACGACCGGCAGGAACCGGGCTCCCTCCCTAGGAGTGTTCGATGATCGTGTCACAAGTCACGTGGCTGCAGGCTTTATTTAGTGAGGCACGCGGGGAGTAGATGCAACCCGAAACCTCGCTGCAAGAGTCGTTCGAAGGCTTGGTCGCTGATGCCGAGTCGGGACTAAGGCAGGCATTGATGGCGCTCTTCGGACCCGACGACGGTCGAGAGGCAACAGCCCACGCGCTGCTGTATGGATGGGAGCACTGGGATCGGCTGCGGACCATGGACCACCCGGCCGGCTACCTATATCGGGTAGGTCAGACCTGGGGTCAGCGGCACCGGCGCCCGGTTCGCCAGTTGCCATCGGTGCCGACGGCGCACGAGGCTTGGGTGGAGCCGGGTTTGCCGATCGCACTCATGGGCTTACCACCCAAGCAGCGAGTGGCGGTGGTGCTCCGCCATGGGTCCGACTGGAGCTACGAGAGGATCGCCGAGTTCATGGGAACGTCAGTCGTGGCGGCGCGAAAGAACGTA
Organism: Acidimicrobiia bacterium; assembly: GCA_046759765.1. GTDB lineage: Bacteria > Actinomycetota > Acidimicrobiia > Spongiisociales > CAZKJJ01 > JBHICV01. Next base: position 6,183 of record JBHICV010000064.1, read on the forward strand.
GAGCGCGCATTGCAGGCGCTGAGGTCGGCACTGGAGGTCGACAGTGAAGTCTGATATCGGCACGCAGGTCTCCCACTACGGTCGATATCTGGACGAGGTCGCACCTCCCGTGACGGTGCACGAGCTGCAGGACCTAGCAGAGCCAGCAGCTTTCGAGTCTCGGCGCCCACCACGACGGCGAGGCTGGAAAATAGCGCTCGTCGCCGGCGCCGCGGTACTTCTAGCCGGGCTGGTCACGGTCCTGGCCTTTCAGCTGGCTGATGAGCAACCGCCGGTTGTTACCGAACCCCCACCGACCACCACCATAGAGCCAGGACCCGACGTTTCCGCGCTGATTGCTTCGGTTGAGGGAAGCTTGGTAGAGGTGCAGGCGGTCCAAGAGATCGCGGGTGATGAGGCCGGCTCCGTAACGGTGGGCTTCGTAGTCGATGACGCAGGACACGTTTTGGTACCCACCTCGTCCTGGGACCCGTCCTCCGCACGCCTAAGGGTCGTAACGCGTGACGGCCTTAGTCGACCAGCGGTGATCCTCGCGCGTGATCAGGACGCCGGAGTTGCCCTATCGAGACAGAGCCCGCCGACTTGGAGCCCCTTAGCGTGAGCTCTTCCGCCCAGCTGGAGATCGGGGAGTCGGTCGTAGCCATCGGATATGACCTGACCGAGCAGGCCCCGACGTCGATCGGCGGCCCTCTCGTCGCCCTGGAAGCAGAGGTGATTGCCGTTGGTCGGACCCTGCAGACTGGCGAGGCGGAGCCCGGAAGGCTGCTCGAGATCGACGCGGTCATCATCGGGGTCATCGTGGACTCGGCCGGAAAGGCGCTGGGAATCACCGTTGGGTGGTCTAGCGACACCAGCGTCGTTCTGTCGATGGACCGAGCGGCTCGGCTGCTGGACTTTGCCCAGGCTTCATCCGACGGTCTGGTCGAGATGCGACCGTATGAGTGTCGGTCCTTTGCCAATTGCCCAACGGACCTGCTCGAGATCGACAGAGTCATCTATGGCCCGCGCTGCTCGGGCGTAAAGCCCGAGCTGGTGGAGCAGCCGTACGCAGTTGGAGCACCCGGGCTCGGCTACAAGGAGGCCTGGACCATCCAGGGAGCCAGCCCTGCGGTGGTCGTTGCCCTAAGAGCACCCTTTGGCAGCGGTTGCTCCTGGGGGGTCTCCGCATCGGGCTGGCAGGCAGCCTTCGCCTTTAGTCAATCTGATCCCCAGTTGGCCCTGGAGCGGGCATGGGCGGAGTGCGAGGCGCTCGAGAACCCGGATCCAGATCAGGACTGCTCGCTGGGCCGCGCGGTGCGCTGTGACATGCCGGACGGAGCTACGGAGTGGGCGGGCCTGACGACGACACTATTGGGTTCACCTACTTTCCGGAGGAGGTAATTGAGATCAACGACCAGGTAGGCACCGGAGCCGGGCCGCCCTGGCGGGCAGACCCATTGGCCACTGCGATCGAGTACTGGTCGGATAGGTCGTCAGAGTGCGTGGAGGATTTCGGCTCCGAGCATCGCTGCCGACTTGGATTGAAGCTGGTCTCAAGCGACGACGGGGTAGCAATAATCGAAGGGCTACTTCAGTTCTCCTGGTTCCACGATGAGGACTTCCCGGGGGAAATACGGGGCGAGCACTACGAGAGTCGTGCGCCTCGAACGGTAGTGGTACAGCTCATTCCGGGCGGTCCGAGCTGGTGGGTGGTGGAAGAGTGGTGGCTCCAGGAGGAAGAGACCGATGATGGGGTGGATGAGGCCGGTCGCCGCCAATCGGACCGCATCTGGCAGCAGTACCCGACCGTCGTCTTCGACAACGGCGTCTGAGCAAGGCATCCAACTAGCCGCCGTGCTACAACCTCTCCTGCCATGACCTCCGAGCAAGAAGAGTGGAACGAGCATTACCGCATCAGCGACCATCCCATCGTCCTGGAGATCGAACGTCGCGTTCACGGGACCGACTACGGGATCAACAGCTTCACCACTCGTGACCAGGCGGAGGAACTGGTCGAGAAACTTGGCTTGACACCGGAGAAACGGCTGCTCGATCTTGGTTCCGGCTCCGGCTGGCCGGGCCTTTACCTCGCCAAACAGTCCGGGTGCGCGGTGGTTCTGTGCGACCTCCCGGTGACCGGGATGGATCGAGCTCGACGCCGGGCGCTAAGAGATGGCATAGCCGACCAGTGCCAGTTCGTAGTGGGCTCCGGCGACAAGCTTCCGTTCCGCTCGGGCACTTTCGACGCCGTCACGCATGCCGACGTGCTCTGTTGACTGTCAGAAAAGCTCTCCGTGCTGAGAGCCTGCCGGCGGGTCCTCCGAGAAGGTGGACGGCTCGGATTCCAGGTCATCCACGTCGCCGCCGGCCTCAGCGCGCGTGACTACCAGCTTGCGGTCGTCTCTGGCCCGGACCACGTAGGAGCGGAGGCCGGGTATCCCGAACTGCTCGATTCAGCGGGCTTCGAAGTGGAAGAAGTAGCCGATGTGACCGATGAGTACCGACGGATCCTCGCCGCGCGGATGGAGCACAGCGAGCCTTTCTTAAACGAGCTCCGCTCCATCTACGGCACTGATGTCTTCAACGAGAGGTGGGCCGCGCGAGCCAAGGCCATCGAAGCAACACAGGCGGGCTTGCTGAAGCGTGCCTCGGTGTTTGCGACGCGGCCTGAAGATGAGGGCGCGATTTAGGAGTCGGCCGACTAGCCGGCGGCCAGATTCGTGAGCAACTCAGCCGAGTTGTCTATGGCCAGGATGTTGCCGAACGGGTCGATAAACCATGCTGTCTTGACTTGGCCCTGCGTTGCTACGCCGTTCACTGTTTTGAGACCTATCTCTGGGATGTCGTACTCCTCGAACTTGACCCCCTTCCGCCGGAGTTGCTTGACCGTGCCCTCAACATCCTCGACGCCGAACGCGCAAACGGTGCCCGTCGAGCCTGCGGGCGTGGGCCGTTCGTAGACATATAGGTAGGTGCTGTGTCCGCATTTGTAGGCCATGCCCGGCTCCTCGTCGGCGAGCTGACCCAGCTCCTCAAATCCCAGCGTTTCGCCATAGAACTCCCTGGCGCGTTTCAGATCGGTGACCACGAGCGTTGCGGTCGCCAACGCGTCCCGCAGGCTCATCTTTCGCTCCTTCTCTTGGACTCGGGTATCTCGTCGAGGACGTACGTGACGATCTCGTCCAGGCTCATGGCCTGTCCCTCGGCGAGCAGTGCTTCCGCCTGATTGAAGCCGAGAGCGTCGAGAGCATCATCCAGGCCGGGTAGGTCGCGGCGAGGGACCTCGGCCAGGCCGGCCCCACTTGTCTCCCGCAACCGGTTGGCGGCGCCCAGAAGCCGAACCGCTCGCTCTTCCTGGCCATCCTGCAAAGCAAGAGTCGTGAACAGATCGACGTGGAAGAGGACTCCAGTGATATCTCCAACTTCAGCGAAGAGCTGTATCCCTTCCTCCAGGAGCGGGCGGGCCACCTCGGGTCGTCCGTCGCTGACCTCTACGTTGCCCAACATGTATGAGGCCCACGCGCTGTGGAACGGCTCATCGAGCTCCTGAAAGAGCTGCCGGCTCTCATCGAATAGCTTCCGCGCCTGGCTCCAGTTCCCGGCGATCCAGCGCGCGCCGGCCAATCCGTACACTGCCTTGGCGATCCCGACCTGGTCGCCCAGCTCCTGCGAGATGGCGAGACTCTCGCTGTAGAGCTGATCGGCTTTCTCCAAGTCGCCTTCGCTACCGAAGGCGTATGGGTAGCCCAGATTGCAAAGAGCGTTGGCGATCTCCTCTTGGTCGCCTGTATTTCTCATCAGGTCGAGGCTCTGCTGGTACAGGTCCCTGGCCGATTCCATGTCCCCTTGCCAGTAAGCAAGGCCGCCGGCCGCCTCGAGCGCCTTGGCCCGATGACCCAGATCGCCGCCTGGCAACGCGAGTGTCTCACTCAGTCGTTCGGCTGCCTCATAGAGATGACCCCGGATCTGCCAAAAACGCCACAGAGCAAAGCCAAGCCTCAGGGCCACATCGGTCTCTTGCTGTGCGAGTGCCCAATCGATGGCGGCTCGAAGGTTGTCGTGCTCTAGCTCGAGCTGTTCGAGCCACCGGACCTGGCCGCGATACAGGAGGTGAGGCTCGGCGTTCTTCGCTAGCTCCAGGTAGGCGAAGGCGTGCCGACGACGGATCTCGTCGATCTCGCCGAATTCCTCGAGACGCTCCAGGGCGAATTCTCGGATGGTCTCCAACATCAACACTCGAGGCTCTTCGGCTGCCTCCAGTGCGCGAAGCAGACTCTGATCGATCAGCATCTCGAGGCCCTCGAGCACCTCGACTCCGAGCTCTTCGGAAGGACCACACACCTGCTCGGCCTGGGTCAGGGAAACGCCGGCCCGAAACACCGACAACCTGGCCAGGAGACGCTGGCCGGGTTCGGAGAGCAGGTCATAGCTCCAGGAGATCGTGTCGCGCAGAGTCTGCTGTCGTTCTGGCAGATCGCGTACTCCGCCTGACAGCAACTCCAGTCGGCTCTTCAACCGGGAGGCGATGGCCTCCGGACTCAACAGTCTCACCCTGACGGCGGCGAGCTCGATAGCCAGCGGGAGACCGTCGAGCTGAACCGTGATGGCGGCTACCGCGGGAGCGTTGCCGGCTGTTAATCGAAAGTCGGGCCGTGCAGCTGAAGCTCGTTCGACGAACAGAGCCACTGCGGCATAGTCCGCAAGCGACTCTGGTGGTTGAGGCCCGTCCAGATCGGGTACAGCCAGGGGAGGCACCGGTAGCTCCTGCTCCCCTGAAACGTGAAGGACGGCCCGGGATGTGACCAGGGTTTTCAGGCCGGGAACCGCCTGGAGCAGCTCAGACACTTGGGAGGCTGCGGGCAGGAGCTGTTCGAAGTTATCGAGTACCAGCAGCATCTGTTTGTCGGCCAGATATCTCTTCACGTGATCCAGTGGAGGACCGGACAGCTGGGTCAGCGCGAGGGAGGTTGCGATTGCGGAAGGAACCAGCTCGGGGTCGGCGATCGGTGCCAACGGAACGAAAAAGACCCCGTGTTTGAACTGTTGTGCTGCTTCGGCTGCTACCTGAATGGCCAGACGGGTCTTGCCCGTGCCACCGGGTCCTGTGAACGTGAGCAGGCGATTACGACCGAGTAGCTCCACTCCGTTAGCCAAGTCCCGGTCGCGGCCCAAGAAGCTCGTCAGCTGGACCGGCAGGTTGTTAGGAACGGCGTTCAACGACAAAAGCTCTGGGAACACCGAGGGGAGATCCGGATGGATCAGCTGATAAACGTGCTCAGCGCGACGCAGATCCTTAAGCCGGTGCTCTCCTAGGTCGGTGAAGTCGGCTCCCTCCGGAGGGTCTTCTTGTACCAGGTCCCATGTCGCCTGCGACAACAACACCTGCCCGCCGTGGGCCACCGACATCAGCCGGGCTGCCCGGTTGAGTGGCGGTCCGAAGTAATCGGCGTCGCGCTCTTCGGCCTCGCCCGTGTGGACTGCGGTGCGGACTCTGACAGATGTTTCGCCCCACTGCTGTTGGGCTATAGCCAGTTGGAGGTCGATCGCCGCGCCTACGGCTGGCTTGGCGCCTTGAAACGCCGCCGCGAAAGCGTCGCCGGCAGTGGTGAACACGTAGCCCTCGTGATCTTCGATCACCTGCCGGAGGATTTGGTCGTGGCGTCCGAGCGCCACCTTCATTTCTTCCGGATGTTCTTCCCACAGACGCGTCGAACCCTCGACATCGGTAAAAAGAAACGTGACCGTCCCGGACGGCAGCTCAGGCATTCTGACCCATTGCGAAAAGGTACACGGCACCCGAGGGTGCCGCCTCTTGAGTCTGACGCCAAGCTTGTACTCTTCAAGCGCTGCTGGAACAAGAGGCGCATTACAGACCGGAATCGGGGCCCGTAGCTCAGTTGGTCAGAGCACCGGACTCATAA
>JBHICV010000065.1:0-11986 GCA_046759765.1 Acidimicrobiia bacterium
ACGGCGAACTGCTTCTGCACCTGCCGAGGCTAAGCCCCAGGACCTCGCTCCGCTCGGCCCCTCGTCCCCTCCCCCTGCTTCGCAGTTTCCCCCTCCCACTTCGTGGGAGGGGGTTAGGGGGAGGGTCTGGCTTGGCTGTTACGGTACGAGCCGAGCGCGGAGGACGGAGTGGAGATCGATATCGGCATCGGCAAGTCGGGGAGGCGTGCCTACGGGCTCGATGACATCGCGATCGTTCCGAGCCGGCGGACACGGGACCCTGCAGACATCGACCTGACTTGGCAACTCGATGCTTTCGACTTCGAGTTGCCGTTGATGTCGGCGGCGATGGACTCAGCGATCTCGCCCGGGACGGCAGTCGAGATAGGACGCCTCGGGGGGTTGGCAGTCCTGAACCTCGAGGGCCTATGGACACGCTATGAGGATCCGGAGCCCGCGTACATGGAGATCGCCGAGCTTTCGGCGGAGAAGGCCACGCGCCGCATGCAGGAGATCTATCTCGAGCCAATCCGTCCCGAGCTCATCGGGCAGCGAATCTCAGAGATCAAAGAAGGGGGGTTGGTCACCGCAGCCAGTCTCACTCCGCCTCGGGTTGAGTCCTACGCCGAGCTCACGGTCGAGGCCGGCCTCGACATTCTCGTTATCCAGGGAACGGTGGTCTCGGCCGAGCACGTCTCGAGCCGAAGCGAACCCCTCAACCTCAAGCAGTTCATCTCCGAGTTCGAGCTCCCCGTCATTGTGGGAGGCTGTGCCTCCTACTCGACGGCACTGCACCTCATGAGGACGGGAGCAGTCGGGGTGCTCGTAGGGGTAGGTCCGGGCGCCGCATGTACGACCCGCGGGGTACTGGGAATAGGCGTGCCTCAGGCTACGGCGATCGCCGACGCCTCCGGAGCTCGGATCAGATACCTGGACGAGACCGGCCGATACGTCCATGTGATCGCAGACGGGGGCATGCGCACCGGAGGCGACATTGCCAAGGCCATCGCCTGCGGAGCCGACGCGGTAATGATCGGTTCGCCTCTTGCAGCCGCGGAGGAGGCTCCGGGCCGCGGGAAGCATTGGGGAATGGCCACCTTCCATCCTGAGTTGCCTCGCGGCGCGCGAGTTGATGTGGGGACACTGGGCACCCTGCGCGAGATACTTACCGGCCCGGCGCATGAGAACGACGGCCGCCGCAATCTGTTCGGTGCGCTTCGGGTGTCCATGGCGACCACGGGCTATGAAGATGTCAAGGAGTTCCAGAAAGCCGAGATCATGGTCGCTCCGGCGTTAAAAACCGAAGGCAAGGAGCTCCAGCGCTCCCAGAGAGTCGGCATGGGCTGACCCCGGCGGATGGCTGACGGCTCGCTGGACACCGTTCTGGTCGTAGACCTCGGAGCGCAGTACGCCCAGCTGATCGCACGCCGTGTGAGGGAAGCACAGGTCTATTCGGAGATCGTCCCCCGCGACATCACAGCCGCCGAGGTTCGGAGCCGCGACCCGGCCGGTGTGATCCTGTCCGGCGGTCCAGCCTCCGTCTACGCCGAGGATGCATACCGGATCGACCCGGATTTGTTCTCGGCTGAGATCCCGATGCTCGGGATTTGCTACGGGCACCAGCTCATGGCCGATGAGTTGGGCGGAGAGGTCGCCCAGACGGGAGCCAGGGAATACGGACGCACGCCTTTAAGCGTCACCGCTCCCTCCACCCTGTTCGGACAGCTCCCAAACACTCAGGACGTGTGGATGAGCCATGGAGACGCGGTCGTTCGCCCACCTTCTGATTTCGCTGTCGTGGCCGAGACGGCCGGTTCCAAGGTGGCGGCCATGGAGAATGCAGCCCACAGACTGTACGGAGTCCAGTTTCACCCCGAAGTGGCTCATACGCCGCATGGCCAGGACGTCCTTAGGCACTTTCTCTATGACGTCTGTGGAGCCAAACCCACCTGGACCCACGTTGGGATTATCTCCCAGGCGGTCGACAGGATCAGCGCAGTCGTCGGATCCGAGTCAGTCATCTGCGGCCTGTCGGGCGGAGTCGACTCCGCCGTCGCGGCCGCGCTCGTGCACCGGGCGGTTCCGGATCAGCTCACTTGTATCTTCGTTGACCATGGGCTCCTGCGAGACGGTGAGGCCGATCAAGTAGTCGAGACCTTTCGCAAGACGTTCGAGATCGACCTGATTCACGTCAACGCCGCCGACCGCTTCCTGGCGGGACTACAGGGTGTGTCTGAGCCGGAGAAGAAACGCCGCGTCATCGGCGAGACCTTCATCCGTGTTTTCGAGGAAGTCGCTTCGGGCATCGACGCTCGGTTCCTCGTTCAAGGAACGCTGTATCCGGATGTGATCGAATCGGGGACACGAGATGCGGCCAGGATCAAGAGCCACCACAACGTCGGTGGGCTGCCGGAGGTCATGGCTTTCGAGCTGGTCGAGCCGCTGCGCGGACTCTTCAAAGACGAGGTGAGGGCGGTCGGTGAGGAGCTGGGACTTCCGGAGGAAATCGTCTGGCGGCAGCCGTTTCCTGGCCCGGGCCTGGCGGTGCGCGTTATCGGTGAGGTAACCCCGGAACGGCTGGCGACGCTGAGAGCAGCCGACGCGATCGTTACGGAGGAGATCCGCCGGGCAGGTCTCTACCGCCGGATGTGGCAGTCCTTCGCGGTGCTGCCTGCCGTCAGAACGGTGGGGGTACAAGGCGACGAACGGACCTACGCACATCCTCTCGTCATCAGGGCGGTCGAGAGCGAGGATGCCATGACCGCCGACTGGGCCCGTCTTCCGTACGAGGTGTTGGAGCGGATCTCGTCCAGGGTCATGAACGAGGTGCCGGGCATCAATCGGGTCGCCTACGACATCTCGTCCAAGCCTCCGGCAACCATCGAGTGGGAGTGATCTGCCTCAAGTGCGTTTTCTCCGAGGACGATGTTCCTCTGGAAGCTTCGCGCCGAGGTGCCGCAGTTGGATCCTGCCCACTCCGATGACTATCTATACGATCCCGAGCTCCGGAATATCTTCCAGGAGGAGCTCTCTGAGCGCGCTTCTCACCTACTAGAAGGAGCCGCCCGGCTCGGGGACGGAGAGATCGATTCGGCCGAGCTCGAGACCCTGGCCCGAGATGCGCACACCATCAAGGGCAACGCGGGAGTGATGGGCTTCTCCGATATCGCAGAGCTGGCGCTGGCCCTCGAGCACGCCTGGCGGGGTCTCGAGAACGGGTCTCTTCATGCCTCCGATGAACTGGCCGGCTACCTGCTGGAGGCGTCGGAGCTACTGCCCACGCTCACGGAGCCAACGACCATTTCCGCCGCCAGGGCCCGTGCGCTGGCGGGAAAGCTCGGGGAAGAGGAGATCAGGGCGCCCGCGGCGGCTCCAGTGGATCCCTCGCCCGGTCCACCGCCGCCGCCTCAACCTGACGTCACGTCATCGAGTGCGGCTAACCCGGCTCAGGCGATCAACACGCCGCCTCTGTCACCTGGCGCGGCAGATGAGCCCGATGATCTCGGTGGTCTGTTGTCATCAATCGAGCAGCAGATAATCGGAGCCAACACTCGCGTCGACACTGCCAAGCTCTACCGGCTGATCAACTCGATCGCCGAGGCCAGACTCGATGCGGGAGCGCTGGCGGCGTCCGGTGAAGGCGCCTCTTCTGAGCAAGTCGGCGCTCTCAGTGGAAACATGGAGGCTCTTCAGGGTCGAGCGCTGGAGCTCGCGTCGGTATCCCTCCGCGATGTGACGGACACCTTTCCACAGCTGGTCCGCTATCTCTGTCGGCGAACCGGCAAAGAAGCCCGATTCGAGTTCGACGCCGCTGATGCGCACGTAGATCGGCAGATAGCAGACCACCTCCGGGAACCCTTGCGGCATCTGGTCGTCAACGCGGTGGATCACGGGATCGAAGCGCCCGACGAGCGAACCGCGAAAGGCAAACCTGCGTCCGGGTCGCTTGCGATACGCGCAACCACTGCGGACGGGCGCCTGCAGATCACCGTCGAGGACGACGGCAGGGGAATCGACTGGGACCGCGTCGCCGAAGCTGCCAGGGCCGACGGCCTGATCGACGGCGAGCCCTCTCCCGGGGAGCTGTCCAGGCTGCTGTTCCGCAGGGATTTCACGACCCTCGACGAGCCCACGGACCTCAGCGGCGACGGCGAGGGCCTCTTCGCGGTTGCCGAGCTGACGGAACAGCTGAACGGGGCGCTCACCATCGAATCCGTGCCCGGACAGGGGACCGCGGTTGTCGTGACCCTGCCTTCCTCGTGGTCGCTCCAGGATGTGGTGCTCGTCAGGGCCGAGGGCAAGGTCTGGGGTATTTCCGCCGCGGCTGTTCTGGCGACCTTCCCGCTCGCCGCCGCCGATGTGCGCCCCGGCGAGGACCGTATGGAGCTGACCTATCAGGGCCACGAGCAGATCCCCATCTCCTCTTTTGCGGCGGCGGTTGGGCTGCCCGAAGTCGAGCCGGTGGAGGAAGTCGTTGTGCTCGTCACCAGGGGCGGGAGGATCGCGGTGACGGTTCCCGAGATCGTCGGTCGGCGTCAGGTGGCGGTAAAGGGCCTGGGTCCGCTGCTCAAGGGAACACCGCTGCTCGTCGGTGCCGCCTTCCTCGGCGGAGGAGAGGTTGTCGTAATTGTCGAACCCAACCGGCTCGGCGAGCGGGTGAGAACCGTCCCGTCGCCGGTTACGTCACGCGCACGCGTACTCGTTGTGGACGACTCGATGGGAGTCCGCCAGCTGGTTTCGGCTGCGCTGACCAGCCACGGCTTTGAGGCTCTGGTAGCAGCCGACGCCGCCGAGGCCTTGGCTCATCTGGCGTCGGAATCGTTCGATGCGCTTGTGGTGGATTACGCGATGCCCGGTGAGACAGGGGTGGATCTGATTCGCACGATTCGCGAACGGACAATCTCGATTCCCATCGTGATGGTCTCCGCAGTTGCCTCGGCGGATGACCAGGCAGCAGCGTGGGAAGCGGGCGTCGACGCCTATCTCGACAAATTCGATCTTCGCACCGGCGTGCTGGCATCGACTCTGAACTCCCTCGTACAGCTGCGTTCGCCCAGGGGAGAATCATGAGGGTTCTCGTCGCAGACGACAGCTCCGTCATAAGAGCCACGGTCACCGCACTTCTTACCGGTGCCGGACTCGAGGTGGTGACTGCCGAGGACGGGCTCGACGCCCTTCAGGTCTTTTACGCCGAGGGGCCCGACCTGGTGCTCATGGACCTCAAGATGCCGCGAATGAATGGATACGTGGCGTGCAGAGTGATCAAAGAGGACCTGCAGATGGGCCATGTCCCCGTGCTGATCCTGACTGCACACGACAGCGCCGAAGACCGGTACTGGGCCGAGAAGTCGGGAGCCGACGCCTATCTCACGAAAGAGAATCTGGGCGAGGAGCTGCTCGGTGCCGTCCGGTCCGCGGAAGCCACCCAGGCACTCTCCGAGCTCTCCCGGGGCGACGAGGCACAGGAGCTGGATCAGGTCGATGTCCTGGCGCGGGTCTGTGAGATCCTCGATCGCAAGCTCTTCGAGGCCACGATGGTCAATGAGATCGTGACGATGGCTACCCGCGCCATGGATCTCCGTAGCACCCTCGACGAGTCTCTGGCGCGCATCGCCCGGTTCGTTCACTACCAGCTCGCCGGTATCACACTCGTCCGGCAACGAGTCCTCGCGGTGCGCCTGACCGCACCGTGTAGCCAAGCGGACTTCGACCACTTCAGGTCGTTGACCGCCGGGCACACTCAGCAGCTCGCCAACGTATCGTTTAGCGCGGACGAGCTTACGATTTGGAACTCAGATCCCTCGCAGCTCAGAGACAGCGAGTCCTCCGATGACGGCTGGCCGTCCTTCTTCGCCATGCCCCTTCGCTCGCGAGGGGCCGTACTTGCACTTTTGACGCTCGCGGATCGGAAGCCCGGTGCCTACGCGCCGCAAGATGTCCGAAATCTCAGGATGATCGAGCACACGTTTGCCGCCGTTATCGACACGGCTCTCCATCACCAGGAAATGCTGGAGCAAGAGGCGCGTCTGAGCCTCTCCTCGCTGTACGAACGGGAAGCCTGAGAGGAACCCCCTCCGGCCCTTCGGGCGGTCCCCTCCCCGCAGGGCTGCGCCCTGGGTTAGGCGGAGGGCAGATCTCGCCTAGCCCCTAACTCAAGTGGACTGTTCGCGACGCCGATTATCTGTGAAGCCACTGGTCAAATGGAAGGCGTTCTCATCTTCATGGCCGTCGGCCTGGCGGTAGCCGCACTGGGGGCGATTCTCCTCGCGGCTAGAGCCGTGCGGGCTGGCGAGCAGCGGGAAGCAGCGGCGGTCGAGGAAGCCGAACGGGCGCAGCAGATCAAGACCGAGTTCGTGGCCATGGTCAGTCACGAACTACGAACTCCGCTCACTGCGATCGCCGGTTTCACCGAGACACTCCAGCAAGGCTGGAAGGATCTCTCGGTCTCCGAGATCGAGGAATTCCTCGAGATCATCGCGGAGGAATCGAAGCACCTCTCCGAGCTCGTGGAGGACGTGTTGGTGATGCCTCGGTTGGAGGCAGGACGGCTTCCGCTCAACTACGAGACCTTCGAGCTGGCCGCGGTTGCCCATCAGGTCACGGACATGATGTTCTCGGTGGGTTCGCCTCGAGAAGCAAGCGTTGCGATCCCGTCCGGGATGACCGTCTACGCCGATCGGCGCCGGACTATGCAGATCCTGCGGAACCTCGTCGAGAACGCCGGCAAGTACGGGGGCGACCAGATTCTGGTTGAAGCCATCTGGACGGGCACGGAGACGCTCGTCACGGTCGCCGACAACGGCCCGGGTGTGCCGCCGGAGGAGGCGGAGACGATCTTCGAGAGGTTCGAGCAGCTTTCGAAGGGCGACAACCGCACGGCTTCCGGTGTCGGCCTGGGCCTGCCGATCGCGAGACGCCTGGCCATTGCGATGGGCGGCGACGTCTGGTACGAGTCTCGGTTCCCAACGGGGAGCCGGTTCTGCTTCACGCTCCCGGCTCGCCAGGAGCCCGATGCCGATACCGGAAGGGAACAGCCGACGGTTCCCTTAGTGCAGAACCGTAGAACCTAGAACCTGAGGAGCCGTCGGTACCATCCGGCTATGGATACGGCCGATGCGGAGCTGATGGACTCGCCTCTCTTCGAGGCGCTGAACCCGCGCCAACGGGAAGCGGTGGCGGCAACGGAGGGCCCGGTCCTAGTAGTCGCCGGCGCCGGTTCGGGCAAGACCCGGGTGCTAACCCACAAGGTCGCTTATCTCATTCGGGAGCTCGGGGTCTCACCTCACTCCGTCCTCGCGATCACGTTCACGAACAAGGCTGCCGACGAGATGCGACAGCGCGTAACTCAGCTCGTAGGAAGGGTCGTCGACCAGATGTGGGTCTCGACGTTTCACTCCGCCTGTGTCCGGATTCTTCGGCGGGAGGCACCTCGCCTCGGCTACCGCTCGTCGTTTTCTATCTACGACGAGGCCGACTCGCTCCGGTTGGTCACGCTTTGCATCAGAGACCTGGATCTCGACCCCAAGCGGTTCCCACCCCGCAACCTCAAGGCCGCGATCAGCGCAGCCAAGAACGAGCTGATCGATTTCGAGGCATATCGGGGCCACGGTGAAGGCTTCTACTACGAGCAGGTCTCAGACGTCTATCGCCTGTATCAGCAGCGGCTCGTGGCCAGCTCGGCGATGGATTTCGATGACTTGCTCATGGTGACCGTCGAGCTGCTGGACGCGTTTCCGCCGGTGCTGCGCTCCTACCAGGACCGGTTTCAGTACGTGCTCGTGGATGAGTACCAGGACACCAACCACGCCCAGTATCGCTTTGTCTCCCAGATCTCGGGCCTGTACCGAAACGTATGTGTGGTCGGTGACTCCGACCAGAGCATCTATGCCTTTCGAGGCGCGGACATCAGGAACATCCTCGAGTTCGAGCAGGACTTTCCTGACGCCCGGGTCGTAACGCTCGATCAGAACTATCGATCGACGGAGACGATCCTCGAAGCCGCCAACGCAGTGATCTCGAACAATCCCGATCGCAAGCCCAAGCATCTCTGGAGCGAACTGGGCAAAGGAGTGCCCATCGTCCGCTTCGAGGCCCAGGACGAGGACGACGAGGTCGGCTTCGTCTCCGAGGAGATCCGGGCTCTGACCGACGACGGCCACCGGCTCTCTGACGTGGCAGTTTTCTATCGCACGAATGCCCAGAGCCGGGTCTTCGAAGAAGCCTTTGTCCGACACGGCGTCCCGTATCAGGTCGTAGGAGGCACCAAGTTCTATGAGCGGAGGGAGATCCGCGACGTGCTCGCCTATCTCCGGGCGTTAGTCAACCCGGAGGACGAGGTCGCCTTCAAGCGGATTATCAACGTGCCCAAGCGCGGAATCGGTTCCACTACGTTGGGCCACCTCGATCGTTTCGCTCAGGGCGAAGGAATTCACTTTTCCGAAGCGTTGCTACGGGTAGATGACATCCCCGCCCTGACCGCGAGGGCAGTCCGTCAGATCCTGGAATTCAATGCGATCTTGGATGAGCTCCGGAACAAGGCCGAGGCCGGCCCCAGCGCGGCGGTCAAGGGCGTTCTCAAGGACACCGGCTACGAGGCAGAGCTGGAGGCTGAGAAGACCATCGAGGCTCTGGGAAGGGTGGAGAACCTTCAAGAGCTGGCGACCGTTGCTTCGCAGTTCACCGAAGAGCAGGAAGACACCATCATCGACGATGAGCCCTGGGAGCAGCTGCCGGGCCTGCGGCGCCTCGAGCTGTTCCTGGAGTCGGTGAGCCTCGTGACCGAGATCGACGAGATGGATGAAGAAGCCGACGCGGTAACGCTCATGACTATCCACAACGCCAAAGGGCTCGAGTTTCCGATCATCTTCCTGGTCGGGCTCGAGGACGGGGTCTTTCCTCATATGAGATCGCTCGGCGATCCTCAGCAGCTGGAGGAAGAGCGGCGGCTCTGCTACGTGGGCCTGACCCGAGCACAGCAGCGCCTCTTCTTGTCGCACGCCTGGAGCCGGACACTGTTCGGCGGGACCAACTTCAACGCGCCCAGCAGATTCTTGGGAGAGATACCCGAGCACACCTATGAGACCGCCAAGCGGAAGAAGCGCCTGCCCGCGGTTACCGATGATCTGAAGCCCGTCTCGGATCTCCGTACCGGGGATCAAGTGCGGCACGACAAGTGGGGGATAGGGATCGTAAGGGAGATCAATGGCGGCGGTGACCGAGCAGAGGCGGTGGTTGAATTCGAGCACGCCGGCACCAAGCGTCTGCTGTTGGCATGGGCGCCTTTGGAGAAACTATGAGCGTTTCCTTCCTCGACGCGGTGATACGGCTAGCGGCCGCGGCGCTCCTCTCCGGCGTGATCGGCTTCGAGCGCGAGTTTCAAAAGAAGCCGGCCGGTCTACGCACTCACATGCTGGTAGGCATGGGTTCGGCCCTTTTCGCAATTGTCTCACTCAGCTCGTTTGAGGCGCTGGACCCGTCCCGCATCGCAGCTGGAGTAGTGACGGGGGTCGGGTTTCTGGGCGCAGGGGCCATCTTCCGCGAAGGCCAGTTCGTGAGGGGGCTCACCACCGCCGCAGGACTCTGGGTTGTGGCCGGCATAGGGCTGGCGGCGGGAGCCGGCGACATCGGATTGGCGGCGGTAGCGAGCGGAGTTGCGCTGACCGTCCTCCTGGTGTTGGGGGCCCTGGAGAGCTATCTGGGCAAGAAGAAGGGTGACGTGGTTCAGATGCAGGTCCTCATTGCGGACGAAATCGCGATCGGCAAGGTCATGAAGCTGGCCGAGCGCCACGACCCTGAGCTCGGAGAAGTCTCGTTTGAGACTTCGGACGACGAACGGGTCGGAACCCTGGTGCTACACGTGTCACGAAATCGGGCCGAAGTCGTGGCGGCGATGCTGGCGGCCGTGGACGGGGTCTCGGGCGTCGAGGTCGGTTAGGTACCGACCCAGTCGGCGAACCCGTCCCATCCAACTCTTGCCACCTTCTGGCCAGCGGCCTCGAGTGCCTCGGCATCTCCAGCTGCCTGCGCGGCTACTAACCGACCGAACGTGTGCTCCTGACCCGGTATCGGCAGATCCTCGGTGTGTTCGGCGAGCACCACCAGGGCCCGAAGCCGCTTGGGACCTCCCTTGTGGAGTTGTCCCGACGAGTGCAGATATCGAGGACCGAATGCACCGCCGGTCGCGACACCGTGTTCGGTTCCGAGTCGCAGGCGCGCCTGGGCGATGATCTCCTTGTTTTCACGGGTAACGGGCGCGAACGCCAAGATGGCGGCGTAGGAGGGTGGTGCGAGGCCGGAGAACAGCTCGTCGGGGTCATCGTCCGGCCAAGGAGGCGGTGCGGACTGTTCGAGGGCAGCTCGGGCCGCTCGCTTGGCCGCCTCGACATCGGGCTGATCGAAGGGGTTGATGCCTAAACCGAGCCCGGCGGCGGCCGTGGCGAACTCCCAGTGGTATATCTCCGCCCCCAGCTCTTCCGGTGACCTCAGCTGGCGATGAACTGCTGCACTGGCAATCCCCTCGCCGGCAAGCTGCAGCGTGGCGAACATGCGATCCGGCCCATAGTCGTCCAACGGGGGCTCGGAAACGATGGGCACGATGCCCGTGCCGTGTTTTCCGGTCGACTCGGCCAGTAGCTGCTCCACCCAGTCGCCGAACAAATGGATGGTCGGAGACGTGCTGATCGTGAGCTTGTCCCGCCCTTCCGCCACCGCGGTCGCCAGCTGCGAACCAAGGCTCAAGGCCGGGCTGGCCGGGTCCCTTGTCCTGCCCGCTTCCTCGGCCGAGGAGTCGAGTAAGGCCTGAACGTCGGCACCGACGAGCGCCGCGGGTAACAGTCCAAAGAGAGAAAGAGCTGAGTAGCGCCCTCCCACGTCCGGAGGGTTTACGAAGAGGGCTCTGAAGCTCTCCTCCCGGGCGAGTGCGGCGAGTGGAGTCTCAGGATCGGTTATCGCGACGTAGTGACGCCCGTCGGGCACCAGAGCGCGGAAGTGGCGGTAAAGAGCGAGCGTCTCTGCCGTGGTTCCTGACTTGCTGGCCACACAGAAGAGTGTGTGGTCGAGTTCGACGCTGTTCGTGACTTGGTGCACTTGGTCCGGATGGGTGGAGTCCGCTACGACCAGATCCGGGTAGTCAGCACTTCTCAGCACAGACGCATACAGCTCCGGAGCGAGGCTCGACCCTCCCATACCAAGCAGCGCAATGGTGCGGAAGCCCTCCGAGGTGACCTGTTCGGTGAGCTCCTGCAATCTGGGTAGCTCGGCTCGCATAGTCTTCGGCAGGTCGAGCCAACCCAGCCGGTCGGAGGAGCGATCCTCACCCTTCGCCCACAGCGAGTCGTCCCGTGCCCAAATGCGTTGGGCCGTATCGGCTGGAATGGAGGCGGTCACGCGCCTTTGGGCAGCCGGCTGCTGTCGATCGCCTCGATCAGCTCGTGGAAGGAGTCGGCGAACTTCTCGACACCTTCCCGTTCGAGAGTCGCAGTCACATCGTCGTAGTCGACGCCGACTGCGGCCAGGGCTTCGAGATCGGCCCGGGCCTGGGCGATCTCCGCTTCACCAAACAGGTCGGGTTCAACGGGCCCATGATCCGCATAGGCCTCCAAGGTGCTGCGCGGCATGGTGTTTACCGTGTCTGAGGCAGCCAGCGAGTCCACATAGAGGGTGTCGGGATAATCCGGGTTCTTGGTTGACGTGCTAGCCCAGAGCGGACGCTGCAACGCGGCGCCATCGGCGGCCAGGGCATCCCAGCGCCCTCCCACAAAGACCCGGCGAAACAGCTCGTAGGCGACTCTTGCGTTGGCTACTGCGGTCTTACCTCTCATCTCCAGTGCCTCGGAGGTTCCGATTGTGGTGAGACGCGGGTCCGTCTCGGTGTCGAATCGCGACACGAAGAACGAGGCGACCGAGTTGACTCTGGAGACGTCTCCACCGATGCTCTGCAGCTTCTCCAGCCCGCTGAGGTATGCCTCCATCACCCGCTGGTAGCGATCGAGCGAAAAGATGAGCGTTA
>JBHICV010000066.1:0-11878 GCA_046759765.1 Acidimicrobiia bacterium
ACGCGTTCGAGTGTCACCCTTCTGCTGCATTCTCGCGCCGGTCATCGGCAAAAGAAGCGAGGGAGCCGGGCCGAGGTCCGACTCCCTCACGTTTCTGTTACCACTCTGCCTTCGGGTACACGAGGTCGACCGTGCCTTCGAACTCGCCCACGGGGAACACGAACTCGAGATCTTCGTCCTGCCACTGCGTCAGGAGGTAGTCCCGATCGATGGGAAGCCCCCGGGAGTCCCAGTGGAAGTCGCCGAGTACGGTCTTGACCGGATCGCCGGCCGTCCGTCCCCTCAGCCAAGTGGCCATGGCGGCATTGTCGGTGCTGCCCGCGCCCCGGATCGCCTGCTCCATGCCCTGGCACACGGCGAACGGAATCGCCTCGTCCTCATCGGGCGGCCGACCGTGAACCGCTTCGAAGTCGGCAATGAAGTCCGAGTTGCTGTAGGGCTCTCCCGCCAGCTCACCCTGGAAGTTGACGAGGGGGTGCCAAACGGTGTGAATGGCAATGTGCTGGGTGGGATCCCCGAGCTCATTCAGGAACTCGATCTGCGCACCCTGGGACATGTATATGTAGGTCGGCTGATGGTCGACCTGCTGCAACGCCTGAACCAGCGAGATCGCTTCGTCGACGGAAGCCGTCGCGGCGAACACGGTCTCCGCCCCACTTCCCTTGATCGAGTTGGCGAAAGTCGTCCAGTCGGTGAACCCCACGGGCCACTGCTCGTCGAAGACGATCTCGATTCCTGCCTCCGCCAGGAATCCGGGCGAGAGGTCGGCGAGAACATCTCCGGTGGCTGGATCATTGACCGTCCCGCCTGCCAGCCCGTTCCGGATGGCAGCAGCGAAGAAGTCGTCGGCGTATACGACCGCGGCCGTCGCCGGGTAGTCCTCATCGGAGATGAGTCCCTGTTGGTTGTAGTAGTTCAGCGCGTTTACCGATGCGCTACCGATCCCCTCGGCCGGGCGAGCCTGGAAGTAGAAGAGGTGTGTGAAGCCGCGCTCCCAGATTCGCTGCGCACCTCCGGATGGAACCGGATACACCATGCCGTTCTGCTCGGCGATGGCCGAGGTGGGCGCCGTAATCAAGCTGGAGAAGGTCCCGAACAGAACGTCGGCCTCGGTCACGAATCGCTCGTACTGCGAGACCGCGATCTCGGTGTCGGACTGGTTGTCCTCAACCGCGAGCTGGAGCGGGCGACCAAGTACTCCACCCTTTTCATTGACCAGGTCGACGCAGAGCTGATACCCATCCCGATGCTTGATCGCCGGGATGGAGAACTCCCCGGTCAGCGGAAGAGATGTGCCGATCACGATCGGCTCGCCGGTAGGGGCCCCTTCTGTGGTCGCGGTCGTATCCTCGCCGCAAGCGGCTGCGATCAAAGCCAACGCAAACAGCCAGATCACGGGTTTTCGCATAAATCTCATTGTCAGCTCCTCACGCTCAATGGCCAATCGGAACCAGGTTTGCTGCAAACGATTGGGTCGGTGGCGAGTATATGAATGCTCGCCGAGGCGGGTCAACAAGTTGCAGGTGCTCGGAGCTCGCCCCGGTCGCCGTCGATTACGGTCTGGTTATGCCGGATTCGATCTGTGCCGCAGGTGAAAGGCGAGAGCCTCGGTGAAGAAGGTCCGACTGGCATCGATCGGGCTAGGCGCTTGGGCGAAGGTGCTGGCCCGGGCGGCGCAACGCGGCGACGTGATCGAGTTGCGAAACTGTTTCAGTCGCTCCGAGGAGACCCGTCGGTCCTTCCAAGATGAGTTCGGGATCCCGAGGTCTGCGGCCACGCTGGACGAGCTGCTCGCCGATCCCGAGGTGGAAGGAGTCATCGTCTCAACCCCCAACGACTCCCATCGCGAGGTCATAACCGCCGCTCTTGACGCTGGGAAGGCGGTCTTCACGGAGAAGCCCGTTACCCATACCTTGGAGGACGCTTTTGCGGTCAAGCGGGCAGTCGAGGACAGCGACGTTGTCTTCTCGGTCGGACATTCGGCGAGGAGATTGTCAGGTCACCGCGTCATGAAGGAGTGGGTCGACACCGGACGGCTGGGGCAGGTGTCCCTTGCCGAGGCCAATTTCTCCAACCCCATCGGTCTCCAGCTCTCACCCCAGGCGTGGCGCTGGTATGAGGACAAGAGCCCGGGTGGCTCATTCATCCAGATGGGGGTGCATCACGCGGATACGCTCCAGTATCTGTTGGGTCGAGTGGTCCGGGTAAGCGCCCACGCCCGAAGGCTGTATACCGAAGCCGAGATTCCCGATGCGGTGATGGCAATCTGCGAGTTCGAATCGGGCGGCCTCGGATACATCGGATGCGGCTGGGCCTCACCCGGTGTCTATCAGCTCCGTTTGCAGGGGACGGAAGCCAACCTGATGTACGACGTCGATCAGACTCGCTGGAGTAGATCCGATGAGATCGACGGAGCGAGCACGCTTGTCTCTCAGGTCCCGGAGCAGTCGGGACGAACGGAGATTCAGCTGTCCCCGACCGATATGTTCCGAGCCGAGCTGGAGGAGTTCGCCCTGGCGATCCGGGGAGAGGCCTCGATCGAGGTTGGGATCGACGATGCGATCCGGGCCCTGGCGGTGGTGCAAGCCGCCGTCGCGTCTTCCGCGCGAAATGGCGCCGCAATTGACATAGAGCCGATGCTCGCAGGAGAACCAGTCCCGTGACCGCGTCGCCTCGCTTCTCGTTCAAGGTCTGGCCTCAAGACATTGATTGGGCTGAGCTCAAGGACGTATGGGTGGAGGAGGACACACACGACAGATACGACGGCGGCTGGCTCTTCGATCACTTCTACCCACCGCGCCCCGGCCAACGCGCGGCCCTTTTCGAGGCATGGACGCTCCTGGCCTCGCTGGCCGCAGTCACTGAGCGCCTTCGTCTGGGCGTAATGGTCTCGGCCAACACGTTTCGGCATCCCTCCCTCCTGGCCAAAATGGCCGCGACTGTGGACCAAGTGACGAATGGCCGCCTCGACATCGGGCTCGGCGCGGGCTGGCATGAAGAGGAGCACCGAGCTTTCGGCATCGAGTTGCCTGGTGCCGAGCAGCTCTGGCGGCGGCTCGACGAGGCCTGCGCGATCATCGATGGGCTGCTGACGCAAGAAGTGTTCTCCTTCGACGGGGCTGACTTCCAACTGCACGAAGCGGAGCCGGGTCTCAAGCCGGTGCAAGGGCCGCGGCCGCCGATCGTCATTGGCGGCATCGGGCGCCGGCGAACGCTTCCGATCGTGGCCAAGTGGGCCGACCACTGGAATTACTTCGGACGCCAGATGACTCCGGAGGACCTCCTCAGCCGTCATGAGCTCCTGAAGAAATTCTGCACTGACGTTGGCCGCGATCCCGACGAGATCGATGTCTCGGTCCAGCTGCTCTACGCCGATGAACCTTCCGGGCTGGTCTCGGCAGCTGCGGACTATGTCGAAGCCGGGGCGGACGAGATCCTGGTTAGCTTTCGAACCCCGCTGGCTCCAGGAGCGGTCGAGACATGTGGGTCTGCCCTGGCGAGCCTTCGATGACGGGCATCTGATGGCGGCTACCCAAGCGCGAGAGCACGGTCACGGGTCGCAAGGAGAAGGGTGGCTGACCGAACACTCAGTCACAACCGAATCCATTGCCGGTTCCACGGTTCATCTCATACACGTGGAGACGATGGACGGTCTGTACGCGCCTATCGGGCTCCGCAAACCGCCCGGGGAGGGTCCGTTCCCGATTGTCCTGCTGGCATCTGGTAACGGGGGCGGCGGGATGGCGTGGATTCGTGATGCACTTCTGAACAGCGGTTACATCATGGGCCGACTCCTCGGCGAGGGCTACGCGTGCGCCTGGCTTCGTTATCGATCCGAAGTGGAGCTCGGATACCACCTGGGAGGAAAGCTCGTACGAGACACCCGACAGGGCCGTGACCTTTTCAACCGGTCACCTCTCGAGTACGAGGACGAGATCGCAATCATCGAGTTCGTCAAGACCCTCTCATTTGTCGACCCCGACCGGGTGGCACTCATCGGCATGAGCCACGGAGGGGAGATGGTGCTGAAGATCACGTCGGAGTATCACGGCGCCGCCGTCGCTGTCGCCAGTGAACCGGCGGCCCACGAGTTCCTGGCCCTCGATCCCGACGAGACGGCCTTCGTGGACGCCAGCACCCAGCTCCGCAATATCGAGAGTATGCAGATGCGGCAGGTCGAAAAGGTCAGGGAGCGCATCGACACTGAAGTAGCGGCGGCACGCATAAGCAGCATTGAGACACCGCTCCTGGTCATGGGCCGCGAGTCGGACCATCTTCAGGGAATCTTTCGGGCGACCTACGAGCTGCTGGCGGAAGCGGGCAAGGACGTCGAGTGGGTCTCGTACGACCACACCCTGCACGGCTATGTCTTCCCGGTCCGCGGAGCCGACGGCGCCTACGAAGTGGATGAGACGCAGACAACCGCTATCGAGGGTGTGCTCAGTTACCTCGCTCGGTATCTGACGGCCTAGATCTCACGACAGCTTCTCCCGAAGCCAGGCAAACGAGGCCGGAGCCCACTCGTCGAAGTACTTGAAGGCACAGTGTCCAGCGTCGGGGTAGACCCGCGCCTCGCGGCCGGTGACCGGGCCGTTCTCGAGCATGAAGTAGATGTTGCCGATGGGCGCGAGATGGTCGAGCTTGCCGTTGATCATCAACAGCGGCTGGGTGATGTAGTCGAGGATCCCGAGCTCCGACAGGGCCCAGCGACGAAACTTTGACCTCTCGGCCTCGGCCGTGGTGGGAGGGAACGAAGGGGGTCCGTCAGGTTCTCCGAACAGATAGGTAGAGCGACGGTTCTGGGCGGCCACGAAATCCTCCAGCTCGTCGTCACCCATCACGTAGCCAAAGGGATGGCCCGCGATGGCGACGACGGCACGAACTGCGTCTGGATAGGTGCCGGCGAGCTGCATGACGGAGTACCCGCCCCGGCTGATGCCGAATGCGCCGATACGGCCGGCATCGACCTCGGATCTGCCTGCCAGGTAGTCGATGGCTGCGATCCAGGCCTTCACCGACTCCGGTTCGGGGGGAAACGGGTTCTCGCCGGTGCCGGGTCCGTCCATCACCAGCGACGCGAGTCCTTCGGAGAGCGCCATCTCACCTGCCCACCCGCGATCTTCCTTGAAGACATCCGCTCCGCACATGATGAGGACCGCCGGCGTCTGACCTAAAGCTCTGTGCGAAGCACGGAAATGTGCCCGGATCGTCTCGCTTTCACATGGAATCTCGACCACCTCGAGCGGCGGGTCGAGGTGGCGGCATGCCTTTCGGTACGCACGGGCACAGTCGGCGCTCACCTCCGCTTTGAGCGGGGTTATCTCACCCGGGAAGCGCCCGATCGCGTAGTAGGTCTTGGCCTGGAGGAACTCCCGGCGGGCACCCTCAGCGTCGCCCTCGGCTGCGAGCCGGTCTCCTTCGTTTTCGTGAAAGCTCCCACGCTCCCGCCACACCGGGACCCATATGTCTTGGGTCGTTCCGTCCAGCCGGGAAACAGTCGCCTTGAGCTCGTCGAGATCGTCGATCATCGAGAGCCACCGGCGGTAGAAGCCACCGTGCGCCACGACGAAGGGGTCCTCGCTGGGCGCGAACCCAAGTTCGATCATCAAATCCGGGCTCCCTAGTCCGTTCGCTCCGATCCCGTTGACACCCGCCGCAGGCGGTGTTTATGTTATCGCCGCGGCGCGGTACCGAACGGCGGGCTATTCTGCAATGGATTGTGCTCACCTGAATCTGGACCGAGGAGGAGGGCCGATGTTCACTACTAACAGTGGAGCTAGTCGATGGCGCCTGATCTGGGTGATGGCGGCGGTACTGGCACTATTCGCGGCTGCGTGCACAACCGAAGAGGAGCCCCCGGGCGTCGCCCCGACCCCTGCTGCAACGACTGCCCCGCCGGCGGAAACGGCACCACCGACCGAAGAACCGCCGACGGAGGAACCACCCTCCGACGTGAACAATCCGGGAGTCCTCGTTCACGCGGCCGACGATGAACCCACGACTCTCGACCCGGCCCAGGTGGAGCCAGGGGAGGGCGGGGAGACCGTCATTCTTCAGGTGTATGAAAGGCTTCTCGAGATCTCCGCAACCGGCCCGGAACTGGTTCCGGCGTTGGCTACCGAAGTGCCAAGCACCGAAAACGGACTGATCTCGGCCGACGGGTTGACGTACACCTTCCCGATCAGAGAAGGAGTGGTGTTTCACGACGGCTCACCCCTGACTGCGGACGACGTCAAGTTCTCTTGGGACCGAGTCATGACGATGGATCTTCCCGAAGGAGCGGCGAGCGTGCTGACCGACATCGTGGCCGAGACCCGCGTAGTCGATGCCTCCACGTTCGAAGTCACGCTCCTGGAGACGAGCGCCAGCTTCCTCAACGGAGCCGTCGTCGCCATGGTGTCTTCCATCGTCAGCCAGGAAGCAGTCGAAGCCAACGGAGGCGTGACCGCGGGCGAGCCGAATGAGTTCATGGCCACGAACATGGTCGGAACCGGTCCGTACAAGTTCAACGCCTGGAACCGCAACGAGAACCTGATTCTCGACATCAACGACACCTACTGGGGCACTCCGGCCAACCTGGCTGTTCGCATCGAGATCGGTTCCGACCCGGATGTGCGCGTGCTGGGGCTACGGGCGGGCGACTTCGATACGATCGAGACGGACCCTTCGTTCATCGCCGACATTGAAGGTGCCGAAGGCGTCGCGATCTTCAGCGGAGGGCTCCTCCTGGAGCCGATCCACATCGGTTTCAACCTCAACATTCCTGAAGGAGTCCTGCCCCCCGAGGACACGATCGCCACCGATTTCTTCCACGATCCGAGGGTTCGTCAGGCGTTCAATTACGCCTTCGACTACTCGGCGTTCCTCCTCGGACCGCTGGCTGGTTTCGGTGACTTCAACCCTCATTACATTCCCATTGGGATCTTTGGGTATGACCCCACCGCTCCGGTGTACGCCGAGCAGGATCTAGCGAAAGCGGAGGAGTTGTTCCGGGCGGCTGGATATTGGGATGAAGGCTTCACGGTATCCGTGATCACAGAAGAGCAGAACCTGTTCGCGGACGCGGCTCTCGTCCTCAAGGACTCGATGGCGGAACTGAACCCGAGCTTCGTTATCAACGTTCTCGCGGTTGCCGAAGCGGTGTTCGACGATGCTCACGCCCAGAACCCGGTCGAGTACGCGATGTGGGTCAAGAACGCCGACCCGTTCGCGGATCCCCACCCGTATCTGCAGTCGTATCAGCATCCGGACGGCGAGTGGGGTGAGGTGCACGGATTCGCCAACGGGTATCAGGACCCGGCGAAGATCGCCGAGCTGATCGACGCCGGCGCAGTGGAGCTCGACGCGGCCCGCAGAGCCGAGATCTACGCGGAGCTACAGCCACTGCTGTTCGAGGACCCGATGTGGCTGATCGCCGCTCAGGAGGGTGTGCTGATGGCGTACCGCGACTGGCTGGATGGGTTCGTGATGCAGCCGTTGTGGCCCCGACCGAGCTTGAAGTTCCAGTTCTTCGACAAGTAAAGGCGCGCCGGGCCAGACACACGCTCTGCCCCGGCGCGGCAAGGGAGGGCACCGCTGTGCCTGACCGCGCCGGATAACCTCTCCTTATGCAGGTCCGCGACTATGTCCTGAGGCGACTGATCTCCCTACCGCTGCTCATCATCGGGACCTCGATCGTGGTATTTGCGCTGACGAGGGTGGGCGGCTCACCGATCGGGATCTACCTGTCCCACGAGATGACCCCTGACGAGGTGGCCGAACTCGAGGCACGGTTTCATCTCGACGAGCCGCTACCGGTCCAGTACTTCTACTGGGCCTCAGGCGTTCTGAGGGGTGACCTCGGCTGGTCGGGAGTAGCGGCGGCGCCGGTCACGGAGGTCTTTCCGGACAAGCTGGCAGCCACGATGGAGCTGGCGGTGGCCGCCGGACTGGTTGCCGTCGTCCTGGGAGTCGTGCTCGGCACCTATGCAGGCGCTCGACGGAACCGCCTGCCGGACCACGTAACGCGAGTCGTCTCCATCAGTGGCGCGAGCATGCCGCTCTTCTGGTTCGCCATTCTCCTGTTGATCGTTTTCTGGGTTTATCTGGGTTGGTTCCCGATCGGAAGGAGCGACCCGGACGTCTGGGCTTCGATTGCCCATCCCACCGGCCTGTACACCGTGGACTCAATCCTGGCCGGGAGTTTCGACGCTTTCAAAGACGCGCTCTGGCACCTGGTGCTGCCGGCATTTGCTCTCGGCTACGGAGCCACCGCCATCATCGCCCGGATGTTGCGATCGTCCCTCGTGGAAGAGATGCAAGAGGACTACGTCGACTCGGCCCGTGCCAAAGGACTGCCCGAGCGACTGGTGCTGAGACGGCATGCGAGGCGCAACGCGCTCATCCCGACCGTTACGGTCATTGGGCTCACCTTTGGATTCCTGCTTCAGGGCACGGTGGTCGCCGAGATCATCTTCCGCTGGCCGGGCTTGGGCCGATGGATGGCCGACTCCGTTCTGCGGGGGGACCAAGCAACGATCATGACCTACGTGATGTTTACGAGCGTCTTGTTCTTGGTCGTCAACCTCGTGGTGGACGTCATTTACGCCTATCTAGACCGGCGCGTCGAGCTGGGGGTCTGATGGTCGAAGCAGCCGAGCAGCGTCCTGCGATAGCGCCGCCATCGGAGAGCGCATGGAAGGTGCGCACGCAGCGGCTCTGGGAGCTGACGTCCGGCGCGCTCTCCAACCCGACCACCGTCGCGGGTTTCCTCATCGTGACGCTGATGATCGCGATGGCCGTTTTCGCTCCCCTTCTCACGGAGCCCAATGTCCCTGATCCATACCAGATGCCTCGTGACTGGGAGATGCCCCGGGCCCCGCCCGGCACACCTGGCCACCCTTTGGGCACCACCAACAACGGCGGAGACGTGCTCTACGGCGTCATCTGGGGAGCGAGAACGTCCCTGCGTCTGTCGCTCATCGTGGTCGGACTCACGGTGGCGATTGGTGTGACGGTCGGCAGCATCGCCGGCTACCGAGGGGGACGAATCGATGAGTTCTTGATGCGCATAGTCGATGTGTTCCTGTCGATACCGGAGCTGATATTCGCCCTGGCCATCGCCGCGGTCCTCGGTCCTTCCTTCCGCAACATCGTCCTCGCACTCGCCATCGTCTTCTGGGTCAAGTACGCGCGTATTACTCGCGCTCAGATCATCCGTGTGAAACAGAACGAATACGTCGATGCAGCGCGCGCAATCGGCGACTCGGAGCTACGCATTTACATGAAGGACGTGCTACCCAACTCGGTCACACCCGTTGTCGTACAGGCCACGTTGGACATGGGCAATATCGTGTTGATCGGGGCGACTCTCGCCTTCATCGGCCTATCCGAAGCGGGTATCGCCGAATGGGGAGTGCTCGTATCGGAGGGTCAAGCCGGAATCTCGTCGGGTCGATGGTGGGCATCGACCTTCCCCGGTTTGATGGTTTTCCTGTGGGCCTTGGCGTTCAATCTCCTCGGAGACGGTCTCCGTGACGTCTTGGATCCTCGCACCGAGATGGCACGGTGACCCTGACCAACACGGGAGCGGCGACCACCGAAACTCGGCCCCCGGCCGCTATCGCCTCCGTCGACGGTCTGAAGGTGCACTTTGAGTCCAAGCGAGGCATCGTGTACGCGGTCGATGGTGTTTCGTTCGACATTCTTGACGGCGAGACGGTCGGCCTGGTCGGTGAGACGGGCTGTGGCAAGACGGTCACGGCCAGATCTTTTCTCCGGCTCGTGCCGATGCCGCCCGGTATTCAGGTCGGCGGCTCGATCTTCTTCAGGCCGCGCCGGCCATGCGACCAGTGCGACGGAAGTGGTTGCGAGCACTGCGACCAGAGCGGCAGACTTCCGGCGACCTGTCCGCACTGCAACGGCGAGGGGTGCGGAAATTGCGATGGCACCGGGATCGAGAGCATCGATCTCTTGACTATCTCTGAATCGCGGATGAGAGAGATCCGCGGAGATCGCATCGCCATGATCTTTCAGGATCCCGGCAAAGCGTTGAATCCGGCTCTGACAGTCAGAGACCAGATTGCAGAGGTCCTCTATCACCATCGCTCAGGCGACCTCCTCGAGGCATCGGGGATCGGTGCAGAAGAGTCAGGCCTCGAAATGGCTCTTCTCCGGCGGCGAGCCACCCAGCGCGACCGGCGCCTCGAACGTTTGCTCATGTCGCTACCGCCCATTCGGTCCCGCCGTGACCGGCTGACTCGAGCTACGGACACGATGATCGCAGCTTCTCTGGCAGAGACGCAGATCCCTAACCCGGCCAAGATCATGCAGCGCTACCCCCATGAGCTGTCCGGGGGAATGAAACAGCGAGTCATGATCGCTCAGGCCCTCGCCTGTGATCCCGACCTCCTCATTGCCGACGAACCCACCACCGCCCTCGACGTGACCGTGCAGGCTCGGATCCTGGAGTTGGTCAAGGGACTACAGGAGCGACACCGGACCGCGGTCCTGTACATCAGCCATGACCTCTCCGTCGTAAGACAGGTGAGCGATCGCGTGGCGGTCATGTACGCAGGGCGAATCGTCGAAGTGGGACTGACCGGGGACATCTTCCGGCAGCCACTGCACCCCTATACGCAGGGACTGCTGACCGCAGTCCCTTCCCGGGTTCACGAGCGGGGTCGGCTGACAGCTATCGAGGGAACGGTGCCCGAGCTCGTGGAGCCACCCCCGTCTTGCCGTTTCACGGGTCGGTGTCCCTACGAGGCTGAGGTGTGTGGTAGCTCCGATCCGGATCTCCGGACGGCCGCCGAAAGGCATACGGTGGCGTGCTTCATATACCACCCACCGCCCAGTTCCGGCCATCGCCGGCCTTCCTTTGCCGAAAGGACGCGATGACCGCAACTACAGAGGCCGCCGATCGAGCCGAACCTGTGGCGGCAAACGAGTACGTCGTAGCAATCAACGGACTGGCGAAGCACTTTCCGATCCGGGAAGGAGCTCTCCAAAGGGTGGCAGGACAGGTTCGTGCCGTTGACGGCGTCAGCTTCGACATCAAGCGGGGCGAGACCGTGGGGCTGGTCGGGGAGAGTGGTTGTGGCAAGACGACGCTGGGACGCTGCGTCAGTGGCTTGACTGAACCCACTGCCGGCGGTGTCTACTTCGACGTCTCGGCCCAGGAGCTCTCCCGGCTCGAGAACATCCTGGTCAGACCGGCTGAGGAGTGGACCGCGGACATGAGAACGGATCTCGAGGAGTTCACTCGAAGCCATAGGGTCGACCGGCTCAAGGGGCCGGCGTGGCGCCGCTATCGGCGCAACTGTCAGATCGTGTTTCAGGACTCTTTCGCTTCTCTGAATCCCCGCCAGCTGGTCAAGAACATCGTGGGACGCCCGCTCCGAGTGCACAAGGAGGCTTCGGGTATTGAGCTAACTGAGCGCGTGGTGAGCCTGCTTGAGCAGGTAGGGCTCGGACGCCAGCATCTCTACCGTTACCCACATCAGTTCTCGGGTGGTCAAAGACAGAGAATCTCGATCGCGCGGGCGTTAGCGCTCGATCCCGAGCTGGTGGTTCTGGACGAACCAACCAGCGCACTGGACGTGTCCGTGCAGGCGCAGATCCTCAACCTCCTCCATGAACTTCAGCAGAGTCGAGGTCTCGCCTACCTATTCATCACCCACGATCTCCAGGTCGTTCGACACATGGCCGATCGGATCGTCGTCATGTACGTCGGCAAAGTGGTGGAAGCCGGCGATGCCGATGCTTTGTTCGAGCACCCCCGCCACCCGTATACGGACGCGCTGCTCGCTGCCAACCCCGACCTAGCGGAGGCATCAGAAGCGGTGCCTAGGGCGCTGGAGGGGACGGTGCCTGACCCTGCTCGCCCGCCGCAGGGATG
>JBHICV010000067.1:0-11806 GCA_046759765.1 Acidimicrobiia bacterium
GATCTGCGCCGAGCCGTTGCCCTGTCGGCTATCGCTCTCGGCGCCCTCGCCGCACCCATCGCTTGGTTGTTCTACACGGGCGACGAGCCACTGCTGGCGATTGGCTATGCGGCCGGCGCCGCCTTCCTCAACGGGTTGATCGGAGGACTAGTAGCGGTGGCTGCCTTGTCCTTCCTCGAGATCATCTTCGATGTCACGACAACCCTCCGGCTGCTGGACCTCACCGACCGGAACCACCCGGCCCTGCAGCTCCTGGAGGAGAAAGCCCGCGGGACGTTCAACCACTCGCTCACGGTCGGAACCCTGGCGGACGGAGCTGCCCGTGCGATCGGAGCCGCCAACCTGCTGGCCCGCTCGGCGGCCTACTACCACGACCTCGGGAAGACCGAGAACCCGACCTTCTACATTGAGAACCAGTTTGGAGGCTTCAACCCGCACAACCAGCTGCTTCCCGAAGAGTCGGCTGAGATCATCCGCCAGCACGTAATCGAGGGCGTCCGCCTCGCCAAGGAGTATCGAATTCCGACCGACGTGGCGGAGGGAATCCTCACCCACCACGGCGACGGGATCATGCGGTACTTCTATCACAAGGCGCTGGAGCGATATCCCGAAGCGCAGGTCGACGTGGAGGACTACCGCCACATGGGGCACAAACCCCAGTCCAAGGAGATGGCGATCCTGATGTTGGCTGACTCGGTCGAGGGTGCCTGTCGGGCGGTCTTCGCCGAGAAGGATCCCTCGCCGGAGGCCATCGCCGATGTCGTCGAGCGGGTGACAGGAGAGAAGGTTTCGGACGGGCAGCTGTCGGAGAGCTCGCTGACGATGGGTGAGCTAACCCGCGTCAAGGAATCCTTCATAGACTCCCTGATCGGCAACTATCACCAACGTATCCCATATCCGGAATTCCCTCGACTCGAGGAAGGAGTAGCAGGGGCGATCGGTCCGGGCGCCTCCGTCGGAGGCGACACCGACGATGCTTCCGACTCATCGGTCCGATCCGCAGACGTAGAGTGAAGGACGTGAACGTCTACCTCGCTGACGAGCAAGACGAACCCTTAGGAACGAGCGCTCTGCGAAGACTCGCAGAGCAAGTATTAGAGGTGGAGCGGCTACCGGCCGGCACCGAAGTGTCCATCCTGTTTGTGACGCCTTCCCAGATCACCGAATACAACGAACGCTTCATGCAGCGGGAAGGACC
The DNA here is from genome assembly GCA_046759765.1 of Acidimicrobiia bacterium. Classification (GTDB taxonomy): domain Bacteria; phylum Actinomycetota; class Acidimicrobiia; order Spongiisociales; family CAZKJJ01; genus JBHICV01. Next base: position 1,199 of record JBHICV010000067.1, read on the forward strand.
GACGGACGTTCTTGCTTTCCCCCTCGAGGCTATGGAGCCGGGCTCGGTGCCGGAGCCTGTGACCAACGGACCGCCCCTGAACCTGGGCGATGTGGTTATTGCACCTGCCTATGTGCGAAGCCGGGCCGAGGAGGCCGGTGTGCGCTTCGAGGACGAAATGGCTGCTTTGGTTGTACACGGGCTGTTGCATCTCCTGGGGTATGACCATGCCGAAGACACAGACGCCGACTTGATGGAGCAGAGGGAAAGGGACTTGCTGGCCCTGGTGGCTTCGTGATCGCAGCTCTCATCCTGGCGGCCGTTCTGCTGATCCTGGCCGCGGCACTGCGTGCGGCCGGCGCCTCGCTGGTGCGAACGTCTCGAGCAGACGCTCTCCACGATTATGCGGAAGGGCAAGCGGCGGCCGGCATCGTGGCCGAGCTTCTCGAGGACCGAGCCCGCCTTCAGCCCTCTGTGGGAATGGTGCACTCGGCGTTGCTAGTGGCGGCGGCGGTGCCCGCGGCATGGGCACTTACCGTCCAACTATCGGGTTGGGCGCTGGTGGCAGCGTTGGTCGTCCTGGCCATCACTTTGGTGGCGGTCGGAGACGTGATACCGAGAACGGTCGGCAGACGACGGCCGCGGGACCTCGCCTATCGCTTCGCTCCTCTGCTGCGACGAGCTGACCGGCTGGGGGAGGCCGCCACGGACCTGATGATCGACGAGCCGGACGAGCCCGTCGAGCAGGTCTCCAACAACAACCAGGAGCGGGAGCTGATCTCGTCCGTGTTGGAGTTCTCCGAAACTCTGGTCAGAGAGGTGATGGTGCCGAGGACCGATATGGTCGTCATCGATCGGTCGGCATCCACGGACGATGCCCTCGACCTCTTCATCGAACAGGGTTACTCCCGCATTCCCGTGGTGGCGGGCAACGGCGCCGAGGACGTGGTCGGCATCGTTTATGCCAAGGATCTCCTCCGCTTGATGGACGAGGGTGCGCCCGCCCGGCCGGTCCCGGAGCTCATGCGTGAGGCCTACTTCGTTCCGGAGAGCAAGCTGGTACCGGATCTCTTGGGCGACATGCAGGCATCCAAGGTGCATATCGCCGTAGTCGTGGACGAGTTCGGAGGAGTGGCCGGTCTGGTGACGATCGAAGACCTGCTCGAAGAGCTGGTCGGAGAGATCACCGACGAGTACGACAGCGAAGCGCCCTACGTCGTGGAGCTTCCGGAGGGTGGATTCTTGGTCGATGCCCGCCTGCCGGTGGACGACCTCAACGACCTCCTGGGCGTGGAGCTGCCGCAGCACGAGTGGGACACAGTTGGAGGTCTGGTCCTGGAGCTGGCCGGGAGAGTGCCCCGTGAAGGAGAGCAGTTCGAAGCCGACGGCGTTCTGCTGATAGCCGACCGCGTACAGGGCCGCAGGGTCTCGCAGGTGCGTGCGGTCACGAAGGGGCTCCCGGGAGCCGCGGCCGGCGCGTGAAGTCCGGCTTCGTAGCCGTCGTCGGACGGCCCAACGTCGGGAAATCCACCCTCGTCAACAGCCTGGTCGGAAGCAAGGTCGCCATCACCTCGGCCAGACCGCAGACGACCCGTAACACCATCCGGGGGATCGTCACCCTGCCGCCGGACGGAACTCCGGAGTACCAAGTCGTCCTGGTGGATACTCCCGGGCTCCACAAGCCGCGCAACGTGCTCGGCGAGCGCCTCAACGCCCTCGTCTATGGGACGCTGGCTGATGCCGACGCAGTCGTCTTCATCGTGGACGCCACTGCCAGGATCGGTCCCGGCGACCGGCTGATCGCCGAGCGGCTTCGTGACGCCGACGCCGCCACCATTGTGGCGGTGAACAAGGTGGACGCCGCTTCTCGGGAGCAGGTCGCCGACCAACTGGCGGAGGCGGGGGATTGGGACTTCGATTCCTATGTTGCGATATCCGCCTTGGACGGAGCCGGTCTCGACGTACTGATGGAGGAAGTGACGGCGAGGCTGCCCGAAGGCCCGCTCTACTTCCCGCCGGAAGAAACCACCGACCAACCTGACGAGCTGATGGCGGCCGAGGTCGTGCGGGAGAAGTACCTCGATCGGCTGCGGGACGAGCTGCCCCACTCGCTGGCGGTCGTCACTCGGGAGATGGCTATGCGACCGACGGGCACTCTCTACATCGAGGCGGCAGTGATCGTGGAGAGGTCGTCGCAGAAGGGGATCGTGATCGGCCACCGCGGCGAGATGCTGGCTCAGGTGGGCAAGGAGGCAAGGCAGGAGCTGGAGTCGATCTTCGGTGCTCCCGTCTACCTTGACTTGCGGGTGAAGGTCGAGAAGGAGTGGCAGCGGAGGGAAGAGCTCCTCGACCGAGTTCTCGAAATCTGACCATCACTGGCGGCCGGGTGGGGCACCTCGGGTCGCGTAGGCTCGGCATGGTGGGGATCGAGCAGCGGGCGCGACGAGTCGCCGACCTGGCGGCGGCGGGAGACCTCGCAGAGGCATGTTTCGAGCTGGCAGGCTTCGAGTATCCCGATCTCGACGCCTCCCGATATCGGGTTCGCCTGGATGAGCTGGGGGCCCTCGTTGACGGTTCCGACTACTCGGCCCTGCGGCGTGTCATTGCTATCCAAGAGGGCTACGGCGGCACCCTCGAGAACTATCACGATCCGGCCAACTCATATCTTCACGAGGTCCTGGACCGGAGGACGGGGCTTCCCATCACCCTGGCGACGATCTGGATCGAGGTCGGCCAAAGAGCAGCGCTGGATGTGCAGGGAGTCGGGCTGCCGGGACACTTCCTGATATACGCCCAGGGTCAGCTGATCGACCCCTTCCACGGCGGGGAACCGATCGGATCGGACGAAGCGGCAGCTCTGGTCGCCGAGGCGCTGGGCGGTCCCCGGCGCTTGAATCCGGACTGGTTGGAACCGGTCACTGAAGCCGAGATCGTCGAACGGATGCTCCGCAACCTCCACCAGGCGTACTCGCTGGCTGAAGACGAGCCGCCGCGGCCGTGGATCGACGCCTGCTTCGAGGCCCTGGGCGTCGGTTCGGGCGTGTAGCGGTTGTGCTGCTCAACCTCGCCGACTACGAGGAAGCCGCGCGGGCCAACCTGACGGAGATGGCTTACGACTACTACGCCGGAGGCAGCGACGACGAGGTGGCCCTGCGACGCAACCGGGAAGCGCTCCAGGAGCTGAGCCTGCTGCCTCGAGTTCTGGTGGACGTGTCCAAGATCGACACTGCTACGACGGTGTTGGGCGCCCCCGTGGCGATGCCGGTGCTGCTGGCGCCGGTGTCAGCCCAGCGGTTGGCTCACCCCGAAGGTGAGCTGGCGACAGTACGGGCGGCCGGGTCGGCAGGGACAGTCATGATCCTGTCGACGCTGGCGACCGTGGCGGTGGAGGAGGTGGTCGCGGCCGCGTCAGGACCGGTGTGGTTCCAGCTCTATGTCTATCGAGACCGGCAGGTCACGGCCGACCTCGTGGGGCGAGCGCAAGCCGCCGGGTGTCAGGCGCTGGTGGTGACCGTGGATGCTCCGTGGCTGGGGAACCGTGAGCGGGACATCAGGAACTCGTATCACTTTCCTAAGGGGATACGGTTCGAGAACCTGCTCCCTGCCGGCTGGTCAGAGATGCCCGAGGTGGAGGGCTCTTCAGGCCTGGCAGTACACATCGAGACGCTGCTAGATCCCGCCCTGACCTGGGATGACCTGGCATGGCTCAAGGGCCTCACCGATCTGCCCCTGGTCGTTAAAGGCATCATGCGAGCAGATGACGCCGCCCGAGCCGTGGAGGCCGGCGTCGACGCGATTGTCGTTTCGAACCATGGTGGCCGCCAGCTGGATGCGGCGGCGGCGACGATTTCTGCGTTGCCGGCCGTATTCGAAGCTGTTGAAGGACAGTGCGAGGTGCTGGTGGATGGGGGCGTTCGCCGGGGAACCGACGTCGTCAAGGCTCTGGCCCTGGGCGCGCAGGCGGTCCTGATCGGAAGACCGATCCTCTGGGGCCTGGCCGCCGACCCCGAGACCGGGCTCTCGGACCTGCTGGAGCTCTTGCGGCGCGAGGTCGAGCTGGCGATGGCGCTCTGCGGCTGCCGCAACGTGGGCGAGATCGGGCCCGACCTGATCGGCTGACTCGGTTTCGCGTCAATGCACGCGTCGCTTTCCGACGCGGCGATTGACAGGAACGCGGGCGGGTTAGACCAGGCTGTTGATCTTGGCCGCCAGGTCGGTGTCCTTGTGAGTCAGCCCGTCGGCGTGGTGCGTGGTCAGGACCAGCTTCACCCTGTTCCAGCGGATATCGATGTCGGGGTGGTGGTCGGCGGTCTCGGATAGCAGCGCGACCTGAGTGACGAAGGCCATCGCTTGGGAGAAATCCTTCAGCTTGAAGGTGCGGCTGATGGTTTCGCCTTCGAGTTCCCAGTCCGGATAAGAGGCGAGGAACTCGGCCCGGGCTTGACTGTCGAGTAGGTCCATAGGGGGAGTATCGAGTGGCCGGCTGGAGCAAGCAAATGGTGATCTGCGCCCTATCGGCATTGATAGCTGATTGCTGACGGCTGGCGACTGGTTCTCAGTACCATCCCTTTTCTATGGGCCTCCGTCGCGACCAGGGCATCGTTCTGCGCGGCTATCCATTCGGTGAAGCCGACCGGGTGGTCGTGTTCCTGAGTCCCAACCACGGCATGGTCCGCGCGGTCGCCAAGGGCGTTCGCAAGACCAAGAGTCGCTTCGGCGGCCGCTTGGAGCCCTTCAATCAGGTGGATCTGGTCCTCTACGAAGGGCGGAACCTCGATACCGTCACCCAAGTCACTCCGATTGACGTCTTTCCTCACCTCCGCCAGGACCTGGACAAGGTGACTGTCGCCGGGACCATGACCGAGGCCGCAGGTCTCGTTGTCCAGGAGGGGGAGTCGTCCGTCCGTTTGTACCTCCTGCTACAGCGTGGCCTGTACACGCTCGACCGCGAGCCCCTGCATCCTGATCTCTTAACGAGCTTCCTGCTGAAGCTGGCCGGAGTCGTCGGAGTGGCTCCTGCGCTGGATCTCTGCGTGTCGTGCGGGCAGGCCGAGCCCCTGTCGAGCTTCAGCTTCGGGGCAGGGGGAGCGGTCTGCAGCCGTTGCCAGGTGGAGGGAGCCTTCCTGGTCCGCGCCGGGACGATGGAGTACCTGGGCCAGCTCGCAGCGGCCGACTTCGGCGATCTCCCCGATACCCATGAGGATCTGTCGGCCAGCGCTCAGGGAACCGCCCGCCGGTTCGTCGAATTCCACATCGAACGCTCGCTCCGGACTTTGGTCCTACTCGATGTCTGAGGAAATGGATCTCTCCCGGCTCGATCTCGAACGTCTGCCGCGCCATGTCGGGATCATCCTCGACGGCAACGGTCGCTGGGCCCAGCAGCGCAACTTGCCTCGCACGGCCGGGCATCAAGCCGGCGAGGAGGCCCTGTTCGACACCGTCAACGGTGCACTGGACATAGGCCTCGAGTGGATGAGTGTCTACACGTTCTCGACCGAGAACTGGTCACGACCACAGGAGGAAGTCGAGTTCCTCATGTGGTTCAACGAGGATCTGCTCCTCCGCCGCCGCGACGACCTCCACTCCAAAGGCGTACGGATTCTGTTTGCAGGGGAGAGGGACGACCCGCGGATCCCGGACCGCAACAAGCGGCACATGGCCGAAACGGAAGCGCTAACCGCCGGCAACGAGCGCATGAGCCTGGTCTTTGCCTTCAATTACGGCTCGCGGGTCGAGATCGCCATGGCTGCCCGGGAACTCGCCGCACGGGTGGCCCAAGGCGAGTTGGACCCGGAGAAGATCACCGACGACGAGCTCAGCGAGGCTCTCTACGTACCTGACATGCCCGATGTAGACATGGTGATCAGGACTTCAGGCGAGCTAAGGCTTTCCAACTTCCTGCTCTGGCAGGCCGCCTACGCCGAGCTGGTGTTTGTCGACACGCTTTGGCCGGACTTTCGACGCCAGAACCTGGCCGACTGCATTACGGAGTATCAACACCGGGTGAGAAGGTTCGGAACCGCTTAGGTATGACCGTTTCTCTCGACACCATCGCCAACCTCGCCAAGCGCCGCGGCTTCGTATTCTCGGCGTCCGAGATCTATGGCGGCCTGCGCTCCGCCTACGACTACGGGCCGGTGGGCGTGCTTCTGCTCAACAACGTCAGGGCGGAGTGGTGGCGGTCGATGGTCCAGTCCCGAGCTGACATAGTCGGCGTCGACTCTGCCATCTTGCAGTCCCGGCGGGTCTGGCAGGCGTCGGGCCACGAGGCCGGGTTCCACGACCCGCTGGTGGAGTGCACCAACTGCCACATGCGGTACCGACCCGACCAGCTCGAAGACCCCGACCGATGCCCCAACTGCGGGGAGAAAGACTCCTTTACGGATCCCAAGCAGTTTCAGCTCATGATGAAGACCTACCTCGGGCCGATCGAGGACGACTCGCACCTCGTCTACCTCCGCCCCGAGACCGCCCAAGGCATCTTCACCAACTACGAGAACGTGCGCCGAAGCGCGCGGCTGAAACTCCCGTTCGGCATCGCCCAGATCGGACGCTCATTCCGCAACGAGATCACGCCGGGCCAGTTCGTCTTCCGTACACGTGAGTTCGAGCAGATGGAGATGGAGTACTTCTGCCGGCCCGAAGAGGCAGACGAGTGGTTCGACTATTGGGTCGATAACCGACGCCGCTGGTATGTCGACCTGGGAATGAGCGACGAGAACTTACGATTCCGTGAACACGATGCCGAAGAGCTCTCCCACTATTCGGCGCAGACCGTCGACGTCGAATATCGATTTCCGTGGGGATGGGACGAGCTCGAGGGGATCGCTAACCGGACGGATTACGACCTACGAGCCCACACAGAAGCAAGTGGAGAGGATCTCACCTATTACGACCAGGAAGCCGACGAGCGGTTCTTTCCATATGTAATCGAGCCGGCGGCAGGGGCAACCCGCACCGCCTTTGCCTTCCTGATCGACGCGTATCACGCCGAGGAGGTGCGGGGCGAGACCCGGGTCGTATTGAAGCTCCACCACCGGATCGCGCCGTATCAGGTGGCGGTTTTACCGCTGTCGAGCAAGCTCGAAGCCGAAGCGGCGAAGGTGGCCGAGATGTTGCGACCCGAGTTTATGGTCGAGTTCGACTCGACCCAGTCGATCGGGCGTCGGTATCGCCGCCAGGACGAGATTGGGACGCCGCTAGCGGTCACCTTCGACTTCGATTCCCTGGAAGACAACGCCGTCACGATCCGGGACCGGGACACGATGGGCCAGGACCGGTTCGCGATCGACCGGTTGGCAGAAGCGCTCGGCGACCGCCTCGCATGAGCCGTTCCTCCCAGAATCTGGCAGACAGGCTCCACACCGCAGTGGCCGATTCATTAGGGTCATCGTGAATCGGCGCGTCATATACGCGCCAGAGCTTTCGCAAAAAGAGGAGAAGCCTATGAAGAAGGCCTTATGGCTATCGGTGGGGGTTTCATTGATGCTCATCGCCGCGGCGTGTGCCGGGGAGACGGTAACCGAGACGGTGATCGTTGAGGTCACGGTTCCGGGAGAGGAAATAACCGTTACGGAGACCGTGCTCGTTCCCGCAGAAACCGGTGTGGTGACAGTGCTGGGCACTTGGGGTTCAGAGCAGGAGCAGTTCTCCGCCGCTTACCAGCCGTTCGTGGAGGAGACCGGCATCGGTGTGGCGTTCGAGGGCACGCGTGACCTCCCAGCTGTTCTGACCACTCGCCTAGCTGCGGGTAATCCGCCCGATCTGGCGATCATTCCGAATCCAGGTCAGATGATCGAGCTCCAGGCAGAAGGGGCCCTGGTGGATCTCAGCACGGTGCTGGACATGGAGTACATGACCGCCAACTACACGCCGGGTATCCTCGAGACCGGCTCGGTCGGCGGCACGCTGTACGGCCTGCCGTTCAAGCTCGATGTGAAGAGCTGGGTCTGGTACGTTCCGGCAAACTTCGAGGCGGCCGGGTACACCGTCCCCACCACCTGGGACGAGATGATCGCCCTCTCGGATCAGATCGTGGCCGACGGGGGAACGCCCTGGTGCATGGGATTCGAGTCGGCGGCGGCCAGCGGTTGGCCGGGCACTGACTGGATCGAAGCGATCATGCTTCGGACCGTGGGACTAGACACCTATTTCCAGTGGACTAATCACGAGATCCCCTGGACCGACCCCGCTGTGGTGGCGGCGTGGGAAGAGTTCGGGAAAGTCACGCAGACCGAGGGCTATGTCTTCGGTGGAACCACGGGTGCCGTCTCGACGAACTTCATCGTTGCAGCCGCGCCCTTGTTTACTGATCCGCCGGGGTGCTACATGCATAGTCAGGCGCTGTTCATCAAGGGCGAGTTCCCAGACGATGCTGTTCCTGTGGAGGACTACAACAACTTCCAGCTGCCGGCTATAAACCCGGAGTTTGGTGAGCCGTCCCTCTACGCGGGCGACATCGTGATCATGTTCAACAACACTCCGAACGCGGCGGCCTTCATGAATTACCTGGCGACTGATGTGCCTCAGGACATTTGGGCGGCTACCGGAACCGGGATCTTCCCCAACGCTGACCCGGCCGTCTATCCCGATCCGTTCTTCGGCAAGGCCGGCGACCATGTGGCCACCGCCGCGGTGGGCGCCTTTGACGGAGGCGACCTGATGCCGTCGGCGGTTGGTGGTGGAACCTTCTGGTCCGGCGTCATGGACTTCGTCGCCGGTGAGTCCCTTAGCTCCGTTCTCGACACGATCGAGACGAGTGCGGTGGAGGCTTACGGAGGCTGACCGAAACCAACAGCTAACAAGAGAGAGGGCCCTCCGGGGCCCTCTCTCATCGGGCGAGCCCGGGAGCCGTTTGCTAGGTTCGCGGGCGGTGGCTGGAAGACGGGCTCGTGGGTGACATCGTCGAACGGATCGGCTCGGCGTTGCTGGCCGTACTTGTCGGCTCTGGCTTCGTCCTGCTGATCTACGTCCTGGGCGATCTGCTGCTGCAACGGGTCTTCTCCGATCGAACCCAGGCCAAGTTGCGACCGTGGCTGTGGGTCGGACCCACGATCATTCTCCTGGCGGTATTTCTCGTCTATCCCGTGATCGACACGGTGAGGAGGAGTTTCCTAGACGATCGCTCGCAAGAGGGTGTCGGTTTCGAGAACTACGAATGGGCCTTCACTTCGCCGGAGATGCTGAACGCCTTCCGCAACAACCTGTTCTGGTTGGTGATATTCACAGTCGGGGTGATTCTGCTGGCGATTGGGATCGCTGTTCTTGCGGACCGGGTGCGGTATGAGTCGGCGGTCAAGAGCACCGTGTTTCTGCCCATGGCGATCTCGTTTGTAGGCGCCTCGGTGATCTGGAGATTCGTCTATGAGTTCAGGCCCGAGGGGGCCGCTCAGATCGGCATCGCCAACGCCGTTCTCGTTCCTTTAGCTCAATTCGCTCGGGATGCCGAGACGTTCTTCAGCACCGCTCGCTGGGTGTTCTTGTTTCTCGGCATCGCCTTTCTCCTGGTGGGCTATGCAGCCGGCCGGCAGGCAGCAGGAAGAGGGCGCGGTTGGACGATTGGGGGAGGAGTACTTCTCTTCTTCGCCTTTGGGCTATTCCTCTTCTACGGGTTCGCCACATGGGAGATTCCCGTCGGCTGGCTCGTCAACAAGGCGATCAACAACTTTGCTCTCATCGGGGTTGGTATCTGGGTCTGGGTCGGCTTCGCCGTTGTGATCCTGTCCGCGGCAATCAAAAATGTGCCGGAGGAGCTCCTCGAGGCCGCTCGGGTCGACGGAGCCACCGAGTGGACGGTCTTCCGTCGGGTGACCATTCCGATGATCAAGGTGACCATCGCGGTGGTGACCACGACCATGGTCATCAACGTTCTCAAAGTGTTCGACATCGTTTTCGTGATGACCAACGGGAACTTCGACACCGAAGTGCTGGCCAACCGCATGTACAAGGAGATGTTCAATTTCACCAACTTCGGTAGGGGGGCTGCCGTCGCCGTGATCCTTTTCCTCGCCGTCGTGCCGGTGATGGTGTGGAACATTCGCCGCTTCCGTGAGCAGGAGTTGATCCGATGACTGCGGAAGCAACGACCGCTGCGCCGAACGGCGGAGGCGGCGAGCGCTGGCGCAACCGCATCAAGCGCGTCCCGACCCATGCTGTTCTCATCGTCATGGCGGTCATCTGGGTTGTGCCGACGATCGGCCTCCTGATCAGCTCGATCCGCCAGAAGGACGACATTCTCAGCTCTGGCTGGTGGACGGTCCTGTCACAACCGTTCGACTTCACCCAGTACACGCTGGAGAATTACGACACAGTTATCTTCGACTCCGGCCTCGGGCAGGCGTTCTTGAACAGTCTGACGATTGCCATCCCGGGGACCATCATCCCGATCACCGTGGCCGCCTTCGCCGGTTATGCGTTCGCCTGGCTGGACTTCCGCGGCAAGTACATCCTGTTTGTGATCGTCGTCGGGCTCTTGGTCGTGCCGCTGCAGATGACCCTCATTCCCATCCTGACGCTCTTCAACAATCTCGGGCTCTCCGGCGAGTTCCTGTCCGTGTGGCTGGCACATGCGGGATATGGGCTGCCTTTTGCAATCTTCTTGCTAACCGCTTTCATCGCCGCCTTACCCAA
>JBHICV010000068.1:0-11681 GCA_046759765.1 Acidimicrobiia bacterium
TCTGTGGACGACCTTCGGAAACGGTACGGCAGGTCCATCGTGCGACCTGCTTCGTTCGATCCGAGTAGGGAACACTGGTTGACAAGGCTTCCCCGGAGAGACTGAAGCCCCTAGCCAGGCTGCCAACACTGCGCTAAGAGTTACTCGATGATCTTTGTGCTGATACCTGCTTTCAATGAAGCAGGGCGTCTCAAAGAGCTGTTGCCGGGCATTCCCGACTCGGTCGACGACTCGGCGGTACGCACCATCGTCATCAGCGACGGATCAACGGATGGAACGCCGGAGATCGCCGCCGAGTTGGGAGCAGAAGTGATCGCCCTGCCGTCGAATCGGGGCAAGGGCGCCGCGCTACGCAAGGGAGCGGCCGCGCTTGAGAACCGCGCCTTGGACTGCGTCGTGCTCATGGATGGAGACGGTCAACACGACCCCAGCTTCCTCTCCTCCGTCGTCGCACCCGTCCTTTCCGGGGACTACCACGTCGTAGTTGGATCGCGCTATCTCGATGATCCAAAACGAGGTGCGACACCTCGCAACCGATATCTCGTACGCAGGCTTGTGACCTGGTATCTGCGGCGGCGGCTATCCCAGCCCGTGACCGACCCGTTCTCCGGGTACCGGTGTCTGTCCCAATTTGCCTTCGACACCATCAGCCTCCGTGGCAACGAGTACGAGGGAGAGCTCGAGATGCGGTTCGAAGCCGAGATTCATGGCCTCGAGCTCGAAGAGGTCCCAATACCAAGGGTCTACATGGACAACTTCTCGAAAATGGGTAGCCATGGAGGCCCGCTGGTCGGCCGACTTCGAGCGATTGGGCAGTACGTGCGGACGATCGTCCGCAAACGCAGAGAGCTAGCTTCAGCCACACGGTCCGCCGTCGCCGCATGAGGAGTCGGGTGTCAGAGGAGCAGGAAGCCAAGCTGCTCGTCGAGTTCGAGGAGCTCGTCGCCACTGACCAGCTCCCTCGCGAAGGCGAAGGCTTCATGGACCGGGTGTCCCAGATGGTCGACGGTTTCCTCGGCAGCGGACGGTTCACGGTGGCGGAGGATCCGTTCCGGGGCCGCGACAGGGAGCTGGCGGAGAGCTCTCATCTCTTCTATGTCATGTTCTGGCGCATGTTCGACCAAACGCCGGCCGCTCTCATGCAGGACTTTGCCATCAAGCTCCGCCGGATCCTGGCGGCCAAGGTCTTCCGGAGCGTCGGAGTCGATCCCGTGTTCCACCACAAAGTGCTCTTCAGCTCCGGCCGCAACATCTCCATCGGGAACGGCGTATTCGTGAACCGGTACGTGATGCTCGATGACCGGGCGCCGATCGAAATCGGCGACCACACGATGATTGCCGCCGGCGTGATCATCGAGACTCACAGGCACGTGATCGACGACTTCTCTCAACCGATGCCGCTGGGTGGCAGAACGACCGAGCCCGTAAAGATCGGTAGCAACTGTCTCATTGGCTACAACGCCGTGATCACAGCAGGTACGACAATCGGCGACAGAGCCGTTGTTGCTTCAAACGCGGTAGTGACCCACGACGTCGGGGATCGACAGGCTGTTGGAGGAGTACCGGCCCGCCTCATCAAGGTCATCGAGCCAAGGTGACCTTGATCTCGGGCGCTTGACGAGCTCGGGTACCCTCCCTTCGCAGTGCGCACTCCCCTCTCGAAACTGGCTGCTGTCACAGCAGTCGCTACCTATTTGCTGATCGTTCTGGGGGCCGTGGTGCGGGCCACGGGCTCAGGTCTCGGCTGCCCCGACTGGCCCACCTGTCACGGCCGCTGGATTCCTCCCTTCGAACGGGAAGCCCTGATTGAGTACTCCCACCGGAGCTTGGCCGTGATAGTTGGCGCCCTCGTCGTCGCGATATTGATCACAGCTTGGCGATCGCGCCGGCTCGATCGCCGTTCCTGGCAGCTGGCACTTGCCTCGTTTGGACTGCTGCTGGTCCAGGCTTGGCTCGGTCGCCAGGTCGTGCTCACCGAGCTCTCGCCAGCCTTGGTGACCGTCCACCTTGGAACTGCAATGACCTTGCTGGCGATACTGCTGCTAATAGCACTGCCACACGCAAGACCGGAACCCCAACCTCGACTGGCCTGGCGCTATTGGGCGGCCGTCGGAGGCGTCCTGGCCGTGATCTTGGCCGGTGCACTCGTTCGCGGAGCGGGAGCCGGTCCCGCCTTCGGAGACTGGCCGCTCATGGATGGCTCCCTCATACCCTCGGGTCTCGACCGTTCACTCCGAGCCCTCCACTTCCTGCACCGGACCGTCGCGCTGGTCGTCGGTATCTATCTCGTCTACTTGTTGGTCTTTCTCCGCAGGTCCGAAGGGCTACCAAGGACACTCGCCTCAGCGATCGGTCTCTATCTACTTCAGGCCTCGATCGGCGCGGCCGCCGTCTGGACGGTTCTGGCGCCGTGGACCGTAGTGAGCCACGTGGCAGTGGGGTCGCTCACCTGGGCTTTTGCCTTTCTGCTCCCCTTCTCCCGTTCACTGGCGCGAGAACGGTTGGTAAGCACTGAGAGCTGACAGCTGATAGCTGACGGCTTGAGTTCTAGGGTGCCGGTGGTGACTCGAATTCTCTATCAAGATGCTGCCCTCGCCGACGGGCGCTCGGACACCCTGCGACTCGGCGTGAGTGTTACGGTCGAGGACGGCCGCATCATCGCAATCACCGAGGGCCAGGAGGCCGATCCGGGCAGAGACACGAAGGTCATCGACGCCGGCGGTACGACGATTGTCCCCGGCATGGTCGACGCCCACAGCCATGTGACCCTGTCCGGAGGCTCGCATTGGATCGACCGCGGTCTGGACGAAACCGAGGAACTACTAGGGGTTGCCGAGCACAACGCCGAGCTCCTGAACCAGGCGGGAGTTCGGTGGGCACGTGATGTCGGAGCCCCCCGAAGGCTATTCAACGGGCGAGAACGAGCTCTGAGCCTGGAGGTACGCGAGCGCTGGAGCGAAAGACGCGACCGCCCTTATCTGCGAGCCGCCGGTACATGGCTCACAGTCTCGGACTTTCTGCCGGCCGGACTGACGGTCGAGGTCAAGGACGGTGAAGCGCTTCTCGAAGCGGCTCTTCAGCAACTCGAGGAAGGTGCCGACCTCCTCAAGCTCTACCTCGACGGGCCGAACTCGGACACTTCGCCGTTCACAGCCGCGGAGGTGAATCGGGTCGTAGAGAACGCCCATGAACGCGACGCCAAGGTCACTGCGCATACCACCAAGCTCGACGGAGCCCGTGTCGCTGCCGAGGGACGAGTTGATTCAATCGAACACGGGATGGAGCTCGACCGGGATGTCGCTCGAGATATGGCGACACACGGAATCGCCTTGGTCTCGACGCTGACGGTGCTCCGGTCTTGGATCACGTTCGGGCAGACGACGACACTTCCGCGGTTTGCCGAAGAAGAAGGGCGCCTGGCCATCCAGGAGCGGTACGAGCGTGCCCAGAAGAGCGTAAGCATCGCTCACTCGGAGAACGTCGCCATCGCCGCTGGCACCGATTTCGGAGGAGGGTCAGCGCGCGCCAATCAGCTCGCATGGGAGGTCGAATCCCTTGTGAAGGCCGGGCTCAAACCCTGGGAAGGATTGGCCGCGGCCACCTGGCGAGGCGGCGAGCTGCTGGGCGAGCCCGACGCCGGAGTCGTACGAGAAGGAGGTCCGGCGGACTTCTTTCTCGTCCATGGTGATCCCTTGTCGGATCCATCCGCGCTATGGCGAGTCTGGCGGGTGGCCTGGCTCGATTAACACACCACCTAGGAGTGGGTACCGAAGAATTCGAGTAACCGCTGCCAGGCGTCGTCGCACTCCTCCTGATATTTGTCGTAGGCGCGGTCGAAGAATGAGTGCGGAGCTCCCGGGTAGGTCACGATCTCATGCGCTACGCCGGCGGTCGAGAGAGCCGCATCGAAGCGCTCGACTTCTTCCGCCGGAATGGAGGGATCGGCACCGCCCATGAGGCCCAGGATCGGGCATTCCATGTCGTAGACACGCTCAACGACCGGGGCCGCTCCGGGCGGGAAAAGACGGTTCGGATGGCCGTAGAAGCCGACGGCGCCGGCCAGCCCATGCCCGTTGGCAGCCTGATGCCAGGAGTTGGATCCGCCGAAACAGAAGCCGATCGTGAACACCTTGCGGGCAGGGTCCTCACGTCTGACGTTCTCCACCGCAGCGGCGACGTCGAGACGGATGCCGTCGAACGTGGTCTGTTCGACGTGATCCATGAATGAGAAGTCATCGCCTCGCTTGCCGACGCCGGCGGTGCGACCGAAATAATCGAACGCCACCGCGTCGTAGCCCTGAGCGGCGAGCTGAGCTGCCAGTTCCTCATAGAACGGGTAGAGGCCTCTGACGTCCGGCAACACCACGACCGCGGACCCGGCCTCATTGTCGCCGGTCGCCCCCATCGCGGCGAAGGTGTTTCCGTCGGCTGCCGATAACACAAGGTCCTCCCGGAAGACAGAGCCCCCCGAGACCGGAGGCACGGGCGGGAGCGCGTCGTGGTCGAAACACATGGGGTAGGTCTCGGCTAGCTCCGGGCACCTTACTGGCGGGGGGAGGCTCCGGCCGAGAAGTTGGGCCGAAAGTCCGAAATGAAGTCGGCGGGTATTCGGATCGGACGGTAGGTCTCGATATCGACCCAGACGTACTGGCTCCGGAACCGAGCGACGAGCTTGCCCCCGGCTGAGATGAGGTAGTGGCGGATGGCCATGACCCGACGCATATCCGATGCCCAGGTTCGTATCTCAAGCTCGTCTCCCAGCGCCATCGGCTCTCCGTAGGCGATCTGGTGGCGACGAAGGATCATGGCGAATCCCGCCGCCGTGCACCGCTCCATCGGCCAGCCATAGGCCGCGCAGAGATCGACCCCGCAGTCCTCTGCGAACGCCGACAGAGTCGCGGGAGAGACCTGCGCCTGCTCGTCGACATCGCGCCACTCCACTGGGCGGGTCTGGATGAAGACCGCTTCCGGGGCATCGGGAGGATCTGGTATTCGGTCCGATGGATCCCGGTGCGATCCCGGCGTGGCCCACAGGGCACGGGCCCGGGCAACGAGATCGGCGTCCCGGTGGAATTCGTAGGCTCGGCGGAGAGGCTCGTCAGTATCAGTGAGTGCAGTGACCGTGACCTCCTCGCCAAAGGCCAGTGGCTCGACGAATTCGATGTCGGTCGTGCGGAGCCGAGGATCGCCGTTAGGGCGCAGGCCGGCTTCGAACTCGGCTTCTTCCAAGTAGCGGAGATAGGTGGTGTTGTTCACATGTCCGTAGGCGTCGCACTCATAGCGACGAATGCGAAAGGTACGAGTGATCGGTGAAACCATGCGGATCGCTCCAGCGAAGCTAACCCATCAACAACCGCGCTGACACCGCGCGAACATTGACCTTGGATCGACCACGCATCGTGGTGACAGGATGCTTATAGTTAAGAAGGACCCACTGGTCATCTTTGCCCTACCGAACAGTGGGTTGCTGCCGAACCGTCCCAACGCTAGTCCTGGGGCGGTTCGCGCCCACGGATTCCTTCCGCCTGGCCGGGTCGCCCGATGGGCCGACTGATAGCGTTCTGAATCTATGGACGAGGAGAACAAGGCGCCAGAGAGCGACGCCACTTTCCGCGACGAACGGAAGGTCGTCACCGCGCTGTTCGCCGATGTGGCAGGTTCTACCGCTCTCGGAGCTCAACTCGACCCGGAGGAGTTCCGACTGATCATCGGCGATGCCGTGGATCGGATGATTCGGGCTGTCGAGCTGTACGGGGGAACGGTCAAGGAGATCGCCGGCGACGGCCTACTCGTGTTGTTCGGAGCACCCGTAGTGCACGAGGACGACCCCGAGCGGTCCATCCACGCCGCCTTGGCGATAACCACGGCGATCGAGCGATACGCGAGAGAGGTAGAAGAGGGCTGGGGAATCAAGGGATTCTCAGTGCGGGTCGGCATATGTACGGGCGCTGCCGTTCTGGGAACCGTTGGCGACGGCGCGGCAGCCGACTACACGGCTTACGGGGACTCCGTGAACACCGCCGCCCGCCTTCAGGGACACGCCGAGCCGGGCTCGATCCTCGTTGACCGCGCCAGCCAGCTTCTCGCCGAGCCGCTCTTCTCCTGGGGATCAGCGCAGGAGCTCGACCTAAAAGGAAAAGAAGGGCCGGTTACCGCCTATGCGGTCCGCGGAACCGTGGTCTCAGCGGAGGCAGCGGGACCGCCACTCTTGCACAGCAAGTTGATCGGCCGGGACTCCGAGTACGAGACGCTGACGGAAGTAGCCGAGTCGCTGGCGGCCGGGAGAGGAAGCATCCTCTTCCTGACGGGCGAGGCCGGCATCGGCAAGAGCAGGCTTCTCGATGAGCTCCGTCGGCTGGTGGAGTCTCACCCATCCGAGGTCGGACCCGCCCTGTGGCTCGAGGGCAACGCCGCCTCCTATGGAGAGGCAACTCCGTACTGGCCGTTTCGCGACCTGATCCGACGTTGGCTGGGTGTGGCTCAGGACGAAGGAGACCTGCGAGTCCGGGTCGCGCTTCGGCGAGAGGTCGAGCGTCTCTTCGAGGACCGGGCGGTGGAGGTTTATCCGTACCTGGCCTCCATGTTGGCGCTAGGTGTCGAGCCGGAAGCGGCGGAGTGGATAGTGGGCCTCAGCCCGGAGTCGCTGCAGTACCGCACCTTCGAAGTAATAGGACAGCTGATCGCCCAACTGGCCGACGATCGGCCGGTGGTCGTGGGAGTCGAAGACCTCCACTGGGCAGATCCGACGTCCGTTCAGCTCCTGGAAACGCTGATGCCGGCCAGCGAAAGCCTGCCGATCCTGGTGGCGGTCACCGCGCGAATGGAGCCCGACCATCAGTCCTGGGATCTGAGGGCCGCCATGGTGAGAGAGTTTCCTCACACGACCACCGAGCTGTCGCTCGAGACTCTTCCGGCCGAAGCCAACCGCAGACTGCTGCGTGCTCTGGTGGGGGAGGTGCTTCCGGGCGACCTGGAACGCTCTGTGCTCGAGACTGCGGAAGGGAACCCGTTCTTCCTGGAGGAACTCGTCAGAACGTTGGTCGACGAGGGCGCACTGACCGAGTCCCCCGATGGCTGGGCATTCGACCACGCCGTCGACGTCGAGCTACCTGCCACTGTGGAAAGAGTCATCCTCGCTCGAATCGACCGGCTGGACCCTCGCACCCACGACGTCCTGCGGAGCGCCTCGGTGCTCGGCCGCGAGTTCACCATGCCGCTCCTGGAGGCGGTTACCCAGGCAAGTCAGGAGGACTTGGATCAAGCCGCCCACCAGTTGCAGCGCCTCGACTTTGTCCGCCAAACCCGGCGCTGGCCGGATCCCGAATATCAGTTCAAGCACGCCCTGATCCAGGAAGCGGCCTACCGGACCCTTCTCAAAGCAGACCGGGTGCTCCGGCACGAGCTGGTGGGTCGGTTTCTCGAGGAGACCTACTCCGACAACCAAGATGAGGTCCTGGGACTGCTGGCGTATCACTGGGCCGCGGCCGAGGTCGAAGACAAGGCGATTCGCTACTTGACTAAGGCCGGTGACCAGGCGCGGCTCGAGTACGCGCTCGACGAGGCGATCGATCAGTACGTCGAGTTGCTGGAGCTACTCGAGCGCCGCGGCGACGATCAGCAGGCGGCACTGATCCTGTTCAAGCTGGCGCTGGCCCTTCACATGTCGTTGAGGTTCGCCGAGGCTAACCGCGCCTACCAACGAGCCTTCGAATACTGGAAGGACTCCGGGGTATCCCCCACCCCACCCTCGGTCACCTTGAGGGTGGGAGGAGGTCGGCCGATGTATGGGCCGGACTTCCGCTCTCACTTTCTGGGTGACATCCAGCTGAACATGTCGCTGCATGATCGGCTGGTGGAAGCCTGGCCGGAGCGCACGATCATTCCATCTCTGGCGGAGCGATGGACCATCTCGGACGACGGCCTTCGGTACACATTCCATCTCCGCGAAGGGCTGACCTGGTCGGATGGGGAGCCTCTCACCGCCCATGACGTCGAGTTTGGCATCAAGCAAATCCTCGATCCGGTCGAGCCCGGCATGTCGGTGGCGATCTACTTCGTCCTGGAGGACGCACAGGACTACCACCTGGGCCGGCACCAGGATCCGGACCGGGTTGGTGTAAGGGCACTGGACGACCGTACGGTTGAGTTCCGGCTCGTCGCTCCTGCTCCTTACTTCATGTGGGTCGTCAACCGGCCCGACGGAGGACCACAACCCCGCCACCTCTTCGAGTCCGACCAGGCAGAAAAGGTCGGAACGGAAGTTGTGTCCGGTCCTTTCCGGCTAATCGAACGGGACGACGACCATCTGGTGATCGAAAGGCGAGACGACTACACCAGATCGCGGCCCGGTAACGTTGCCCGGGTCGAGTGGACCTTCGGGTCGGAGGAGCTGGTACCCGCCTTCCAAACCGCGGACTTGGAGCTCTTGACGTCGCGGTTCGAACATTTCGCCGCTCTCTACGAGGCCGTTCCCGACCGCGTCCGGACGTGGCCGCCTGCGTGGGGCATGTACCTTACTTTCGACCATTCCCACGTGGTTACCGGAAGCGCGGACTTCCGCCGGGCGTTGGCGCACGCCATCGATAGAGAGGCGCTGCGTGAGCTAGCTCCACCGACCTGGATCATCGCAACGGGTGGACTCGTACCGCCGCCGCTTCAGGGCCACACTCCCGACATCTCTCTCCGCTTCGAGCCGGACCTGGCTCGTGAGTCCCTGGCAAACTCGGGCGTCGACATCGGCCCGCTGGTGATCCCGGTATTACCCGGACCGTCCGATGAGCCGGTCATCAGACGAGTCAGTGAGGACTGGCGGGAGGTCCTGGACCTGGACGTGACGACCCGCGAGCTGACGATGGATGAGTACGCCAGCGGAGAGGCCGACAAGTACCTAGTGCAAACAGGCGGTTGGTATCCGGGCTATCCCGATCCTGAGTACTTCCTGCGACTGCTGCTGCACTCGGAGAGCGCAACGAACTTCGGCGGCTTTGCCGACGAGCATTTCGACCAGCTCATCGAGCAGGCTCGCCAGGAACGGAACGATCGCAAACGCCTCGAGCTATATCACGAAGCCGATCGCTATGCGATTGCCGATCAGGTAGCGGTGATACCCCTTTGGTACGCGGCCAACGAGACGTTCATCCAGCCCGGAGTGGAGGGCTGGTGGGAGTTCGGGAAGAGCTGGCCCAACTACGGCGACCTGATCGTCGACAACGAGTAAGGGCGACGCGCAAGCTATGAGTGCACCGGCGGAAAACGGGTTGCTCACCGCAGAACCCGAGGGAGCACCGACCGTTCTGTTTCTTCACGGTGCAGGCGCCAATGCCGCCATGTGGCTTCCCCAATTCGAGCGGCTCCAATCTGACTTTCGCCTGCCAGCGCCTTAGTTGCCGGGAGGCCATGATCAACCGCGGGCTGTCGATTAAAGCGGCGGGCCAGGTGTTGCGTCGCTTACCGGGCCGCGACTTGCCGCGGATGCTGGCTTCGTATCCGGGCCCGACGCTGATTCTCAACGGCGAGCGAGACCGCCAGAACATCAAGTCCGCACCCCAGATGGCCGCGGCTGCTCAACATGCCTCGATCCGGGTGATAGAGGACGCCGGCCACGCGTGCAGCCTTTCTCAGCCTGACATCTTCACCGGGGCTGTTCGGGTGTTCGCAAACTCAATCGTGTGAAGCAGGAACGAGCTGGTCTCGGACAGCTCCAACTCAGCCTGGCAATCCAGCTAGATGATCGGCAGGATTGCGGAAAGCACGATGTAGCCGATCCAGCCTATAACCGATGCTCCGATTGCCTTGCCGAGGGACACATCGAGGCCTTCTCGTACGGCGACGATCGTGGCCACTAACGCCCAGATCGCGCCAATCCATCCGAGGAACGGGATGATCCCGAGTACCCGAGGGGCTTGGGCGAAGCCGGTGACACGGAGCATCTCGCCGTAATCCGCGGTGCCGTCAAACAACCGGGTCCCAACCCAATACGTAAGTGCGGCCCAAACAAGCCAACCGAGCAGCGCCGCAATCGTCCCGAGGACGACGAGCCGGAAGAATGATCGATCGAGCACGAACCAGAGACCCAGTGCCGAGAGAACACTGGCGACGACGACTACCGCCACAGCCTGAGGTGTGTACGTGTCGTCGTGCTCGACCGTGTCGTAGAACTCTTTGTCGAGCCGGGCGGCTCGAATCATGTTCTGGATCATTGCCTACCTCCGTGCCGCCCGACGGACAGGCTATTTCATGACGTGCCTCGGGCGTCGGAAATCGCTAATAGACGAGCACTCTGTCGGCCGCAAAGGTCAGCTGGACCAGCTTGGCAGGCATCGCGAACGAGGCATTCTTCGGCGCGATATCAGCTTCGGTGACTCCTCTCCCCTGGGCTGACATACCGGAGACGAAGATCGGCACCTCTGCATCGACTAAGGCGGGCAGGGTGTCTTCCAGCGCCCCGGTTCCGATTCCCTTGAGGGAGGACATGACCTCATCCTTGAGCAGATAGGCCGCGTCCCCCGCGAAGAACATGGTGACGTCATGGCCATCATCCACGGCCGCCTTGGCGACTAGGCAGGCCAGGGCGGCCCGAGTCGGCGCCTCCGGCCCGTGGGTTACGTGAACCAATAGTGAGCCCAAATCTCTCCCCTCTCGATATGCCGACGCTACCTCCCGGGACCGCGGCGCGTTCGGCAGGGATCAGTTAAGTTTCGGTAGTAGCTACCGAGGGGAAGGACCATGACGGAGCTGACCAAGATCACGCTGGACGAGTCGGAGATCCCGACCAGCTGGTACAACATCATCCCGGACCTGCCGGCGCCGCCCCCTCCGATCCTGGCACCGGACACCCTGGAGCCCGTCGGGCCAGACGCTTTCGCTCCGATCTTCCCCATGGCGCTGATCATGCAGGAGGTCTCCACCGACAGCTACATCGAGATTCCCGGAGAGGTCCTCGACGTATACCGCATGTGGCGTCCCTCGCCCCTCTTCCGAGCCCATCGGCTGGAGAAGGCACTCGGGACCAAAGCCCGCATCTACTACAAGTACGAGGGTGGAAGCGCACCGGGATCGCACAAGCCCAACACTGCCGTGGCGCAAGCCTTCTACAACAAGCAGGAGGGCGCTCAGAAGATCGCCACGGAGACCGGTGCCGGTCAGTGGGGCAGCGCCCTCGCCTTTGCCTGCTCGGTCTTCGACCTCGAGTGCGAGGTATGGATGGTCCGGGCCTCGTATGACCAGAAGCCTTATCGGAAATCGATGATGGAGGTCTGGGGAGCCACGGTCCACCCGAGCCCCTCCGACCTCACGGAAACGGGCCGCAAGCTGCTGGCCGAGGACCCGAGCAACACAGGAAGCCTCGGTATTGCCATCAGCGAGGCCGTGGAAACTGCTGCCCAGAGCGAAACAACCAAGTATTCACTGGGAAGCGTGCTGAACCACGTACTCATGCACCAGACGGTCATCGGCGAAGAGGCTCTGGTGCAGCTGCAAAACATTGGTGAGACTCCCGACCTGCTGCTGGGATGCACTGGCGGCGGGTCGAACTTCGGCGGCCTCGCCTTCCCGTTCCTGCGAGAGAAGATGGCCGGCAACATGAACCCAACGATTCGCTGCGTCGAGCCGGCGGCGTGTCCGTCATTCACCAAGGGTGAGTACCGGTACGACTTCGGCGACACGGCGCCGTTCATCCCGCT